>JAZBPT010000175.1:0-2835 GCA_036351755.1 Wenzhouxiangella sp. | reverse complement strand
GCGCTGAACACCTCGCCCAGGCCTGAAACCAGCTCCACGGCCTCGACCGGCGCGCTGCCCATCAGCGACAGGCCCGACAGCAGTTGCTCGAGCTGATCGAAGCGGGAGATCAGCGCCTCGCGCGCCGGCTCCCCACCATCGCCCACCAGCGCCTCGAGCGTGTCCAGGTGCCGGCTGCGCAGGGCCGCCAGCCGCCCCGACCAGGCCGAATCGCCGGCCGCGGCCAGCCCGGTGAGCGCGATCAGCTCGTCGGTCACCCCGGCCATCGCCGAGACGACCACCACCTGACCCTCGTCGTCGCGTTGCTCCAGCAGGTCGACGACGTGCGCTATGCAATCGGAATCAGCCAGCGAAGTCCCGCCGAACTTGTGCGCGATCCAGTGCATCGATGACGACTCCGCGGGTTCCGAGAGGGCTTGCTTTCGAGTTTACCTGCGGCGAGGCGGATGTGGGAGGGGTGGCAGGAGCGTTGGCTGGTTGGCTGGTTGGCTGGTTCGGCTCAGGTTGGTTTGCGGGGCGGCAGCGCCGCGAGACGAAGAGGTCACTTCCTTGGCAGCACTTCCCTCGCGGCTCTGCCGCCCACCAGTCCTTTCGGCTGCCGAACCAGCCAACTAGCCAACTAGCCAACCAGCTAACCAGCCTTCTGCAGGATGCGGTGCTCGACGTGGTGCATCAGCCAGTCCGCACCGGTCTTGAGCAGCATGAAGCCGACCAGGCCGGGAAGGGTGTTCATCAGCTCGGCGCCGCTGCCGATGATGACGGCCAGGTGCATCGGTACCACTCGCAGGTAGGGCAGGAACATCAGCGTGCCGATGTTGGTCTCCCCCTTCGCGTCGGCTTCGATGTGGCGCTGGAAGGAGGCGGCGTGATTGAACCAGAAGCTCACCGCCACGCCGGCGAGCAGCAGCAGGTCGAGCCCGTCGGGCCGGTGCGCCTGGGCCAGGAAGGCGAAGTAGCCCAGGTGGAAAAAACCGAAATGGAAGGCGAAGAAGTTGGCCGTCTTCCGCTTGGTCTCCGGTGTGGGCGGCGGCTGGCGGTCGTTGATCTTGAACCCGTCGGTCTTGAACTCGTCGAGCGCCAGGATCCGCTTGCGCGAGAAATACCCGATGATCAGGTTCTGCGCGAAGTAAGCCCACAACACGATCCCCGCCGACCACCCGAAGATCACCGCAAAGACGATCGTCAGCCCGTTCGCGGCGAGCAGGCTCCCGATGTCGGTACTGCGTTCCTTCGTTGTTTCGTTCATTCGTTCTTTCGTTCCGGTGCGCAGGGCGCAGCCGCCCACCAATCACTTCCGCCGTCGCAGAAATCGACGCGAGGCGTCGTCCCGGCCCCCGAGCCGGGACCTTCTTTCCGGAGGCGCCAGTAGAGAGAAGGCCCCGGGTCAAGCCCGGGGCGACGCCGTACTTGTTTTCCCTGAAACCTGAACCCTGAAACCTATTAAACCCACCAAACCGCAACCCCAAACATCACAGCAGCTGAAGTCACCGCGGCAACGGCCGGCTTCCACCCATGCGCTTTCAATTCCGACGGCTGCACGGTCGTCGCCAGGGCCGCCATGGCCATGGCGAAGGCGAACATCGAAACCTGCGCGACCGCGCCCAGCAGTTCGTTCCAGAGCGCGTGATCGGGGCCGAGCAGGGCGTCCACGCCGCTGCGCACGCCCGAGAGCACGATGAAGGCGACGATGAACAGCGGCAGGCTGACCTTCGCCGAGCCCGCTTCGTGCCGGCGCGAGTATGCCCAGACCAGACCGGGGATCAGGATGAGCATGCCGGCGTTGCGCATCAGCTTGGCCACCGTGGCGGCGACCAGCGTGCCTTCGGAATTCCAGGCCTGCTCGTGCAGGGCCGCCGCCGCGGTGACCTGCGCGGTGTCGTGGATGGCCACGCCCATCACGAAGCCGATCTGCTCGGGCGTGTCGAACAGATGGTTCAGGGCCCAGGGGTAGAGCACGGTTGCGGTCAGGCCGATCAGCGCGATGCAGGCGATGGCGTAGCAGACCTCGTCGCTGCGCGCCTTCAGGCCGGGCGCGGTGGCGGCAATCGCCGAGGCGCCGCAGATCGACGTCCCGGCCGCCAGCAGGATACCCAGCCGCGGCGCCGCGCCCGCCAGGCGCGCCAGCAGCAGCGTCACGCCCAACCCGACCAGCACCACGATCAGCACCAGCGGCAGGGCCTGCGCACCCAGTTGCCCCAGGTCGGCCAGGCTCAGCCGAAGCCCGATCAGCGCCACGGCGATCTTCAGGATCGGCCCGCGCGCCAGATCCAGCCCCGGCTTCCAGGCCGGCCGTCGGTGCGCCGGCCCGGCCAGCACCAGCCCGGCCAGGATGGCCACCAGCATCATGGACAGGGGCAGCGAGCCCAGCGGCGGCGGCAGCATGCCCACCAGCCGCACGACAAGCCAGGCACCCACGGCGATACCCAGGGCGATTAAGAGGCCCGGCAATTTCTCGGAAAAAGCCATAGTCCGGAAACGATTCGAAGAAGAGAGCATGATAGGTTATTCAACTTGAATCGTTAACTGGTTCTCTGGTTGGCTAGTTGGCTGGTTCGACATCCGGAATGATTGGTGGACGGCGTGGCCGCGAGGGTTCCGGTGCCAACCGAGCGCTAATACCTGAATTTGCCGCCGCGGCGCAGCCGCCCCGCAAACCAAGCTGAGCCGAACCAGCGAACCAGTAAACCAGCCAACGAACAAACGAACAAACGAAACCGAATGGACACCAAACAAAGCATCGTAGAAAACTGGTTGCCGCGTTACACGGGCACCGAGCTGGACGGCTTCGGCAAGCACATCCTGCTGACCAACTTCGACAACTACGTCGAGAAGTTC
>JAZBPT010000174.1:0-3337 GCA_036351755.1 Wenzhouxiangella sp. | reverse complement strand
GGGTTGCGCGAGGGCGCGAAGCCGTCGAGGAACCAGGCGTCGATCCGATCCGGCCCGGCCTGCCACAGCGTGGCGGCATCTCCGAACATCAGGGTCAGCTCGACGCGTTCGCTCAGCCGGATGCGATGGAATCCCGGGGCCGGCGGCGGCCAGGCCGCGAGCAGTGCGCGGGCGGGTCCGGCCAGTTGAGGCCAGTGTGAAGCGGCGCGAGCGAGATCCTCGCGCGTCAGCGGGTGGCATTCGGCCGAGTAGATATGCAGGCGCGCCGAAGCCGGTGCATGACGGTCGAAGCAGTCGGCCGCCAGCAATGCGTTCAGCCCGGTGCCGAAGCCGGTCTCCCCGATCACGAACAACCCGTCCTCGGGCAGCTGTGCGAAGCGCCGCGGCAAGTCGCTGGCTTCGACGAACACGGCCGCGCTTTCGGCCATGCCCCGGCCGGGCATGAAGTAGCTGTCGCCGTATTCGGGGGCGAAGGGCGTGTCGCCGCGCCAGTCGATCTTCGCCGTCTCGAGTGCGGGCAGGATGAAGTCGGGCATGTCGAAGGCCGGGCAAAGTCGACATTCTAAGACCGCGGCTGCGATGGGGGAGACGCGCAGGCGAAAATGTTATATCATACGATTTTCGCCGCCTTACCCCGCGAAGCCATGGCTGTCGTCTTCAACCCACCCGAACGAGCCACGCGTGCCAGCCTGCTGGATCGGGCGGGTATCTGCGTGTCCGCGGTGTGCCTGGTGCAGTGCCTGGTGCTCAGCCTGGCGATCGTCCTTGCGCCGATGATGTCGCTGGGAATTTTCGGCAGCGACCTCTTCCACCGCCTGCTGCTGTTGCTGATCCTGCCCCTGAGCCTCGGTGCGTTCTGGCTGGGCTATCGCAGCCACCGCAGTGTCGGCCTGTTGCTGGCCGGCATGGCGGGCCTGGCCCTGGTGTTGGCCGCCGCCTTTCTCGAGGCGACCGTGCTGCCGCCCCTGGCCGCCTCGGCCCTGACTTCGGCCGGCGGCATCACGCTGATCGTCAGCCACTGGCTCAACCTGAAGAAGCGACGCCGCGTGTGCCTGCAACCGATGGCGTGAGCGCTGCTGTTCCCTTCTCGGCAGTTCGTCCGATTGCTGATAGAATCTGCGCGAACTTTCACGGGACGGCTTCATGAGCGACATTCCTTCCGATCTGCGCTACGCAGAAAGCCACGAATGGGTCAGCCAGGAAGAAGAGGGCGTGGTCAAGGTAGGTATCAGCGACCATGCGCAGGAGCAGCTGGGTGACCTGGTTTTCGTCGAACTGCCCGAAGAGGGCGATACCGTGAGTCGCGGCGACGCCTGCTCGGTAGTCGAGTCCGTGAAGGCGGCATCCGACATCTACTCCCCGGTTTCCGGGGAGGTCGTGGTGGTCAACGAGGCGCTGGCCGACACGCCCGAAATCGTCAACAACGATCCCTACGGCGACGGCTGGCTGTTCTCGGTGAGGCTCGATGATCCCGGCGAGCTCGACGAGCTGATGGACGCCGAAGCTTATAAAGAGCATCTGGCCGAGGACTAAATCCCTGAATGCCGACCGGCGAGCCGGTCGGCGCGTCTGACCGGTTCGGGCAGGCGATAGCGGGGCGTGCAGGCCAGGACCAGGTCGACGGCCGTGGCCAGGCTGACGCGGTGGCCGACCGAAATGTAGAGGGGGCGCACGCGGCTTCGGGTGCGGACCACGCGGCCGATCACTTCATCTCCGTCCACCAGGTCCACCGAGGCGCCCTTTTCGGGACCCGGTTCATCATGCTGGCCGCATAGCCGGCTCTTGCCCACGCCGATGGTCGCCAGCCCGGTCGTCACCCCCAGGTGGCAGGCGATACCGAAGCGTCTCGGGTGCGCGCGTCCCTGGCCGTCGCAGAGCACGAGCTCCGGCGGAATGGCGAGCCGTTCCAGCGCGCCCAGGATCGCCGGAAGTTCTCGAAACGAGAGCAGGCCGGGAATATAGGGCAGTTCGGTGGCCTGCTCGAAGACCACCTCGTCGACCGTTTCCAGTTTCGGGAAGCGCATCAGCACGGCCGCCGCGCGGGTCGTTCGCCCCTTGTCGGGGAAGGCGGCGTCCACGCCCGCGACCAGCCCGGGCGGCAGGCGCAGGTCGTCGCGGTCGATGACCTGGGCGGCGAGCTCGCGCTGGCGCTCGACCAGCGCCTTCGTGTCGATTCCCGCAGCCATCTATTCCTTCTCCGATCCCGGCGGGCAGCCGAAACGGCTTCGCCAGGCCGCGTCGATGCGTCCGCGAACGCCGTCCTCGTCGAACGGGGCCGGTTCGCGCCGGAGCCAGTCCATGTGACGCCGCTCGAGCAGTCCGCGCCAGTCTTCGGCCAGGGCCCCGGCCGTTTCGGCACCGAGCCAGCCGGCTTCCGCGAGCGCCTCGAGCTGTGAGTCGGTTCGCCGGTGGGCGACGAGCCCCGGGTGGTCGGCGGCGCGGACGAGCACGCCGAGCTCGGCGAGAAACTGCAGGTCGGTCAGCGCGCGCTTGGTGGGCGACTCGCGACGCTCACGCAGTTGGCGCGCCCGCATCCCGGCCAGGTCGGCGGCCACGGCCGACTCCTCGCGCGGCAGGGTCAGCACCGCTTTGCGCACGGCTTCGAACTCGGCTTCCAGGGCCCGGTCGCCGGCGACCCATCGCGCGCGGATCAGGGCCTGGTGTTCCCAGGTCCAGGCCTTGTTGCGCTGGTACTCGGCGAAGCTTTCCAGGGTGGATACCAGCATGCCGGCGCGCCCGTTGGGACGCAGGCGCGTGTCGATCTCGAACAGGCGTCCGCCCGGCAGGGGCATCTGGAGGGCGCTGACCAGGCGCTGGACGACGCGTCTCGGCGCGTCCCCCGATCGGTGCAGGAAGACCAGGTCCAGGTCGGACTCGAAGTGCAGCTGCGCCGCGCCGAGGTTGCCGTAGCCGATGACCGCCAGGTCGGCGTCTCCGCTGCCGGCCAGCTCGAGCGCGCTGTCGACGATGGTGCCGGCCATCTCGCTGAGCTGACGACCGGCGCCGATCGCGTCGAGCCGATCGTCGAGTTCGGCCAGCGCGGTGCGCAGGAAGCCGGCCTGGCGCCAGCGCGACAGCGCCCACAGGCTGGCTTCGCGGTCTTCGGGATCGGGCCTGGGAGGAGCGGGCAGCTCGAAGCCGTTGATCGGATCGAGCAGGTCGTCGATGAGCTGGGGGGCGGCGATGATCCACTCGGCCACCCGCTGGCTGAGGTGGAAGACCCGCACGAGCCGTTCCAGGGTCTCCGGGCGCTCGCGCAGCAGCGCCAGGTAGGCCGAGCGCCGCGATACCTGGTCGACGAGGCGCAGCAGGTCCGCCAGGCCGGTGTCCGGCGGGC
>JAZBPT010000173.1:0-3686 GCA_036351755.1 Wenzhouxiangella sp. | reverse complement strand
GATCTCCGCTCCGGAGGCAGTGACCATACGTACCTCGAAAATCCCGGGTTGACCGGCGCTGTTGCCGCTCACCGACGGGGCCGAAAGCGAGACGATATCCCGCGCATCGGTGCAGCGATACCAGAGGGCACCCAGCAGCTCGGCCGCCGAGACATCGTAGAGTTTCTGAATCGCGGGGTTGCTGTAGGTGATCTCACCGTCTTGGTTGGTGACCAGGACGCCCAAAGGCAGTGCGTCGAGGAGCAGATAATCCGGGGTGAGTGAACCGGTGGTCTCATCGCCACTGTCGGCCGGATCGGCCGCGGGACGCTGACAAAGGCTGCCGCCTTCATTCTCCCAGCTAGCCAGGGAATCGAAGCGTTGCTCGGGGTGACGGCGATGATGATCATATCCAGGGGACCGGAGATCAGGCATTGTTCCTCTCCTGCGGAGTTGGTCCTGACTGATCAGTCAGCCTACAGGCGGACCTGGCTGCCCTCAGTTCGCTGGCGCACGCTGTCGCCCGCTCCACGCTGGACCCGCCCTTCACCCGGTCATTCCAATGATCGGCATCTTCCCAGCCCAGCCGCACAAGCGCCCGTGTTCAAACCCGACGGCTGCTTGTGAAATTGCTCCAGGCTTCTCGTCAAGAAAGTGCCGGACGACCGACTTGCGACCGCCCGGAGCAGCTCGGCAACAACGCCCGGGATTCAGGCACTCAGTCTCTGCGAACGACGGCGCATGGTGAGGCTGAACCCGCCCAGCAAGGACAGCAGTCCAGCCAGGGCGACGACCGGCAGTGGTCCCGCGGTGGCCGGCAAGGTGGCTGGCGGCTGGTCTGCGACGGGTTGGGCCTGGGCCAGTTGCGGCGTGGCAATTTCTGCATCCGTAGGCTCGACGACCTGGACGAGTTCACTGGCCGGCGCACCTGGCTGCGTGGTAAAGGCGTAGATATCTTCGGGCGCATAGAAGTTCAGCACCTGGCCGCGTTGCAACTGGGAGAACCGATAGGGGCGACCGTCCAGAAGTACTCGCTGGTCTCGACCAGGCATCAGGCGAACACGGCCCAGCGACCGACCACGATCATTGCGAAACGTCGAAGTAATCGATCCATCACGATTGAGTCGATCGAACTCGGCTTCGAATCGCGCCCACTTCTCGCCGTCGACGATGATGGCTTCGTGACACGCCTCGACCACCCAGGGGTAATGTCGCAGCAAGTCGCGATTCCACTGGACTTCCTCACAACTCGCCCGGTCCATTTCGGGTTGCGGCATTTCGGATTGCTGACCCATTGCATGGCCAGTCCACGCCAGGTTCAGCAGCAAGGCCACCGATGCCATGGCAAGTATTTTGAAACGGGTGTTCATGGTGTTTCTCCTGATGGTGGAGCGGTGGGAATCGCGTCCTGTGTTGACGCACTCCCGGGTGGATCATGGGCAACGGCCTGCACGATGTAGCGCTGCGGTGCGCTGCCAATGAAGTAGAACGGGTAGCAGGTGACCAACGTAATGGTGGAAACCGCGGCGTCTTCAAGAACCGAGACGTCCTCCGGATCCACGATCGCGATACTGGACACGCGAAATTCGCCTCGCCCTGAGAGGCTCTCCAGCACCATGGTGTCGCCGATCTGGATGTCCTTCAGTGGCCGAAAGTACTGGTCACGATGCGCTGCAATCGCCATGTTCCCGCCCGAATTCGGGGCGGCAGTGCCGCCGATCCAGCCCGCGCCGCGGCTCAGGTTCAGCTCGTTCAGTCCGGGATAGACAGGGACTTCGAGCCCAAGCCTGGCGATGCGCAGAATGGCGACAGGCAGCGATTCTTCGTCGATATCCAGTGCCGGCGCGGCCGCACGCTCGACTTTCTCATCGTCGGAAGATGGTGCGGTCTGGCCAGGCAGCGGGAGTCGTTCGAGGCTGTGGCCAACCGAGGCCTCGGCCCTCGCCTGTGTGAACAATTCGATGCCCTGCTTGCGCTGCCCCTCCAGGTCGGCGGTTACCAGGAAATAGATCGCAATCAGCGCGATACCCGCAACCCAGCACCCCGCCTCCAGGATCATCCGCCCTGTGCCATGGGCCATCAGCTCACGCCCATTCAAGAGACGGGACCGTCGGGAGAGAGTCGGGGCGGAGCGATTCATCGCGGGGCATCCATTTGCTCTTTGCAACGGATGCCCATCATAGGGCCATGTTCAGGAGCCGTCTGTTCGCAAGCGCACCCCGCAAGCTCGGCCAATGGTGCCCGTGAGACGCCGCGGGCAAAGTTGGCCAGTCAACAACGCCGGGGGTTAGCCGCCCGGTCGCTCAGACGAACAGCTCGCCGCTGGTCTTCGTGCGCCGCTCGTACTGCTGGGCGTCGACCACGGCAATCGCGGTCATGTTGACCACGCGGCGCACGGTGGCCGAGGGCGTGAGCACGTGGGCCGGGCGGCCGATGCCCATCAGCATGGGGCCGATGGTCACGCCCTTGCCGACCACGCGTGCCATCGAGAACGCGATGTGCGCGGCATCCTGGTTGGGCATGATCAGCAGGTTGGCTTCGCCCTTGAGGCGGGAGTTGGGGAAGATTCGCTCGCGGATGGCGGGCATCAGGGCGGCGTCGGCGCGCATCTCGCCCTCGACCTGGAGATCCGGGGCCCGTTCCTGGAGCATGTTGAACACCTTCCGCATCTTGGAAGCCGACGGATTGACGTGGCTGCCGAAGTTGGAATGCGAACAAAGTGCAATCCGCGGCGTGATACCGAACATGCGCAGGCGTTCGGCCGACATCAGCGTCAGCTCGACGAGCTGCTCGGCAGTCGGGTCGGGATTGACGTGGGTATCACAGACGAACCACACGCCGTTCTCGTTGGTCATGGCCGACAGCGCGCCCAGCGTACCGCTGCCGTCGCGCGTTCCGAAAACCTCGGTGATGTACTGCAACTTCTTCTGGTAGCGACCGACCACGCCGCAGATCATCGCGTCGGCCTCATTGCGGTGCACCATCACCGCGGCGATCACCGCCGTGCGGGTACGCACGAGCGCCTTGGCCGAATCGGGCGTCACGCCCCTGCGCTGGGTAATTTCGTGGAAGGTCTGCCAGTATTCCTTGAATCGCGGATCCGACTCGGGATTGACCAGCTCGAAGTCCTCGCCCGGCTTGAGCCGCAGGCCGGCACGCTCGATGCGCATGTCGACGACCTTGGGCCGCCCGATCAGGATGGGTTTGGCCAGGCCGTCGTCAACCACGGTCTGCACCGCCCGCAGCACCGTCTCCTCCTCGCCCTCGGCAAAGACCACGCGCTTGGGATCGGAACGCGCAGCATCGAAAACCGGCTTCATCAGCAACCCGGTGCGGAAGACGTGCTGGTAGAGACGCTCGGTGTAGGCGTTGAGATCCTCGATCGGCCGCGTGGCCACGCCGGTGTCCATTGCCGCCTTCGCCACGGCCGGCGCCAGGTGCACCAGCAGCCGGGGGTCGAACGGCTGCGGAATCAGGTAGTCGGGCCCGAACTTCGGTGCCTGGCCGCCGTAGGCCTGGGCAGCCACATCGGAGGCTTCCATCTGGGCCAGTTCGGCGATGGCGTGCACGCAGGCCATCTTCATCTCGTCGTTGATGGCCGTCGCCCCCACATCCAGCGCGCCGCGGAAGATGTAGGGGAAGCACAGGACGTTGTTGACCTGGTTGGGGAAGTCCGAACGGCCGGTGGCGATCAGCGCGTCGGGCCG
>JAZBPT010000172.1:0-6111 GCA_036351755.1 Wenzhouxiangella sp. | reverse complement strand
GATCGTGGCATTGACCGGTCCGAGCTCGACCACCGGGATGCCGAGCGGGCCGAAAAAGCGGCCGTCGGAGGTACCGCCGCCGGTGTCCGGCTCCGGGTCGATTTCGAGCAGCTCGCGACAGGCATCCATCACCACGCCGGGAAGCGGCCCGCCTGCGGGACCGAAGGGCTCGCCGGAAACGCGCCACTCCAGTTCCCATCGACCGGGATCGCAGCCCTGAATCAGGTTGCGGAGTTTCGCCTCGAGCTCCCCGGATCGGCTGTTGGGGTTGTTGCGAAGATTGAACCAGATTTCCAGCTCGCCGGGCGTCACGTTGTCGGCGCCGGTGCCGGCGCGCAGATTGGAGATCTGGAGCCGGGTGGCCGGAAAGAATTCGTCGCCGTCGTCGAAATCGAGCCGGCCCAGCTCGGCCAGCAAAGGACCCGCCCGGTGAACCGGATTCTCGGCCGGATCGGCGTACGCGGTGTGCCCCTGCCTGCCGTAGACGTGCAAGCGGCCCTGGATGGACCCGCGCCGGCCAATCCGGATCACGTCGCCGAGGCGCTCACGGCTGGACGGTTCGCCGACCAGGCAGGCGTCGGGCATCAGCGCGCGCTTCTCCAGCTCCGGCACGACGGCACGCACCCCGTGGCGGGCCGGCCCTTCCTCGTCGGAAGTCAGCAGCAGGGAAATCGTGCCGGGGTGATCGGGATGCGCCTGCAGAAACGCTTCCAGGGCGAGCACGAAGGCCGCCACGGAGGACTTCATGTCCGCCGCTCCGCGGCCGTAGAGCATGCCGTCCCGGATTTCCGGCTCGAAGGGCGGCGAAGCCCAGTTCGCTTCCGGCCCCGGCGGCACCACGTCGGTGTGCCCCACCAGCATCAGGTGCGGCGAGCCGCTGCCGTGGCGGGCGAAGAGGTTGCGCACGTCCTCGACATCGATCGCCTCGAGCGTCATCCCGACCGCCTCGAGTCGCTCGGCGATCAGCGGCTGGCAGCCGGCATCCTCGGGCGTGACCGAGGCGCGCGAAATCAACTCGCGGGCCAGTGCCAGCTCCGCGTCGCGCTCGGTTTGGGAAGGGGCGGTCGCCATGGGGGAGAAGCTTACCGCATTGGCTGGTTGGTTCGTTGGTTCGTTGGTTCGTTGGTTCGTTTGACGAGGATGACGGATAATCGGGCGCTGGACGACAAGGCCCGATCCGAAATGCTGAAGAAATGGCGCCAGCGACGTTGGCAGCGCAAGGTTGACGCCGCCATGCCCCCGGAGGAGGCGGTCGCGGCCGTCGTCCGGCACTTTCCGGTCCTGGCCGCCGTCGAGCGAGAATCGGCGGAACGGCTGCACCGTCGCGCGGCCGAAATCCTGGCCGGCAAGACCTTTCTGGGCGCCGCCGGCCTGGAGCCGGGCTACGAGGACTGCCTCGCCGTCGCCTTGCTCGCCGCCCGCCCCATTCTCGACCTCGGTATCGACGCGTACGGCGACTTTCATACCTTCATCCTCTATCCCGACGAGTTCGTCGCCGAAGAGGAATACGAGGACGAGGCCGGCGTGGTCAGCCACGGCCGCGACCTGCGCGCCGGCGAGGCCTGGGCGCGCGGACCGGTCGTGCTTTCGATGGCCGACGTGATGGACTCCGCCCAGGG
This sequence comes from Wenzhouxiangella sp., assembly GCA_036351755.1. Taxonomy (GTDB): domain Bacteria; phylum Pseudomonadota; class Gammaproteobacteria; order Xanthomonadales; family Wenzhouxiangellaceae; genus Wenzhouxiangella. The sequence goes on along the minus strand of JAZBPT010000172.1, from coordinate 4,492 downwards.
CCAGGGCTTCGACGTCGTCGTCCACGAGCTCGCCCACCAGATCGACCAGCTCAACGGCGACATGGACGGCTTCCCGCCGCTGCCAGCCAGCATGGATGCCGCTGAATGGACCCAAGAATTCTCCGAGGCCTTCGAACGAATCAACGCCGCCCTCGACCGCGACGAGGAACCCGCCATCGACCCCTACGCCGCCGAATCCCCCGCCGAGTACTTCGCCGTCACCAGCGAGTACTATTTCGACGCGCCCGAATGGCTGGAACAACACGAGCCGGCGGTCTTCAGCTTGCTACGGAGCTTCTACACGGGCAATTGATCACGACAGCCGAACTCGCCGCCCCACCAATCCATGCGCGGCGCAGCCGCCCCGCAACGACTTCCGCGCCGAACCAAAAAACCAAAAAACCGACAAACCAACAAACGCCGCGCAAGCGGCTAACCCGGCCCCCAAAGCATGCGGTCCAACGCGCGTTCCGGGCTGAATCGGTCCAGGTCGATGCTGCCGCTCTCGAACTCGACGCCCTCCTCTTCCAGGCGCCGGCGCTGTTCGGCGGCCTTGCGGCTGTCCTCAGGGAAACTGATCTTGCCCTGAGCGTTGACGACGCGGTGCCAGGGCAGCGCCATCTTCTTCGGCGCCAGGCCGAGCGCCCGGCCGACCAGGCGGGCCTTGCCGGGCAGGCCAGCACGGCGGGCCACTTCACCGTAGTTGAGTACACAGCCCGGCGGAATGCCGGCGACCGCTTCCCAGATGCGCTGGTAGCGATCGTCGTCGCCGGTCGGCTCAGCGGTCGCTTTCGTCTTCTCGCTCACGGACGACTCCGAGGGTGTGCGACACGATGCCGTTGAGGATGTTGAGCTCGTTCTCGTCGGGCCGGGCCCGCAGGTAGAGGCGGCGCAGGCGCTGCATCAGGCGCTTGGGCTGGCGCGGATTGAGAAAGCGAATGGCCAGCAGGGATTCTTCCAGTCGCTTGAAGAAGAACTCGAGCCGTTCGGGCTCGACCGGGTGCCAGTCCGAGGGCGGCGTCTCGCCGGGCGCACCGCCGATCATCGCCAGGTGCACCTCGTAGGCGAGAATCTGCACGGCCTGGGCGAGGTTGAGCGAGCCGTACTGCTCGCTGGTCGGGATACTGATCAGCGAATGACAGCGCTTGATCTCCTCCACGTGCAGACCGGTCTTCTCGCGCCCGAAGACCAGGGCGACTTCGTGGTTTGCCGCCTCCGTGACCGCCTTCGCGGCCGCGGTCCGCGGGTCGATCGCCGGCTGCGGCAATGACCAGTCCTTTCCCGAGGTGCCCAGCACCAGCGGGCAACCGGCAATCGCCTGCATGAAGTCGTCGACGACCACGGCGCCGGCCAGGATATCGTCGGCGTGCGACGCCCGGGCCGTCGCCTCGCCCGAAGGAAAGCCCTGTGGCGAAACCAGGTACAGGCGCGACAGCCCCATGACCTTCATCGCCCGCGCGGTGGCACCGATATTGCCCGGATGCGTCGTGCCGACCAGCACGACCCGGATATTGCTCGCAGTATTCGTCATTGCGCCAATTCTACCCGGACCGTTTCCTCACGCCGGAAGCAAGAGGGTTCACGCCAAGGCGCAAAGGCGCCAAGTTCGCAAAGAACTGATTGAAATAGTGGACAATCAAGGATTTGCATGACTTTGGAGCAGGTTTCGCATCTTTTGGGACTTCGCTCCTGCTTGGCGTCCTTCGCGCCTTGGCGCCTTGGCGTGAACCCGATTTCGCACGGCGCTCGGTGCGGCAATAGGTCGCATAATCCTTTATCCTTACGGGTTTGGCACCGAAGCTGCGCTCGCAATGTCCACCAACCCCTATATCAACATCGCTTCCGAGGCCGCGCGTCGCGCCGGCCAGCTGGCGGTCAAGTACCGCTCGCGCCTGGAAGGCATCCCGGTCGAGCGCAAGGCCCGGCACGACTACGTCAGCGATGTCGACCGCGCCTGCGAGCAGGTGATCCGCGAATACATCGGCAAGCACCACCGCGACCACGCCATCCTGGGCGAGGAAGGCGGCCAGACGGGCAGCAGCGACTACGTGTGGATCGTCGACCCCATCGACGGCACCAGCAACTACCTGCGCGGCATCCCGCACTTCGCCATCTCGATCGCGCTGCAGATCAAGGGCCGGATCGAGGCCGGCGTGGTTTACGATCCGCTGCGCGAGGAAATGTTCACGGCCGCGCGCGGCCAGGGCGCCTTTCTCAACAGCCAGCGCATGCGCGTGTCGGGCCGCAAGGAGCTGGCCACGGCGGTCGTGGCAACCGCTTTCCCCTTCCGCCAGCGACGCCTGATGGAAGCCTACCAGGCGATGTTCAACTCGGTCTTCGAGAAGGTCGAGGACATCCGCCGCGCCGGCACCGCTTCGCTGGACCTGGCTTATGTGGCCTGCGGCCGCCTCGACGGCTACTGGGAACTCAACCTCAAGCCCTGGGACATCGCCGCGGGCGCCCTGCTCGTGCAAGAGGCCGGTGGCGTGGTGATGGACGTCACCGGCGGCGACCAGTGGCTGCAGTCCGGCCACATCCTGGCCGCCCCGTTCAAGCTGATCACACCCATGCGCGCCGCCATCGAGCCGCACGTGACCGAGGGCATCAAGGCGCGCGTTTCCGGCAAGATCGAAACGGAGTGAACATCGGGCGGGCGTGGCTTCTCGCCTGCCGGCCGATTCGCATCTCGATGGCAAATGCCCTACCCTGAGTCGCGTAGGGATTCGAATCCGGGAGTTTGCCATCAAGACCATCACCGCCATGCGGCTCAGCGCCGCATTTTGTGCCTGCTTGCCGCTGTTTGCCGTCAGCCAGATCCCGGTAACGGATACCACGGCCCGCGAGACTCTGGGATTCGCCCTGCAACCGTGGGACAGCCCGCTGGAACGCATCGTGGTCATGGACCGGGTTGACCTCGATACCACCTACCAACTGTACGTCGCTCGCTCATCCGACGGTGGAGCGACGTGGACGACGCCGTCCCCGGCGCTCGCCACCGGCATGTACGAAAGTCATGGCTCGCTCATACAAACGGGCGAGAACGCCTATCTGCTCCTCTACTCGACGATGAGCGATGACGGCCTGCGCATTAATCGAGCGACTTCCACCAACGCTGAGGACTTCACTATCGAGGGCCCCGTGGAACTGGGCTGGGGAGAACCGGGCTCGATCCGCCCCCGCGCCGTTCGACTTCCGGGCGGCCGGATCGTCATGGTCTACGATCGCCCGCTCGACGCGCCGGCCTACGTCTCTTGGTCCGATGACGATGGTGCATCCTGGGACACGAGCAAGGTGCAGATCGCACCCGCCGGAGCGCAATACGCCAGGATCACCTGGAGAGAGGCCGACGATCGCTTTCTGGTCACCTATTCCACGAGTGAGCAGGATGGATCCAGCCGTCTGTGGGCCCGGACGAGCACGGAGATCGATGACTGGAGCGATCCTCCAACCGAGATTTCTTCGGGCGACGGTGACTTCCTCTCGACACCCCTGGCACTGGACGATGGTGAATTCGCCGTTTTCTGGGGACAATCGGTCGGCTCCGACGTCCAGCTCTTTTCCTCGCACAGCGAAACCGGCCAGGAATGGAGCGAAGCGCGGCAGCACACGTTCACGGGCGGAGGCATCAACATGGCGCCGTCGGGCCTCGATGCCGGAGAAGGCTGTGTGGACCTGTACTGGACCCTCGACGACACCCAAGTCTTCGAAGACATCGTCCACGACCTGATCTGCCTGGATCCCCTGTTCGAGGATCAGTTTCAGTAAGCGCCGCCCGGCCGAGTTCGACCGGGCGGCTTGTCCCTAATTGCAGCTACCCGTCACGATCTTTTCGACATCGAGGGTCTGGTCTTCGAACCCGGCCAGGGCCGATTCGATCTGGATCGTGGCGTTGTTGCAGTCCTCGATCGTCATCTCGATGGCGCCGAACAGGATGTTCTGCACATCTTCCGCCCGGAATCGCCCACCGAAATCGCCGCCTTCGGTCACGTAGACTTCTGGGAAAGTCAGGGTATTGCCGGCCCGGTCACCAACTCCGAGCATCCAGACCTGCTCGCCATCCCGATAGGTGTAGAAGGTCAGGATGAAGCGCCCTTCCTCATAAGCAAGCTGGAACCCCTCGCCACTGCGTTCGGGATCGTACCAGTTGCCGGCAATGACCCGATCCCGCTCCGCCGGCCCATCGGTTCCGCAATTCGTTTCCACAATGCGCTGCATCTCGATCACGAATGGTTCGAATGCCGGAAGAATCGGTGACACGTTCAACACGGCCCGATCGCAGTCCAGGAAACTCATCTCGATTTCTCCCCAGGGTATGACTTCAACGTCGGCAGGATCGAATGCACTGCCGTAATCAGCCCCTGTCGTGACGGACACGTCTTCGAAGAGGATGCGTCCGTCCAGCAGCTCACCGGTGCCAATCAACCAGACTTGTTCGCCTCCCAGGTAGGTGTAGTAGGTAAGGATGAACGTTTCACCATCGTTCTCCAGGGTG
>JAZBPT010000171.1:0-3749 GCA_036351755.1 Wenzhouxiangella sp. | reverse complement strand
GGTGGGCGGCTGAGCGTCGCGATATGAGTGAAATGCACGCGGGCCTGATTGACGAGTCCTGGATCATGCGCTCGGACGCCACGCTGGCCGCGCTGGCCCGCCCCTTTCTGGAGGATCTCGCGTGACGCTTTCCGATCGCCGCCAGTCAGCCGCCCGGGAGTGCTCCGCCGGGGGTCAGGCGAAAATCTGCAAGCGGCGGATCGTATTGCGCAAGCCGGGATTCGATCGTTGCCTGCGACTGCAGGAGGCGGGCAGCACCCACGCCCTTGGATCGGGCGATCGCCCTGTGGTGCGCGACCGACCAGGCGTTGGCCGAGTGACAGGTGTAGACGTAGGTCCACGCCCTGTCGGCGATGCCGGCAATCGCATGGCCCCGGCGGAGAATTTCGCGGATCACCGGCGTGTCTTCCCCTCGCGGCAGCGGCGGGTAGTCGGGCACCAGGGATCTTCTGGCCATCATGCTGCCCTGAATGAAGTTCATCGGGTAGGCCTCGCCGTCCCAGTCGACCAGAAACATCTCGCCGGTCTCGACAAAGAAGTGCATTTGCTGCTGGAGAAAGGAGAAGTCCGCGCGCGCGTCGCGCAGTGCCTGCCACTGGATGGCCAGCCTTTCGGGATGATAGCGGTCGTCGTCGTCCCACTGGCAGATGAATTCGCCGCGGGCTTCGGCAAGACTCTGGTTGCGCAGCTCGCCGAGGGTCTGGTTCGACCGGGTCCGGATGATGCGGATGGCGGCATCGCCGTGGCGCGCCGCCGCGGCCTGCAGGGTCTCGCCGAAGGCGGCATCGGCGTCGTGGACGACGACGAGTTCCCGATCGCGATGCGTCTGCGCGGCAAAGTCGGCCATCGCCGCGAGGGCCGAGCTCGTGCGGCCGGGCTGGGTTACCATCAGCGCGCTGATCATTCGGGCAGGAGAATCTCGTGATAGAGCGGTTGGCCTGCATTCTCACCTACCGGGAGGGCGAAGGCAAAGCGCGTCGCCTCAACCTCGACGCCGTCCTGCGCAGCCTGGCCAGCCACCCCGAGCTGATCGTGGTGGTCGTCGAGCAGGATGCGGTTCCGCGACTGGAGGGAAACCTGCCCCATCCACGGGCCCAGCATCTGTTCGCCTACAATCCGGGCCCGTTCAACAAGAGCTGGGGGCTGAACCTGGGGGTTCGCGTGGTGCGCTCCCCCTGGCTGATGTTCACCGATGCCGATATCGTGCTCGGCCGGGCGCTGGCTGGCGCGGTCGAGCTGCTGGCGGCCGGCTACTCGGTGGTCAAGCCCTATGTCCGCATTCTCGACCTGGATGAGACCGAAAGCCGCCGCGTGCGCGACGGCGATTTCGACTGGGTGCCGGAACGGGCCGCGGAGCGGGCGAGCGATCGCGAGGCAAAAGGAGAGTTCCCGCCTTTCGCGGGTGGGGCGGTGATGATGACGCAAGGCGTCTACGATCGAATGGGCGGCTGGGACGAACGCTTCCTGGGCTGGGGCGGGGAAGACGACGCCATGAGCTACCTGCTCGAGCGTGCCCGGGTTCCGGGCACCCAGCTCGACCTGCGCCCTGCGGTTCATCTGCATCACCCGCGCAGCCCATCCAATACCAGCGGCCAGCCGCATTACCGCGCCAACCTGGCCCTGCTCTCGGAGTACCAGAAACTGAGCGACGAGCAACTGGATCGCTTTGCGGAAATCAGGCGACAGCTCAATGGCCATCGCGACAAGTACCGGCCGGCGTCATGAGTTTCATGATCGGTACGCCCGCCTACGGCGGCATGATGCACTGCAACATGGTCGACCAGTTGCTGCGCTACCAGCACGTCGGACTGGCTTTCTCGCTGATGACCGTCGGCAACGAGAGCCTGATCACCCGGGCGAGGAACAGCATCGTCTCGGAGTTTCATGCCCGGCGCGAGCATTCCCACCTGCTGTTCCTGGACGCCGATGTCGTCCTTCCGGTCGACGGCCTGCAGCGGATGCTGGCCGCCGGCGTCGATGTGGTCGGGGCCGCCGTCGCGCTCAAGGGCCGCAATCCCGACGGCAGCCGCAAGTTCAATCTCGGCCGCACCACGGGGGAAGCGGGGAGCCTGATCCGGGTCCAGCGAGTGGGAACGGCCGCCCTGCTGTTATCCCGCGATGCGGTGAATGCGCTGGTCGAAAAGGCCATCGCCGAGGGGCGCGTTTACCGGCGCTCGTCGAATCTTCGCGGCGAGGACCAGCGCGCCGCGGTGCACTACGATATTTTTCGGGTCGGCGTCGTAGGCGACGAGTACCTGTCGGAGGATTACTGGGTCTGCCATGAGCTGCGCGAACTCGGCTTCGAGGTCCATGTCGATCCGACCCTCGTCACGCGGCACCTGGGAATGGTCGAAGTATGAGCGGCGCGCCGAAGCCGTCCGATCTGCAGCTTCTGACGGTGCGGCCCGGCGGCGTGCCCGAGTTCCGGCTGTTGGTGGCATTCGGGGCCGATGAGCGTTTCGCACCCTGCCTGCGTGATCAGGGGCTTTGGGAGGAGGCCGAAACCTTGCTGCTGCAGCGAATCCTGCGCCCGGGCATGAGCGTCGTCGATCTCGGTGCGCACGTCGGCTATTTCAGCGTCCTGATGTCGCAATGCGTCGGTCCGAAAGGTCGCGTCGTTGCCTTCGAGCCCGATCCGGCGCATTTTCGGCTGTTGTGCGCCAACGTGCTCGCCAACGCTTGTGACCAGGCCGAGGCGCGGCGCCTGGCGATCGCCGAGGGCAAGGGTGATGGACGACTCTTTCGCAGCGCCACCAATCCCGGCGACCAGCGCCTGCATCCGGTGCCCGGCCGGCCCTCGGTCGCCGTCAGATACGACAGCCTGGACAGCCAGTTGGGGCAGGCGGGTCTGGACCTGGTGAAGATGGACTGCCAGGGCAGCGAGGCACGAATTCTCGACGGCATGACGGGCCTGATCGAGCGCAACCGGGAGCGACTGTGCCTGTTGATGGAGTTCGCACCCGGTTTGCTGCTGCAGGGCGGTTGCTCGGTCGATCAGTTCGCCGACAAGCTCGGCCAGCTGGGCGCCTGCGTTTTTTTAATCGCCCGTTCGGGGCGCGCGGTTCGCCTGCTCGAAGTGGATGAGTTGGCGCCGGGCTTGTGTACCATTGCCGAGCGTATGGCGCAGTCCGGCGAAGAGGATGCGAGCGAGAATCTGTTCGTGGTGTTCGGGTCCAGGGCTCGGCAAACCTGGCTTCAGCGGGGTTCGGAAGGCGGTCAGGAGCCCTGAGCGCCGGTCAGCCGATGATCAGCGCGGCGAGAGCCCGGCGGTTCTCGCTCATGAGGACGTTGAACGTGCGGGCCGCGGCGTCGAGCGTCATGCACTCGATGCCGATGCCGTGCCGGATAAAGGCCAGCTGGGTTTCGTGCGACAGGAATTGCTGGTGCTGTCCGGTGCCCACGATGACCAGCTCCGGTTGCATCTCGACCAGGGAATCGAGGTGGGGGCCCGACAGTTCTTCCAGGCTCGCAACCGGCCAGTCGGTCTCGAGGTATCGCGCGCCGACCACCAGGCTGGAGGCATACCATTGGTCCGTCACGAAGACCCGCCCGGGTTCGACCCCGCGGATCTGATGGTGATTACCGGCCGTGTGTTCGGTCAGTTCCATGGCTGGACGGCGTTACCTGCGGGGTAGCTCGATCTTCGGTTTCTCCGGGTGGCGCCGGTACAGGCACACGACCTGGCCGATCTGGTGGACCAGCTCCGCCCGGGTCGTTGCAACCAGCTCCTCGATCCAGGCGTCGCGCTG
>JAZBPT010000170.1:0-40029 GCA_036351755.1 Wenzhouxiangella sp. | reverse complement strand
GCGGGGGGTCCAGTCCATGGCCTTTGGCGAGTTCTGCCCTGCCGTGACCCTGGAATGCGGGCCGCCCTCCCGGCTGGACGGCGCCGACCACGCCCTGTCCTACCTGGCGTCGATCATCAACGCCGAAGAGCTGGATCCCCGGCCGCCAGCGCCGGAAGACATCGAGCTCTTCCAGATGGTGGCAACCGTCAACCTGCCCCCGGCGCATTCCTTCAGCTTCAGTCCCGATGGTTCGGACATCGTGCTGCGCGAGGACCTCGACCAGCTCAACTTCCGCGAGCTGCCGCCCGGCACGCGCCTGGGCCACGTCAACGCACCGGTCGATCCCGCGCTGCTGGTGCGGGGGCACGAGGAAGTCGACGCTTCGGCCGTATGGTTCAGCGTGGACAAAGGCGATATCCTCACCAGCAGGCCCATGATGCCGGCCATGCTCACCACCGACGAGCGCGTCATCCGGCAGGACTGCCTCTGCCACCTGATGGAACGCATACCGGCCGCAAGACCCGCACCGGACAAGGAAGACTGGCACGAGCTGCCCGAAAGCCGCCCCTGAGCCCCTGCTGTCGAAGGAGATACCCACAAATGAACCTATTTTCCGCCATGGTCGCGATCGCCGCCATCATCGGAATCGTGGCAGTCGCCCGCCACTGGTTCGAATCCCGCCGCGGCGAGGGAGTCGACCGCGAGCATTTCGAACGCGTCGAGATCGAACTGCGCGAGCGCATCGAAACCCTCGAGCGCATCGTCACCGACCAGCGAGAGAAGCTCCGGAAGCAGATCGATGAGCTCTGATCACGACAGTCCGATCGCGCGCCTGGTTCGCCTCTTCTTCAAGGGGCTGGGCACGATCATCCCGATCGCGCTCACGCTGCTCATTGTCCTCTGGCTGGCCGGGATCGCCGAACGCGGGATCGGCTCGCTGATCAAGACGGTTCTCCCCGAAGACTGGTACATCACAGGCATGGGCCTGGTCGGCGGGATCGTCCTGGTTATCGCCATCGGGCTGCTCAGCCAGGTCTGGCTGTTCCGCAAGCTGATCGACCTTGGCGAGGCCATCCTCGACCGAATGCCGGTGATCAAGTCGATCTTCCGCGCGACCAAGGATTTCGTGGAGTATTTCTCGAGCGACGACGCCGAGCGCTTCACCCAGGCGGTGATGGTGCGCCACCCGGACCTGAAGATCGGCATGATGGGTTTCGTCACCCGCGAGGATTTTTCCAACCTGCCCTTCGGTGAGGAAGGCGAAGTCGCGGTCTACCTGCCCTTGAGCTACCAGGTGGCGGGCTACACGATCTTCGTGCCGAAGGAATGGTGCGAGCCGATGGACCTGCCCTTCGAAGACGCCCTGCGACTGATTCTTACCGCGGCGATGTCGCGACGCGGCGGTTAGTCGGGGCGGCGGCCTGGCGCATCGACCGGGCTCATACGAAATCGGAGATTTCCAAATCGCCCGCTCGATGCACCAGGCCGCCTTGCTTTGCTGTGTTTGGGCTCAGCGCTGGTCGATCGAAGGCACCGACCGGTCTTCGGGCCCGATGTAGTCGGCACCCGGCCGAATGATGCGGTTGTTGGCACGCTGCTCCATGATGTGGGCGCACCAGCCGGTCACGCGCGACATCACGAAAATCGGCGTGAACAGGCCCGTGGGGATGCCCATGAAGTGATACGCCGAGGCGTGGTAGAAGTCGGCGTTGGCGAACAGCTTCTTCTCCTCCCACATGGTCTTCTCGACGATTTCCGAGACCGGGAAGAGCGTGTCGTCGCCGACATCCTCGGACAGCTTGCGCGACCACTCGCGAATGATCGCGTTGCGTGGATCCTTCTCGCGGTAGACCGCGTGACCGAAGCCCATGATCTTTTCCTTGGCCTCGAGCATGCGCAGCACGTCCTCGCGCGCCTGCTCAGGCGAGTGGTACTTCTCGAGCATGGCCATGGCCATCTCGTTGGCGCCGCCGTGCAGGGGGCCCCGGAGCGAACCGATCGCGCCGGTCACGCAGCTGTGCATGTCCGACAGGGTCGAGGCGCAAACGCGCGCGGTGAAGGTCGAGGCATTGAACTCGTGCTCGGCGTAGAGAATCAGCGACACGTCCATCACCCGGGCGTGCAGCTCGCTCGGCGCCTTGCCGTGCAGCAGGTGCAGGAAGTGGCCGCCGATGCTGTCGTCGTCGGTCTCTACGTCGATGCGCTTGCCGTCGTGGCTGTAGCGGTACCAGTAGGTGATCATCGACGGGAAGGTCGCCAGCAGGCGATCAGCCATGTCCTGCTGCTCGTCGAAGCTCTCTTCGGTCTCCAGGTTGCCCAGGAAGGAGCACCCGGTTCGCAGCACGTCCATCGGATGGGCGTTGGCGGGGATCCGCTCGAGCACTTCCTTGAGGGCGTCGGGCAGTCCACGCAGCGACTTCAGCCGGCTGGTGTAGGCGTCAAGCTCGTCCTGGTCGGGAAGATGGCCCTTGAGAATCAGGTGGGCGACTTCGTTGAACGAGGCCTTCTCGGCCAGCTCGTCGACGGCGTAGCCGCGATAGCGCAGACTGTTGCCGGACGCGCCGACGGTGCAGATCTCGGTCTGGCCGGCGGACTGGCCGCGCAGGCCGGCTCCGGGTTTCTTCTCGGTCATGACGACTCCTTGCTGAACAACTGATCCAGTTTCTGCTCGAACTCGTGATAGCCGAGCACCTCGTATAATTCGTCGCGCGTTTGCATGGCGTCGACCACGTTTTTCTGGTGGCCGTCGCGACCGATGGCCTCGTAGACCATCAGCGCCGCCTTGCTCATCGCGCGGAATGCCGATAGCGGGTACAGCACAAGCCCAGCCCCGGCCTCGCGCAACTCCTCGACGGAAAACAGCGGTGTCCTGCCGAACTCGGTGATGTTGGCCAGCACCGGCACGTTCACCTGGCGGGCAAACTCACCGAATTCCTCGAGCGTGTGCAGTGCCTCCGCGAAGATCATGTCGGCGCCGCACTCGACGTACAGGTTGGCGCGATCCACCGCGGCGGCCATGCCCTCCCCCGCGTAGGCGTCGGTCCGGGCCATGAAGACGAAGGATTCGTCCCGGCGGGCGTCGACGCCCGCACGAACGCGATCGGCCATTTCTTCGGGGCTGACCAGGGCCTTGTTCGGCCGGTGGCCGCAGCGCTTGGCGGCGACCTGGTCTTCGAGGTGGATCGCGGCCACACCGGCCCGCTCCATCTCGCGAACCGTGCGGGCAATATTGAAGGCGCTACCCCAGCCCGTGTCGACATCGACGAGCAGCGGGAGGTCGCTCACCGCGGTAATCCGTCGCGCGTCTTCGACGACGTCGGACAGTTGCGTGATGCCGAGATCCGGCAGCCCGTAAGATGCGTTCGCCACACCGGCTCCGGACAGATAGATGGCCTGGTGCCCGGCCTTCTCGGCCAGCAGCGCGGAATAGGCGTTGATGGTGCCGACAACCTGCAGCGGGGGCTGGTCGGCGACCAGCGTTCTGAAGCGTGCGCCGGGCGTTTGATCGCTCATGCTCTACCGGACTCCGGGAATTGGGACAGCGGGGCATTTTATCACGGGGCACCCGCGCGACCGGAGCCTGCGGGCGACGGGCGGCCCTGCCCTTCAGACCCGGTGCCCCCGGGACGTTTCGGCCGCGTAGACCGCCCGGTTGACCAGGTCGTTGGCCTCATCGAGCGGCATGAAGGGTATGCTCACCTGACCCTGAGGCAGCACCAGGCGGACCGTCGCCAGGCCGTGTCTCCTGAAGAACGGGGTCCTCACGACCGCCGCCTGCTGAACCATCGACAGCTCGAACGCGTCTCGTCGCAGCCCGAAAACACCCTGCTGAACCCAGCACACGCCGTCGACCACTCGCCAGCCCCAACAGCGCCAGCTGCGGTGAATCAGGAAAAGTACCAGCAGCAGGATCGCCGGCGGGATGAACAGGAAACCCCTGGCCTGCGGCGCCAGCCACCAGAGCACGCCCACACCGGCCAGCACCGCGAGAGCGGTTCGCAGCCAGAACATACTTCGGAAAAGCCGGCTGACGGGATGGAACGCTTCGGGAACCGAGAATCCGGGCATCAGCCGGCCGACGATGCCCAGGTCACCGCGGCGCATTCCGGGAACCAGGAAGTGCTTGCCGGAAGGGTCGACCTCGAACTCCTTGCTGCTGGCCTGCTTGCCCACCAGGTACCACTGCCCGATCAGGCGACCGAGCGCAGTCTGGTAGAGCGTCAGCCCGGTCAGCTTTTCGCGCCGGATATTCTGTTCGCGCTTGTCGAGCAGCCCCCCGACCGCGAGAAAACGATCGCCCAGGTCGCGCAGCACGAAGTCATGGAAGCGGACCAGGGAAAGGGCCCCCGACAGCGCGAACAGCAGCACGGCGAATCCCACCAGAAGCGAGGCCACCCCGAGCCAGCCCAGCGCCAGCACGCGCTCGAAGACGACGTTGATGCCCATCGACTCGATCCAGCCCTCGACATGATCCCATGCCGTGCCGAATGCCCAGGCGGCCACGCCCGCGATCAGCCAGACCTGGTTGCTGACCAGGCCGTGGGCGAAAAGCCGCAGACCGCCGGGCTGGTGGACGAGCGTCGGGTCGACGGGTTCCTCCGCCTCGTCCCCGCCCTGACCGGGGCTGCCCGCTTCCTCCGCCTCGATTGCGTCCTGCGCGCCGCCGTGGCGGGCGATATGGTCGCGGAGCATCAGGGCCAGCTCGCGGCTGATGCCGGGCAACGCGACTTCCGTCGATTCGGCGCCCGGCGTCTCCAGGGTGAAACGCACCAGACCAAAGGGGCGGAAATAGATCGGCTGGCTCAGCCCCACGTTCTGGACTCGCGCAAAGCGGATTCGCAGGTCCTTGTTCTCGATCAGGCCCCGCCGGACACGGATGGCGTCGCCCTCGATGCGGAAACGGAACCGCCGGTGGTAGATCGTGGCGATGAGCACAGCACCCAGCAACAGGACCAGCCCGCCGAGCACGAACTCCCGCAGACCGAGCTTGTCGAGAAAAGCGAAGCCCACGCCGGCCCCGGCGAATGCGTAGAGGTTCTCGCGAACGAACTTCGCGCCGCCGTTGATGATCAGGAACAGCAGCGCCATCGGCGCGAGGCGCTGCCAGGTATTGACGTCAACCCGGCTCATGATCGGTCGTTTTCGCTGGCCCGTCCGCGCCCGTAACGTCGTCCCCGTCCTCGCTTTCGGCGATCTGCTCGAGCAGGTACTGGCGGACCCGTCGGGCAGCGGCCCGATCGAGTCCCTTGACGGTGAGATCGGCCGTCATCCCCCCGGCCGTGAAGCACTTGACCCGCATCAGACCCAGATAGCGCTCCAGCGGACCGTGCAGGGCCTCGACGTGCTGGATGCGGGCGAAGGGGACGATCACGGTCTTGCGCCAGAGCACGCCGTAGCGATAGACCAGGTCATGCTCCCGCAGGGCCCAGGCCCGCGTGCGGGCATCCAGGCGGGCGTACACCGCGCCGAAAATCGCGATCGCCACCGGCGGCAGCGGAAGCCACCAGAAGCCCTCGAGCGGCACGAAGGGAAGCCTGGGCACGACCAGCGCGGCCAGGGCGAGCAGCAGCCAGAAGGCGGTCTGGCTGACCAGAGCCCAGGGCAGGTAAGCGTCGGCCACAGGGGTGAGCTCGACACGCCGGAAATCCGGCAGCGCCGACGGCTCGACCCGCTCGTTGCTGAAGGTTTCGTCTTGCATCATTCCCGATTCGGCTCGAATACGTGAAGGTCAGTGTGGTCTCGGGCGGGCGGCCGAACCAGTGCAATTGGTCACGCGCCGCTCAGCCCGCTTTCCGGATGACGCGGCGGCAACGCCACAGCAGGTAGTTGACCGCCAGCCAGAAGTGCCGGAATGCCTTGTTGCTGGTCTGGCCGTGATGGTAGCGGTAATAGATCTGTTGGGCGATGACGGCGAGACGAAACAGGCCATACACTTCGTAGAAGGCCCAGTTGTCGGGATGAAAGCCCGTGCGGTGACAGTAGTAGTCCACGACTTCGCCGCGCGTCATCATGCCGGGCAAGTGCGTGGGCTGGCGCCGGAAACCGCGAAAATAGAAATCGTCGTCGGCCTGCACCCAGTAGGCCATCGAGTTGCCCAGGTCCATCAGGGGATCGCCCAGGGTGGCCAGCTCCCAGTCGAGCACGCCGGTGATGCGCATCGGGTCGGCGGCATCCAGCACCAGGTTGTCGAAACGGTAGTCGCCGTGGATCACGCGGATGGCGATCTCGTCGGGGATATGGTCGGCCAGCCAGTCCATGACATAGCGCCCCGAGCCAACGTTCCAGGTCTTTGCCTTTCGGAAACGCTCCGACCAACCCTCGATCTGGCGCCGGTTGTAGCCGGCGCCCTTGGCCAAGTCTTCGAGGCCGGCCGACTCGATATCGACCGAATGGAGTTCGATCAGCCGGTCGATCGCATTGCGACAGAGCGTTCTCACCTGGTCTTCGCCCAGGTCCAGCCCACCGGGCAGGTTGCGTCGCAGGATGATCCCTTCGATGCGCTGCATGACGTAGAAGTCGCAGCCCATCACGTCTTGATCGGTACACAGCGCAACCATATCCGGGACACAGGGAAACACCGGCTTGAGCGCGGCCTGGATATCGTGCTCGCGCACCATGTTGTGCGCCGATTTCGCCTTGGTGCCCGGCGGCGGCCGGCGCAGAATCAGGTCGCGATCCGGGTAGCGCAGGAGGTAAGTCAGGTTCGATGCCCCTTTCGAGAACTGGCTGACTTCCGGCTCCCCTTCCAGCCCCTCGACCCGCGCCTTCAGCCAGGCATCGACGGCTTCGACGTCAAAGCGGTCCTCATCGCGCAGAGGCTTCGGCCGATCGATCAAATCCCTGTCCGGCATGGATCTCCCCGAAACGAAAACTCCATGATACACGGCCGGACCGCAGCCACCGTTCCCGGTAACGCCGTGTGTGTCCTCTGGACTCTCCCGACTGCGTAACCCCCTTACAAGCTTCCGAAGAGAACACAGCATGAACCGAACGACCAAGCAACCCAACTTCCGGGCCGCCGTGCTGCTCGGCCTGATCTTTGCCGCCAGCAGCGTAATGGCACAGACGACTTTTACCATCAATGCGCTCAGCGATAGCCCCGACAATGATCCCGGCGACGGCATCTGCTCCACAGGCACATTCATCGGTGATCCACCTCCATTCGTCCTGGAGTGCACCCTGAGAGCCGCATTGGAGGAAGCCAATGCTTCCTCCGCACCCGCAACCATCGAATTAAGTGAATCCATACCTCGAACTATCCCTAACCTTTCAATCATCAATGTGGGCAGCCCGTTGCCCACAATCACCAGCGAGATCACCCTCGCCGGCGATACCCACCCCGATTGGGAGCAGGAAGGCGCCACGCACCTGGTCCTGCGTGGTACCAACAGTGGCTCTTACAGTGGATTGAGGTTTCAGTCGGGTGCAGACGGCTCTACCGTGCGCAGTATCGGCATTGAGCGTTTTGGTGGGAATGGCATCCTGATCCAGGGAGGAGATGGGTACACCATCGAATCCAACGTCCTCGGCGGCAGTTGGAACGCAACGACTTACGCCTACTCAGGTAATGACGCCAACGGCCTCGTCATCACTGGCTCCAGCTCCAACATGATCAATCGAAACATGATTGTTGCAAACGGTGCGAACGGCGTCCTGATCCAGGATGGAGCAGCTTCAAATGCTCTCCAGGGCAACGTCATCGGGCTGCGACGAACTGCCGGCTCCGGACCGTTCAGACCGCAAGATGGAAACGGAGGCCACGGCATTGTCATCTTCGAATCCGCCGGCCAGGGCAATAGCATCGGATTTCTGGAAGGTAACACCATCTCCAACAACGGCTTTTCAGGCATCCTGGTCAGGGCAGATTCCCAGGTAGTGCTGGGCAATCGAATCGGCACACCCCACGACGGAGAAATCGCACCGGGATTCGACTCGGCGGACTACGGAAACGGCTTGCACGGCATACAGGTCATCGGATCAGACAACATCATTGGAACCCAAGGCTCCAGCCGCAACCTGATCGGACATTCCGGAGAGAACGGAATCGTGGTCGGTAGCGACACCTCCGCTCCCGCCGACGGCAACGAAATCAACTCAAACTGGATCGGCATCAATCCGGACGGGGACGACCTCGGGATGGAGATCGGCATCCAGATTCTCAGTGGCGCCAATACTGTGGTGTCGAACAACAGGATCTCCAACAACCAGAACGGTTTCGTCAGCCAGGGGGAAAGTGGCGCCTTCATTCGCGGCAATACGATAACTGACAACCAATTTGCCGGTGCCTACTTCGCCGCGCCAGGCCAGCTTGGGCCGCTCGACCCAGGTCAACCCAACATCATCGGGAGCAACTACATTGGGGTTCTCGTGCAGGCATATGAGACCGCCAACCCAACCGCATTGGTCCTGATCCGAAACAACTTCATCGGCACCGACGACAGCGGCGCCGCGATGGGCAACGATTTCGGCATCGTGGTCGAGTCGGAATTCAATCGGGTGGAGATCGGTCAGACCAACGACACCGGCAACACTATCGCCAACAACGAGACGGGCATCTTCCTGAACGGCGCCCATGATACGCAGGTCGTGGGAAACCTGATCGGCGTACATCCCAACGGCGCGCCCATGGGCAACGGCACGGCTGCTCTTATCCTGAGCGGCTCGATCGGCAACCGGTTTGGCTACGCTGCAAACGAAACGATCGATAGCGGCACCTGGTCACCCGGCACGGCAACCGGAAACGTGATTGCCCACAACGATGCGGGCATACGGTTTAGCACGCTCGACGATAGTTCGTATGGCAATACCATTCGCGGCAACCAATTCCATGCCAATGGATCGACCTCTACGCCGGGAATCGACCTGGGCATGACCGCGCTCGACGTGGGCGGGAGCGGCACGGGACCGAACACGCTGCTCAACTATCCTGATTTCGACGCCAATGCCACCAGCTGGAATCAGGCTACCGGCCAGCTGGACTACCGCTTTCGGGTCCAGACGACACCGGCCAACGCCGATTACCCGATGACGATCGACCTTTACCTGACCGACGGCAACAGCCCGCAGGGTCGGACCTACATAGGCTCCGAGACCTATCCCGAGTCGGCCTCCTTCGAATTCCGCACCGGCTCGCTGTCGCTCACGCAACCCGTCAACGCATCGACGTACCTGGTCGCCACCGCGACGGACGCCTCGGGCAACACCAGCCAGTTCACGCACCAGCCCTTCCCGCTGATCGTCTCCGATGCGCTCTTCTCGGACCGTTTCGAGAGACCGTGAGCTCAAAGACCACAGGCCGGGCCGACTCCCGATCGCAACAGCCGATCGGGTCGCGACATTCGGCAACCGTGTCCTCAAATGCGGCCCGATCGCGTAGCCACTTTCGAGACCTTCAATCCAGATACGGGAACCGCTCATGCGCCAAATAATCACACCCATCGCGCTCGCCTCGCTCCTGACGCTGGCCGCCACACCGGCCAACGCCGAAACCACCATCAGCTATCAGGGCGATTTGCAGGATGGTGGCAGTCCGGTCGACGCAAGTGTCGACATGACCTTCGAGCTGTTCGATGCCGCATCGGGCGGAGCCTCCGTCGGCGGCCCGCTGACTGAAAACGGGGTGACGGTCACCAACGGCCTGTTCCAGGTCGAGCTGGATTTCGGCGAGCAGCCTTATTTCAACGGTTTGTGGCTGGCCGTTGAGGTTGAAGGAGACCTCCTGGCACCACGTCAGCTTATTACCGGCGCTCCGTTCGCCATCGACGCTGCCCCGGGCAGCGGGTCCAACTGGGAGGTCAGCGGCGATGATATTCACTACACGGCCGGAAGAGTCGGCATCGGCACCATCTCACCCAACGTGGCGCTGGACGTGATTGGCTCGGCCCAGTTCGGCGTGGCCCATCAGGCATCGGGCGCATACAGTTTCATCGGCGGCGGTCAGTCCAACGTCGCCAGCGGGCCCCTTGCTTCTATCGGTGGTGGTTCGGACAACACCGCCAGTGGCGCTTACAGCTTTATTGGCGGCGGCTTCCTCAACACCGCCAGCGGTAGCGCGAGTTTCGCGGCAGGCTTCCGGGCCAACGCTATGCACGATGGCACTTTCGTCTGGGCCGATGATGGCCCTTCTTTTGAATCGACTGGCGAAGACCAGTTCCTGATTCGCGCCGGAGGCGGTGTCGGCATCGGCACCGACAGCCCCACGCGAGATCTGCATATCAAACAAGCCAGCACCGATAACGGGAGCATCGGACTGCAGATTGAACGCAGTGGTACCAGTACCAACAACTGGGGATTCTACATCGCCACCTCCGACAACCTGGGCTTTCGCTACAACGACAACCTGGTCGCGCGCATCGACACCAGCGGCCAGTTCGCCACGCTATCCGACGCCCGCCACAAGACGGATATCGGCCCAATCGAGAATCCGCTGACACGACTGCTGGCGCTGGAGCCGGCCCAGTATCGGATGAGAACCGGCATGGCGGACAGCCAACCCTCCCTCGGCCTGATCGCCCAGCAGGTACGCGATGTCATCCCGACCGCCGTGTCCGAATCCGAGGAGACGCTGGGCATTCGCTACAACCAGATTACGGCCCTGAACACGGCTTCGATCATCGAATTGCACGCAGCAGCGCAGGCCGACCGGAATCAAATCTCACAGCTTCGGGACGAGAACAAGGCCCTGCGCACGCAACTTGCAGAGCTCTCGCTGCGCGAAGCCGAAGTCCGGTCCATCGCCGAGCGCAATGAACGCCTGGAACAGCGTGTACAGGCATTGGAGTCACTTCTTGCCGGCAAGACCCGCATGAGCGACAACGATCGGGGCGAAGTAGCGCCGTGAGCATGCCGCACCCCAGAAGCGCCATCGTTCCCATGCAAACCGGATATCGACTCGTCGCGCTCATCGCGTTGCTGACGATTATGGCCTGCTCGACGGACGCACCCGACAGGGACTCTTCATCGGCCTCTTCGGAGGCTCAGGCATCGACGAGGGCTGCACCGAAAATCGCCCTGCCCGTCGGCTTTCCCGAGCAGATCCCCTTACCCGACGATCACATCATCGTGCGCGACAGTTCACGAATGACCGAAGTAGCCGGCCAGGAGATCGCCATCAACATTGCGCTGCCGGGCCGTGTAGAGGAATGGGTGCCACCTTTTCAGGACGCCCTTGAAAGGGAGTTCCAGGGTGTCAAATTTCGGGAAACTCACAACAGTCTTCAATGGCGCTTTCACGGTCACGGATTCGAGTACGCCGTCCTGTATCTCAACGACAATCAGGGCTACCTCGATCGCGGTTCGATCGACTCGACGCATCTGCCGGTCATGCTGACGCTCAACATGATGGAGCGGCGTCCCGGCCAGTGATTCCTCGGGTGTTTATTCAGGGTCGAAATCAGCTTCGAAATCGGCCAGCTCGATCTTGAGCCAGGCTCTCGCCCTGCGCAGGTCCCGGATCACCGTGCGGCTCGAGATGCCAAACATCTCTCCGATCTCTTCGACCGTGGCGCCGGCGTAGAGCTGGGCGGCCAGGGCTTCGGTCATGCGTTGATCGCTGTCGGCCATGCGCTCGAGCGCCCGGTCCACGGCAATGACGCGTATCAGGTCCTCGTCCTCCATCCGGCAATCCGCCTCTTCGAAGGTTTCGCGAACCTGGTCGCCTCCACGCTTGGAGGCAAGCCGCTTGCGCGCGTAGTCGAGAATCAACTGACGCATGACGCAGGCGGCGAGACGCTGAAAGTGGAGCCTGTTCTCAATGTCTCCGCCGGCACTTCTGCGCATCTTGAGGAATGCCTCGTGGACCAGGGCGGTGGTTTGCAGCGTTGCGTTGCCGCCCAGGCGCCGACGCTGTGCTCGACCGATGCGCTTCATGTCGTCATAGACCAGTGGCATGAGCCGTTCGAACAGATCCGGCGCCTCACGTATCTCCTCGAGCAGTCGGGTCACTTCGTGTTCGGGCACGGGGCCAAACGAATCTCGACTCATGGACGACCGCTCTCGGCCGCTACCCGATTGACGCAAGGTTTCCTCATCAATCCGCCTCATCGTTCGTCAATCGCGCCCGCCAGTCAGCCGCGCTCTGCTCGTGACCCGCTCCGGGCGCCTCCTCGTGCCAGCTCGCGTAAACCTCGGCCAGCGACTCGACCACCACCTGTGTATGCGCGTGCTCGGGCCCGAAAGCCTCGACGAATATGTCGTGCGACTCGAGCATGGCCGACTCGGCTTCGTCGTATCGACCGAGTGCGGCAAGTTCGCGCCCCTGCCGATTGAGGAATACGCCCAGGTACCAGTGACCGTCTTCGAGCGATCGTCGTCCGCCCGCGACGGCTTCGGCGGCCAGCGCTTCGGCGTCTTCGTACCGGCCCAGCTTGTGCAGCAGATCGGCCAGGTTGTTCATGGACACGAGCGTCAACGGATGCCGATCGCCCCGGACGCGGCGAGACATCGAAAGTGCCTGCTGGAAGTGGTGCTCGGCCTCGACGAGCCGATCGGTATTGACCAGCAAGTAGCCCATGTTGTTGGTCGAGACCAGCGTTTCCGGATGCTCGCGGCCGAGCACCTCGGTGCGGCCCGCCAGTGCTTCGCGGTAATAGGGCTCGGCCTCGTCGAAGCGATCCTCGCCGGCCAGAAAGACACCCAGGTTGCTGATCGAACGCAGCGTATCCGGATGATCGTCGCCCAGCACGGCGCGCCGCGTGCCGAGCGCCTCGCGATAGAGCGGCAGGGCTTCCGCGGGGCGTTCGAGGCCATCGAACAAGGCCGCCATGTTGGACATCGACACCAGCGTGTCGGGATGTTCGGGGCCGAGCACCTCCCGCCGACCCTGCAGCGCCTCGCGGAAATTCGGTTCGGCATCGACATAGCGTCCCATCGCTTCCAGCGCGATGCCGGCGTTGCTCAGCGCGGTCAAGGTCGTCGGATGCTTGGGCCCGTGCAACGCCTCCAGGCCCGCCAGCGCTTTGCGATATTGGGTAAGCGCCTCATCGTGGCGGCCTTCCGCCATAAGCTGCTGGCCCATTCGATTGACCGATTCCAGCGTATCGGGATGCTGGTCGCCAAGCATCTCGCGCCGAACGGCAAGCGCTTCGCGCTGGGGCGCACCGGCCTGCCGCTCCAGGCCCACGGCGCGCTGGGTCGTCGCGACGGTCTGCAGCAAGCGCGCACGCACCAGGGGCTGGTTCGCGAACTGATCGTCGATGGACTCGAGCGCATTGTCGAAGATGTTGTCCTGCAGGGCATCGCGGGCCAGGTCGGAGAAGTTGACCCGGGCAAGCATGCGCTGAGCCTCACGATGACTTTCCTGCAACGCCGGACCGGTGACTCCGTTACGCGCCATGGATTCACGATGACGGGCGGCTATTCCCGTCCTCAACCCAACGCCCATCCGCCGGACGTCGATCGCCGAAAGCTGCGCGGCCTGGAAGGCGACAACCTGCTCGAGCTCCCCGGCGAGCTGCGTACTCTCGGCTTCGGCCATCAGGGCGCGCTCGGTCTGGGCCGCAGCGCGATCGCGCTCGACCGTGGCCCGATGGGCCTGCCAGAGTGCGCCGGCCAGCGCCAGGCAGAGCGCGGCCGATACGGCACCGGCCATGCCCACAGCGAATCGGTGCCGATCCACGAACCGCTTGACCAGATACAGACGCGTCGGCGCACGCGCCTCGACGGGCATTCGCGTCCGGTAGCGACGGATGTCCTCGATCAGGCCGAAGACCGTCGGGTAGCGATCCCGGGGATCCTCGGCCGTGGCGCGAGCGACGATCGCCGCCAGGTCGTCTCGCCGCGGGATGCTCCGCTGCAGGCTTTCTTCTTGGACCGGGCCCGCGCACGACTGCAGCAGCGAATCGGTCAATAGCCAATAGAGCATGGCCCCCAACGACCAGACATCCGACTGGGTCGACGGGGGCTCGCCGGCCCGCAGTTCGGGCGCGGCGAATTCCGGCGTCAAGGCCCGCAGCGGCGACTCCCCGCTGCTCTCATCTTCCTCCAGGAGCCTGGCGATGCCGAAATCGACCAGGCGCACCGCCCCTTCGTCGTTGACGCGTACATTGCTGGGCTTGAGGTCTCCGTGAACCACACGGCGCTGGTGCGCGTGGGAAGCCGCCGCCGCCATCTGCTCGAACAGATCCAGCCGCCTCCCCAGAGCCGGCGCCTGGTCGCGTACGTATGCATCGAGATCGCGCCCGGGCACCCACTCCATGACGAGGAAGGCATGGCCGTCCCCGGTCGACCCGCCGTCGATCAGGCGGGCGATGCCACGGTGGCTGAGCCGGGCCAGCAATTGGCGCTCCATGGTAAGGCGTTCTTCCAGAGCAGCCCGGCGAACGCGGATGACCTTGACCGCGGCTTCCATCTCGAATGCACCGTCGGCGCGCCGGGCCTTGTAGACGGTCCCCATCCCGCCATGGCCCACGGCACGCTCGATCCGCCATGCGCCGACCCGAGTGTCCGGTGCCAGCGTCACCTTGTAGCGGGATTCGGCTTCCTTTCGGGCCGCCTGCCCCACCCGCTCGAAGAGAGTGGAGAGATCTTCCCCGGGTTGTTCCGCGCTCGCGGCCAGCAACGCGACCAGCCAGCTATGAATGCGGGCGGTCCGCCCCGCGATGGCAGCCAATTCGCGTTCGCGAACGTTCTCGTCGAGGTCGAGCAAGCCATCGAGCAGGCGATCCAGCAGCCGACGGCGTCGCGGGGTCATTCTCGGCAATCTGGAATGGTTCGGCATGCATTGGACCCTCGAATGATCGAAGGCACCCGTTGCACGCCCTCTCGGTTTTTCCCTCAGCAATCGAAGCCTAGCATGTCCCGGAAGGTGCGCCGGGCACATACCACTCCAAGCCCATCAGCGTGGCGAGCGGTCAGGTAGCGCCACAGCTCCTGAAAACCAGCGTGAGGAGCACGAGAAGTAGCGGAAACCCGATGAACGACGCAGTTCGAACTCGCCTTCTACGCTCGTCCAGGCGACGCAGCTGCTCCTGGCGCCAATCCTCGGGAATGGCGTGGCCACAATGAACGCAGGCGGATTCCGCGGCGGGGGTCAGGCAATCGCAGGCAGGGCACTGCAGCTGCCTGGTCCTGCGAACGGGCGGCGGAAGATGCATCCCGATGCGGGGGCTACGATCTGTATCGAGCCAGTTCGAAACGGGCAACGAGCGCCTTGTGAACCTCGTCGGGGCCATCTGCGATACGCAGCGCTCGCGCGCCCGTCCAGGCGGCGGCCAGGGGGAAATCGTCGCTCATCCCCGCCCCGCCGTGCAGCTGCATGGCCATGTCGATCACTTCCTGTGCCATTTTCGGCACGGCCACCTTGATCTGGCTGACCTCGCTCATCGACCGGGCGATGCCGCGATGGTCCAGGCTCCAGGCGGCCTTGAGCACCAGGAGTCTCGCCTGCTCGATGGCGATACGGGCCTGGCCGATCTTCTCTGAATTGCCGCCCAGCTTAGCCAGCGGCCGGCCGAAGGCCTCGCGTTCGAGCGAACGCCGGCAGGCCAGTTCGAGGGCATGCTCGGCCAGGCCGATGAGTCGCATGCAGTGATGGATACGGCCCGGGCCCAGGCGACCCTGGGCGATCTCGAAGCCCTTTCCGGGGCCGGCAATGATGGCCGATTTCGGCAGCCGCACGTCGCTGAAACTGACCTCGCCGTGGCCGTAGGGAGCGTCGTGAAATCCCATTGCATTGAGCATGCGCTCGACCTTCACTCCGGGCGTATCCATGGGCACCAGCACCATGGAATGACGGTAATGCCGATCCGCCTGCGGGTCGGTCAGGCCCATGAAGATCACGACCCGGCAGTCCGGGTGCCCGATGCCGGTCGACCACCACTTGCGTCCGTTGAGCACGACCTCGTCTCCCTCGACGATGGCCGTGGCCTGCATGTTGGTGGCGTCGGCCGAGGCCACCTCCGGCTCGGTCATGCAGAAGGCCGAGCGAATCTCGCCGGCCAGCAAGGGGGTGAGCCAGCGCGCCTTCTGCTCGTCGGAGCCGTAGTGGTAGAGCACCTCCATGTTGCCGGTGTCCGGGGCGTTGCAGTTGAAGATCTCCGGGGCGATCAGCGATCGTCCCATGCGCTCGGCCATCGGCGCGTAGTCGAGGTTGGAAAGGCCGCGACCCAGTTCTTCATCGGGCAGGAAAAGGTTCCAGAGCCCCTCCTCACGCGCCGTCGCCTTCAACTGACCGATAATCGGCAGTACCTGCCACGGATCGTCGAGCGCGGCGAGTTGTTGATGGTAGTCCTGCTCGACCGGCTCGACCTCCTCGCGCATGAAACGATCCAGTCGGCGGGCGATGTCGACGGATTTGTCCGAAGGCGAAAAATCCATAGGGGTTCCCAGGTTCGCTTGAATATTTCAATGCTACCCGATGAGAGCGGGGTTCAGGACAAACCTTCAGTGCCCCGGCGCCTCGACGGTCGTCAGTACGCACAGTCTCCGAACCCCGTCTGCAAACTGCGTTTCGCGCGGTGGGTTGAGCGCCAGCTCGACGTCAGCGAGCGGCAGGACGCCCAGCAGCGTCTCGCCGCGAGCCGCCACGGCCGCTTCCATATCGCTGAATCGTTCGTCGCCGCGGAGCCCGAACGAAACGGGTGAGCGGAATTCGATCTCCGGGCCGCCGACCGTGAACAACTCGTCGAATATCATGCGGATGGCCGGCTGCAGCGCGATGCGCGCCAACAGGTGACTGACGATCAGCGGGCTGACGACAGCCTCCACGCCCGCCGTTCGCGCCAGGCCCTCGTTGGCGGCATCGGCCAGCTCCAGCAGCACCTGGGGTCCTTTCTCGCGCCCGGCCAGCAGGCTCTCGACCAGCCTTTGCCCGACGATGGTTCGCGCATCGGCGGCTTCCTCGCTGGCCACGCGATCGCTGGCCAGCAGCAGGATGCTGGTGAATCCCTCGAGGTCGGCAGCGCGCAGGCCGCCCGCCAGCAGGAAGTCTTCCTGGACGTGCTCGACGGGAACGCGGGCGGCGCGCTCGGAATACCGTGCGATTTCCTCGCGGCGCATGGCCGTCTCGGACGAGGAAACCAGGCGCACCTCGAAGTGCCGGTCGCCGTAACTGGCCAGCTCATCGAGCAGGTTGGGCAGGCGCTGGTTCCAGCCCAGGATGAGAAGACGGTGTCGAGAGGAAGCCGGCGCCCGGGCGCGACCGGGCGCCCCCCGCTCGATCGGCGGCAAACGCCCGCCCGCAGCCTGCACCGGCTGCGCATCGGCCAGGCTGCGCGCCAGCATGACGAACTTGTCGCCGGCTTCGATGCGGGTGCTCGTTGCCGGATTGAGCAGCACCCGCGGTGAATCCTCGGCGCTGCGGACCAGCCCCATGACGATCGCGCGCGGAAAACGACCCGTGGCCTCCTTGAGCGTGGCCCCGGCCAGGCCCTCCGCCCGCCGGAGGAGGATCTCGTTGCCTTGGCGCGCCGTCAGCACTTCGCGGAAAAACGACGACAGCCCCGGGTGAAGGATGTTCTGGGTCAACAGGCGGCTGACCGCGTCGTCGGACGGCACGATTTCCAGCGGACCGCGATAGGCGCTGCGCGCCATGTCGATGCGACGAATATCCTGGAGTTCGGCCACGACCAGCGGCGGCGGGTGATCGTGACGTGCCGCCCGCGAATCGATCGACAACAGGGAACGGATGGTCGAGACATCCGCGGAAACCAGGCTGTCGGCCCGCGAAAAATCGGTCGGCATGATTACCACCGCGGCGTTGAGGCAGCCGGCGCGCTGGATGGCTTCCTCTTCGAGCGGGGAGCCGTAGCGCAGGACCACGCGCCGCGCAAGCCGCCCGATCCCGGCCGTGTCCCGCAAGGCCTGGGCCTGGGCGGCGGAGACGTCCTCGGAAAGCACGACCGCCCTGAGCTTGCGGATACCGAAACCGCTCTGGAACTGCTCGCGGGCGCGTTCGGAGCCGACCAGCTCGCGCAACAACGGCAGGGTGCGGTTGGTCCAGCCAAAAATGACGACGTGCTGGCGCATCGCCACCGGCGTGAGCCCGCGCTCGAATTCCCGCATGCGGGCGATCAGCCACTGCGTCATGATCGCCACCAGGGCGCCAAGGAACACAACGTAGCCGCTGACGGTCAGCACCGTCGAGACGATGCGCCGCCAGGCACCCACGTCGTCGCCGAGGTAGCCCGGATCGGTCATGCGCAGGAAGGCCCACCAAACCGCGTCGAGGAAGCCCTCCCCGGCACCGCCCAGACGAAGGGCCACGCCGCCGAGCAAGGCCATCAAGCCGATGACCGCCGCGACGATCAACAGCTGGAAGCCGGCGCCCTTGACGAATTGGCGCTCGACGATGAACTTCAGCCGATCGACCAGCGGCAGCTTGATCACGAGCGGCTCCCGACCCGAGACGGCAAACACGGCGAATCAAGCACAATTTCCAAGCGTGTCGTCATGCCGCCATCATAGCGCCTGATCGGGAGCCGACCAACGAAGGCTTCGCGCGGTCAGGGCGAACCGTTGGCGAGCCGGAACACGGCCGTCGTCTCCCCGGCGGGAGGCCGGTAGTCCAACGGCGGACACGGGCCGCTCAAGCACTCGCCGAACTCGACCTCGACCGTAGCCACATAGCGGTCTCCATAGCGCATGGATTCAAACTGATTGCCTTTGTTCATGAAGAATCCTCGCGGAAAAACCGAATTGCAGTACACGAAAGCGTCGGGCGCCTTCCCCGGAGGATCTATTCGCAAAGCGCGTCAATTCAGGGCCTGCGGGTGGCGGCCTGCTGCGGTTCAGACCTCCGGCGGTTCGCTGAGCTGGACCAGCCAGGCGCGGGCCCGTTGCCACTTCCGCTGGACCGTCCGGCGCGACATGCCGAGCACTTCGGCGGTTTCGTCGAGCGTGTAGGCGGCGAAGAATCGGCACTCGACGACTTCGACCAGGCTTTCATCCAGCGCGGCGAGCTTGTCGAGCAGCTGATCCACCGCCGCGACCTGCTCGGCCCGGGCCGGCCCGTCGTCGGGCAGCCGCCCGAGGTCGATATTGACGCGAACGCCGGAGCGCTTGCGTGCGAACAACGAGCGCGCGTAGTCCACGACGATCTGGCGCATGGCCTTCGCGGCGACGGCATAGAAATGACCGCGGTCGGCCCAGTCCAGCCCTTCCGCCCGCGCCAGCCGGGAGTAGCTCTCGTGAACGAGCGCGGTGGTATCGAGCGTCTGCCCCGGGCGCCATTTCGCCAGCTGGATGCGAGCAAGGCGCTTGAGATCCTCGTAGACCAGCGGAATCAGGGCGTCGAACGAGGTCTCGTCGCCGGCGCGGCACTTGCGCAGCAGCTGCGTGATCGTCTTCGTGTCTGTGACCTCCCCGGACATCGAGTGACCTCGAATTGGCTTGACCCGCGTTTATGGCTATCGTACCCGTAAGCAACGAGGGGAATGTCCCCGCCAACGATGCCGCAGAAACCTACGCAGCCGAGGGGAGCAGGTCATGGACGCTGAACGGATGGCTCGCCTCGACCGCTTGCTCAACCGCGCACTCGACGAGGGCCTCGAGGCCGCCCTGCCCTCCGACCCCGTCGACGCCCGACTGCTTCGGCGACTGCACGCCGCCGCGCTCGGGGAGATTCCCGGGCTGGATGAATCCCCCCTTGGACACGAATCCCTCTCGCGCGGCCTCAACGCGCGACTGCACCACGGCGGCGTGGGCGCAGGCACACGGATCGGCCCCTTCGAGATTGACTCGACCGTCGCCAGCGGCGGCATGGGAACGGTCTTCCGGGCTCACCGGGTCGATGGCGGTTTCGAGCAGTACGTCGCGCTCAAGCTGCTTTCGGCCTCCGAACCCGACCCCGTACTGTTTCAACTCTTCCAGCGCGAGCGACAGCTGCTGGCTCAGCTCGACCACCCCGGCATCGCGCGACTGATCGACGGCGGCCTGACCGAGGACTGGCAGCCCTGGTTCGCCATGGAATACATCGAGGGCCTGCCGCTCCACGAATTCGCCGACTCGAGGCGACTATCGGTGGCGCAGCGCATCGAACTGGTGATCCAGGTCTGCGAGGCAATCGATCATGCCCACCGCCGACTGGTGATTCACAGGGACATCAAACCCGGCAATCTGCTCGTCGACGAATCCGGCAGAATCCACGTGGTCGACTTCGGACTGGGACGCCGGCTGGCCGAAGAAGCGGTCGAGGGTGATCCGGGCACCACGATCGCGGCCGGGCGGCTGACCCCGCAGTACGCCAGCCCGGAGCAGGCGCGCGGTGAAGCGATCAGCGTGGCATCCGATGTCTACCAGCTGGGGCTCGTGCTCTATCGCCTGCTCTGTGGCGACATGCCCTACGAAACCACCGGTCTGGGCGCCTACGCCCTCGCCGAGGTGATTTCCGGGGCAACCATTCACAGGCCCAGCGAACGTTGGCTGGGCCGCGATGCCGAGACCATTGCACGCGAACTGTTCGGTCAGTCGGCGCGCAGCCTTAGACGCGCCCTGCGCGGCGATATCGACAACATCGTTCTAACCGCCCTTCAGCGCCGACCCGCTGATCGCTACGCCGGCGCACGCGAGCTGGGCGAGGACCTGAAAGACCATCTCGCTCACCAGCCGGTGGCCGCACGCGCCGCAACACGACGCTATCGCCTGGGCCGCTTCGTTCGTCGTCACATGCTCGGCGTCGGCCTCGGCGCCACCGCACTCTTCGTGCTGTCCGCTGGCCTGGTAACGCTGTCACTGCAGTCGAACGAGCTGGAGCGC
The DNA here is from genome assembly GCA_036351755.1 of Wenzhouxiangella sp. Lineage (GTDB taxonomy): Bacteria > Pseudomonadota > Gammaproteobacteria > Xanthomonadales > Wenzhouxiangellaceae > Wenzhouxiangella. Next base: position 19,356 of record JAZBPT010000170.1, on the reverse strand, counting down.
CAGCGCGACCGCGCTCTGGCTACCGCCGAGCGCAACGAGCAGCTGGCCGGCGCGCTGGCGGGGATGGTCCGACTCTCCGACGCCTCCGGTCCGATCGACCAGCTCTTCACCGTGGGCGAGCGTCTGGCGCAATACCGCGATTACGTGGCAACCGAGCTGTCCGACGATCCGCTGCTCCAGTCCCGTCTGCTCGCCGTTCTGGGCCAGGCGTTCCAGAACCTGCGCTACTGGGACCAGGCCCGCAGCGCCTTCGAGCGCGCGCTCGAGCTTCGGAATGGTCTGGGCGACAACCAGGCCGTTGAAGTCGATCTGAATCTTTCACTGGCCGAGTCGAGGGCTTTCGCCGGCGATCTCGATGGCGCCTGGAAACTGCTCGACGGAATGCTTGCCCGAAACGCCAGCGAGTTCCCGGCGCGTACCGAAGCCGACATCCTCTATCAACGCGGCTACCTAAAGACCTATCACCTGCCGCCGGGCAGCATCGGCTTTTCCTCCGGCATCGAAGACCTCGAACGCGCGCTGGCGCTCTACCGTGCGGACAGCGAATCGCCGAACGCCGACATTGCCCTAACCATGCACACGCTCGGCATGAAGCATCCCGACCCGGAGACGGCGGTTAGCTTGATGGAAGGCGGCATCGAGATGGCCGAATCGATTCACGGCGACGACCGCGCGATGATCGCTACGCGCCTGGCCGAGCTGGCCCTGCTTCACGACCGGCTGGGGAAACACGACGATGCCGTCCGCGTCGGTCGTCGTGCCTACGAATTGCATGTCGGGTTACGCGGCCCGACCCACCCCGAAAGCCTGACGATACTGTCGAACCTGGCAGGAAGCCTGCGCGAGAGCGGCCGGCTGGCGGAATCGGTCTCGATCTACGAACGCCTCCACGAGCTGCGCGAACGGGTGCTGCCCGACGACCATTTGCTTCTTGCCTACACGGCCCACGGGCTCGGCAACACCTATCGGGAACTTGGCGACCATTCCGAATCGGAACGCTGGCTGCGCGAAGCACTGCGCCTGTGCCTGGCCCACGATTCCCCCAACGAGGCCGTGACCCGCATCAACCTCTCGAAGACACTTGAAGCCGCCGGCAGTCTGGATGCGGCCGCGCGACAACAGCAGGCGGCCATCGACGCCTATCGCCGACACCACGGCGACGAGCACCCTGCCCTGCCGGAAGCCAGAGAACGACTCGAGAGCCTGAATGCTCGAGTTGCCCCAGCCAGCCCACCACTAGACTGAATCACACCCGCCGGGGCAACCGAAAAATTCCCTGGCCACGTTTCGATGCGCATTCCGAATAGACAGGGAGGTCACTCATCGGAACCGAAGCATGCATCGAATCATTCGCCCGTGGGCACTCATCACCCTGGGCCTGTGCGGCGGCCTGGCGCACGCCGGCTCCGCCCTGGACCGCGTCCAGGAGCGCGCCGAACGCCTGTTGTCGAACGACCGCGGCGGCCCGAGTGAAATCCTCTACGTCGGTCCCGGCGGCGCGCCCTGCGACCATCCGGATTTCGACGACGCGCTCGCGGCCGCTGCACCCGGCGCGGAAATCCGCCTGACCTTCGGGCCGTTCTCGGGGCCCTTCGTTACCGGCGAAAAATCCCTGACCGTCGTCGGAGGCTTCAGCGCCTGTGGCGAGCCTACCCCCGTGGGCCGGACGAACCTGGTCGGAAACGACGCCTCCACCGTGCTCAGTCTCTTGTCCGCCGACGGCTCGGCCTCGTTCGAACTGCGCAACCTACTCATCGAAGACGGCCGCGGCGCGAGCCTGGCGGGCGGTCTGGATATTCGCGGTGGCATCAACGTGGTGCTGCGCAACGTGCTCATCCGTCTGAGCAATTCGGCTTCCGACGGGGGCGGAATACGCGTTGCCCACTCGAACAACACCGATGGCGCACTGGTTGTCCTGCTGAATCAGACCGAGCTGATCGACAACGTCGCTTCTTCCAAAGGCGGCGGATTGGCCTGCCTTGGCAACGGCGGAAACCAGCACGTCGTGATCCTCGACAATGGGCGAATCATCAGCAACAACGCCGGCAGTGGCGGAGGCGTCTACGCCCGGAACTGCACGTTCGTGAGCCTGGCCGGGGGAGAGAATCAGGGCATCACTGACAATCTCGCGCAAAACGGCGGCGGAATCTACGCCACTGGTGGCAGCCAGGTTGCACTCGACGGCACCGCGCCGGGGTTTCTAACACCGGGCAATCCGGAAGACTCCGCCCTGCTGGCGGGAAACCGGGCGTTTTCGGACGGTGGGGGCGTCTACCTGACCGGGGCAACGACGACGTTCCGCGCGGTGGACGCGGATATCGCGGCCAATGAAGCGCAAGACGGTGCGGCCATATATTCAATCGAAGGCGCAGGGGTTACCGTCGAGCGCGGCCCCGAAACCGACTGTCGCCGGTTCGACTCGCCCGGCAGCCCCCCGCCCTGCTCTCGCATTCGCGGCAACGTGTCAGATCAGTTCTACACCATTCTCGTGGCCGGAGACGGCGCAGAAGGAAGGATTTCGCAGACGTTCATTCATGACAATCAGACCGGCTCGAGCATCAATAGCCCGCTGATTCGCATCTATAGCGATGTGGGCGGCGAGTCGAGCCGGCTGGAGCTCGAAGGCGTGGTGATCCACGATAACAACGTCAACCTCGTGCTGGTTGAAACCTGGAACGATTCATTCCTGGAGGTGTTGTGGTCGACCGTGGCCGACAACGTGCTCGGTGGCATGTCGCCAGCCCTGTTCCAGACCTGGGTTCAGAACGGTGCTGCGCCGGAGCAGCGGATCTTCTACGGATCGATCATCCACCAACCCGGTTTGCCGGTTGCCGATTCCACGGATTCACAGAACTCCTTCTTCTTCTGCAGCATCGCCCAAGACCTGGGCTTCCCGGGCCAGATCAGCCAGAGCATTGCAGCCGACCCCGAGTTTCTCGATGCCGCCGCGAACAACTATCACGTTTCCCCCGAATCCCCGGCGGTGGACTTCTGCGCCGAGGGCAGCTGGCCGCCGGCGTATCCCGACATGGACGGCCAGACCCGTGGCACGGCGACGACCAATCCCGGCACGCCGTTCGATGCGGGCGCCGACGAAGCCCTCGACCGGATCTTCGCCGACCGATTCCTCGACTGAGTCGCAGTCTTCAGCCCGAGGAACGCCCTGCCCGTTTGCGCTCGTGCTCCTTGAGGTGGCGCTTGCGCAGGCGGATGTGCTCGGGCGTGACCTCGACGAGTTCGTCGTCGTTGATGAACTCCATGGCCTGCTCGAGCGTCATGCGCGTCGGCGGCGTGAGCTGGACGGCGTCGTCCTTGCCGGCGGCGCGGATGTTGGTGAGCTTCTTGCCTTTCATCGGATTGACGACGAGGTCGTTCTCGCGCGCGTGCAGGCCGATGATCTGGCCTTCGTAGACGTCTTCGCCGGGGCCGACGAACAGTTTGCCGCGATCCTGCAGGTTGAACAGGGCGAAAGCGACCGTCGTGCCGTTTTCCATGCTGATCATGGTGCCGTTCTGGCGCTCGGCCACGCGCTCGGTCGCCGGACCCCAGTGGTCGAATACGCGGAAGAACAGGCCGGTGCCCGAGGTCATCGTGCGGTAGGCGTTCTGGAAGCCGATCAGGCCGCGGGCCGGTGCGATATAGTCGAGCCGCACCCGGCCCTTGCCGTCGGGCTGCATGTTCTCGAGCTGGCCCTTGCGCTCGCCCATGGCCTGCATGACCGCGCCCTGGTATTGCTCGTCCATGTCCAGGACGACCTGTTCCCAGGGTTCCTGGATCTCGCCGTCTTCGCCCTCGCGCTTACGCACCCGCGGGCGCGAAACGGCCAGTTCGTATCCCTCGCGCCGCATGGTCTCGATCAGCACGGCCAGGTGCAGCTCGCCGCGGCCGGCCACGTCGAACTGCTCGGGGTCGGCGGTGTCATGAACCTGCAGCGCGACGTTGTGGGTCGCCTCCTGGTAGAGACGCGAACGAAGCTGCCGGCTGGTCAGGTACTTGCCCTCGCGCCCGGCGAACGGCGAGTTGTTGACCTGGAAGGTCATGTGAATGGTCGGCTCGTCGACGGTCAGCGCCGGCAGGGCTTCGACCTTGGACGGATCGCAGAGCGTGTCGGAGATCCCGATCTCGTCGATTCCGGATATCGCGATGATGTCGCCGGCGGAGGCCTCTTCGACCTCTTCCTTCTTGAGGCCCTTGAAACCCAGAACCTGAAGCACCTTTCCGGAGCGGGTCTTGCCCTCGCGGTCGACAACCGTGACCGCCTGGTTGGGCCGAACGCGACCGCGCTTGATTCGGCCCACGCCGATCAGGCCGACATAGGACGAATAAGACAGGCTCGAAACCTGCATCTGGAACGGACCGTCCGGGTCCACGTTGGGCTCGGGCACGTGCTCGACCAGCGTTTCATACAGCGGCGTCAGGTCACCGCCGGTGACGCCCGGATCCAGCGACGCATAGCCGTTGAGCGCCGAAGCGTAGACCACCGGGAAATCGAGCTGCTCATCGGTGGCGCCCAGCTTGTCGAACAGGTCGAAGGTCTGATTGAGCACCCAGTCCGGCCGGGCACCCGGACGGTCGATCTTGTTGATCACGACGATCGGACGGAAGCCCATGTCGAAGGCCTTCTGCGTCACGAAGCGCGTCTGCGGCATGGGGCCGTCGACCGCGTCGACCAGCAGCAGCACCGAATCGACCATCGACAGCACACGCTCCACCTCGCCGCCGAAATCAGCGTGTCCCGGCGTGTCGACGATATTGATGCGCCACCCCTGCCAATCGATCGCGGTGTTCTTCGACAGGATCGTGATGCCGCGCTCGCGTTCCTGGTCCTCGGAATCCATCACCCGTTCGGTCAGGCGCTCGTGTTCGGCGAAGGAGCCGGACTGACGCAGCAGCTGGTCGACGAGAGTCGTCTTGCCGTGGTCGACGTGGGCGATGATGGCGATGTTGCGCAGCTTCATTAAAGGGGACCGCTCGTTTTAGAAAGTCAGCCGGCCATTATAACCTTGTATTGCTACGCGAAGCATCCCGGCGCTCCAGACTCTTCGTCGCGGGATGCGCGGACCCGAATGATCCGGCCGGCAACCCTCGAGGGCCCGGATTCACGTTAATCTGCGCAAGCGGGAACACGAGGCTAAGATAAAAAGATGAGCGCCGAAATCGAACCGTTCGCACGCCTGGCCGTCGCCCTGGCCATCGGCCTGCTGGTGGGCATCGAACGCGGCTGGCAGCGTCGCGAGAGCGAGGAGGGTCAGCGCGTGGCCGGCCTGCGCACCTATGCCCTGCTGGGCCTGGTCGGCGGCGTCGTGGGCTTCATGAGCCAGGACGGCGGCTACTGGCTGATCGGCCTGGTGTTCATCGGCCTGGCCATGGCCAGCGCCACCGCCTACGTGGTTACCACCCGCGCCGGACACGACTACGGGATCACGAGCGAAACGGCCGCGATGGCCACCTACCTCTTCGCCGCGCTGGCGGGCATCGGCCAGATGGCCCTGGCTTCGGCTGCAGCCATCGTCATGGCGCTGTTGCTGGGCTACAAGGAGCGTCTTCACGGCCTGCTCGACGCGGTGCGCAGGCAGGAACTGACCGCCGGTCTCAAGTTCCTGCTGATCTCGGTGGTGCTGCTCCCCATCCTGCCCGACCGCGGCTTCGGGCCCTGGGAGGCCCTGAACCCCTACGTGATCTGGCTGATGGTCGTACTGATCGCCGGCATTTCCTTCTTCGGCTATATCGCCATCCGCCTGTTCGGCGCCAGCCGCGGCATCATCTTCGGCGGGCTGTTCGGCGGCATGGCTTCATCGACCGCGACGACCCTGGCTTTTTCCCGTATGAGCGCCCGCGAACCGGTCCTCGCACCGGTTCTCGCCGCCGGGATCCTGCTGGCCTGCGGCGCGATGATCGCGAGAATGATGATCGTGGCCACGCTGATTCACACCCCGCTGCTTCGCCTGCTCTGGCTGCCCGCGCTGGTGCTGCTGATTGCCACGCTTGCCCCGGTCGGTTTCTATCTCATGAGCGGCTTGTCGAGAAAGCCGGCCGACGCGGGTGAATCCCTGCTCCGCAACCCCATGGAACTGAAGTCTGCCCTGCTGTTCGGCGGCCTGCTGGCGGCGGTCATGCTGCTCGGCAAGGCGCTGTCGGAGTGGGCCGGCGATGCCGGCCTGTGGGCCCTCGCCGCTGCTTCCGGCCTTGCCGACGTCGATGCCATCACGCTCTCGCTGGCCCGCATGAGTTCACAGGATCTCGCCCTGCAGGTCGCCGCCGTCGGCATCGTGATCGCCGCCGCGGCCAACTCCCTGGTCAAGGGCGGCATGGCCCTGAGTATCGGCGGGCGGGCGCTGGGACTTCGCGTGCTGCTGCCGCTGGCCACCGGCTCCCTCCTGGCCCTGGCTGCAGCCGTCACACTCTATTTTTCCGGGACCGCTTGATGACCCAACGCAATACCGCGCTCACGATCGGCGGCGTCACCGTCGAGCCGGGCGAAAGACGCAGTATCGACCTTGAAGTCGGCCGCCTTTATACCCACTCGCCAACGACCATGCCGGTGCAGGTGCTTTGCGGGCGCAAGGCCGGTCCCGTGCTGTTCGTTTCCGCGGCCATACACGGCGACGAGCTCAACGGCGTGGAAATCATCCGCCGGCTGCTCAAGGTGCCGCAACTCAAGCGACTGAAAGGCACGCTGATCGCCGTTCCCATCGTCAACCTGCACGGGTTCATCAACCTGTCGAGATACTTTCCCGACCGGCGCGACCTCAACCGCAGCTTTCCGGGCTCCGAAAGCGGCTCCCTGGCGGCGCGGGTGGCCAACCTGTTCATGACCGAGATCGTCAGCCAGGCCACGCACGGCATCGACCTGCACACCGGCGCGATCAACCGCGGCAACCTGCCACAGATCCGCGCCAACCTCGACGACGAGGAAACGCTGAGACTGGGCAAGGCTTTCGGAACGCCGGTCATCCTCAACTCCGCACTCCGTGACGGCTCGCTGCGCATGGCGGCAGGCGATCACGACATTCCAATCCTCCTCTACGAGGCAGGCGAGGCGCTTCGCTTCGACGAAGTCGCCATCCGCGGCGGGGTGGACGGCATCCTGCGCGTGATGCGGGAGCTGGCCATGTTGCCGCGAACGCGCAGCAAGGCGAAACCCACCCCGATCGTTGCCCGTTCGAGCAGCTGGGTGCGCGCACCGCAAAGCGGGCTCTTCCGCGCCTGGATCAAACTCGGGGACCGAGTGACGAAGGATGAAACTGTGCTCGGCGTGGTATCAGACCCCTTCGGTGAAGCCGAACGCGAGATTATCGCGCCGTTCAGCGGCATCGTCATCGGTCGCCTCAACCTGCCCCTGGTCAACGAAGGCGACGCAACCTATCACGTCGCCCGCTTCTACCGCACCGACCTCGCCCACGAGCGCGTCGGGGACTACACCGAATCGCTTGAATCGGACGACTTTCCCTACGACGAGCAAACCTGATCGTTTCGATGCATGACCTGCTTGGTGACGAGATTGCGTATTGAAAGGTAGAATCGAGTCACCCCGACAGTAGAAGGTATCTTCATGAAGACTGCGACAATGATCTTGCTGATCGCACTGCTCGCCTCGCCGGCCATGGCCCAGGACTACGAGATCACACGCTGGACGATCGCTTCAGGCGGCGTCATGGAAAGCCAGAGCGGCGACGGGCAGTGGCAGCTTTCGGGAACGATCGGCCAGTGGGAGGCCACCGAGCCACGCGAGCTTTCGGGCGGGCAATGGCGGCTGACGGGGGGATTCTGGGCAGACCTTCTGCAAGCGCTCGGCAACGCCATCTTCTCCGACCGCTTCGAAGAAGAGTCCCCGTAGTTCACCCCGCCTTGCGCGGATCCCAGGGACGAATCACGCCTTCCTGCGTGGTCGAGGCCACAAGCTCCCCGCCCTGCGTGAAGAACTGACCGCGCGTGAACCCGCGCCCGCCGTGGCTGCTCGGGCTGTCGCAGGCGTAGAGCAGCCACTCGTCCACCCGAAACGGCCGATGAAACCACAGCGCGTGGTCGATCGAGGCCATCTGAACGGGCCGGGTACTGAAATCCAGCTCGTGCGGCAGGGTCGCCGTCCCGAGCAGTTCGTAGTCGGAAACGTAGGTCAGCAGGTTTCGGTGCAGCTCCGGGTCGTCGGGCAGGCGATCCCAGGCGCGCATCCACACGTGCTTGCGGGGCACTCGCGCCTCGGGGTCGATGAACTTGGGTGGCTCGACCGGGCGAAACTCCAGCGGCGGGCGATGCGCCAGCAAGCGTCGCATCTTCTCCGGGACCCGGTCGATGATCGAATCCTGGATGTCGATACTCTTCGACAGGCCCTCCGGCCCGGGCACGCGCGGCATTTCGAACTGATGATCGAAGCCCCTGTCCCCGGCATGGAACGAGGCGGCGAGGTTGAGAATCGGCCGGCCGTGCTGCACGGCGACAACGCGGCGATTGGAATAACTGCCGCCGTCTCTCGACCGTTCGACCTGGTAGACGATCGGCTGGTTGAAGTCGCCCGGCCGCAGGAAGTAGGCGTGCAGCGAGTGCGGCGCGCGTTCGTCGACTGTGCAATGCGCGGCCGAAAGCGCCTGCCCCAGGACCTGGCCGCCGAACACCTGCGGGGCGCCGATATCGTGGCTCTGCCCGCGAAACAGGTTGTCCTCGAGGCGCTCGAGGTCGAGCAGGTCGATGACCGATGCCAGTGCGTCGTTCATTGGTTTTCCTCCCAGCCCCAGGGCGCCGGCGGCGGTTCGACTGGCTCGCCCAGGTCGAAGTCGACGCGAAAGACACGCGGGGTCCCCAGCCGCCAGAGGCCGTAGGTGAAGGATTCACCGGGCTCGATTCGAACCGTCCAGACGTTGGAAAAGGCCGGCTCGATCATCTCGCGGGTGTGCTGATCAGCCGGAAAGTACTGGGCCCGGGACGTTCCGGTGTTGGTCGTGGTGCCGCCGTACATCGTCACCGCATCGGCCGAACCGTCCCGGTGCCGATGATCGTGTTTGAGTTCGATACGATCGCCCGTTCGGCTCAGCACCCAGGTGCGAGAACGATCCTCACCGACAGTGAAGGGAATCCGTATCCGCTGATCGGAGCACTCGCGCACATGCATGATCAGGCGCTGACCGGAAAAGCCGTCTTCCCCGGGCGGCGCGGCCACCAGCTCCCCTTCGAAAGCACGCCCGCAGAGGGCCTGAAGCTCGGCCCAGAACGCCTCGACCGGTTCGGCCGAGGCCGACGAAAACACCAGCATAGAAAAAACGCAGACCAGAATTCGCATGGCGGATTCCACGATTGCTCCGATTGGGCGATCACTATAACGCCGTCGGTTCCGCGGCGGGGCGCCACGGCGGCTACGCGATCGGGCGCTGCGGACGGGGCGCGACGGCCGCTTGCGTTAAAATAGCGGGTTTAGACCCAACCACCCAGGAGTGCTCCATGAACAACCCCGTTCGCGTGGCCATTACCGGCGCCGCCGGTCAGATCGGCTATCAGCTGTGTTTCCGCATCGCCGCCGGCGACATGCTGGGCCCCAACCAGCCCGTCATTCTCCAGCTGATCGAAATCCCGCCCGCCAAGGACGCCCTCGAAGGCGTGGCCATGGAGCTCGAGGACGCTGCCCTGCCCTTGCTGCACGGTATCGTCACGACGACCGAACTCGACGAGGGCTTCGAGGATGCCGACGTCGCCCTGCTGGTCGGCGCCAAGCCGCGCGGCCCGGGCATGGAACGCGCCGACCTGCTGGCCGAGAACGGCAAGATCTTCGGCCCACAGGGCAAGAGCCTCAATGCCGTTGCCAGCCGCGACGTCAAGGTGCTGGTTGTCGGCAACCCGGCCAACACCAATGCATTGATCGCCCAGGCCAATGCGCCCGACCTGCCGGCGGAGAACTTCACCGCCATGACCCGCCTGGACCACAACCGGGCCCTGGCGCAGCTGGCGAACAAGACCGGCACGCACCACACGCGCATCAAGCAGATGACCATCTGGGGCAATCACTCGTCCACCCAGTACCCGGACCTGCACCACGTCAACTGCGACGGCAAGACGGCGACCGACCTGGTCGACCGCGACTGGTACGAGAACGACTTCATTCCGACCGTGCAGCAGCGCGGCGCGGCCATCATCAAGGCGCGCGGCGCTTCCAGCGCGGCATCGGCCGCCTCGAGCGCCATCGATCACATCCGCGACTGGGTGCTGGGGACCGACGGCGACGACTGGGTCTCCATGGCCGTACCCGCCGACGGCAGCTACGGCATCGAACCGGGCGTGATCTTTTCTTTTCCCTGCACGTGCGAAGATGGAAAGTGGAAGATCGTCCAGGGCCTGGACATCAACGAGTTCTCCCAGGCGCGGCTAGACGCCACCGACAAGGAGCTCCGCGAAGAACGCCAGGCCGTGGAATCGCTGCTCTGAAACGATTCGAGGAGGTCTCAATGAACGCAGGCAAGCTTCTTGCACTGACACTGCTGACGCTTCTGCTGCCGACCCTGGCCGCAGCGCAAGGCATGGAGCGCAGCAACGCTCCCGAAGACGCTCGGGTGTACTTCATTACACCCAACGACGGCGAGACCGTGACCAGCCCGGTCACGGTCCGCTTCGGACTGGAAGGAATGGGCGTCGCGCCGGCGGGCATCGACAAGGACATGACCGGTCATCACCACCTGCTGATCGATGTCGACGACTCCAACATGCCCTCACTGGACATGCCCCTGCCGACGAGCGACCACGTGGTCCATTTCGGCGGCGGCCAGACCGAAGTCAGTATCGAGCTGGAACCGGGCCAACACAGCCTGCAACTCCTGCTAGGCGATCATCGCCACGTTCCGCACGATCCCGCCGTGATGTCGGAGAAGATCACGATCGTCGTCGAGTGAACCGGAACCTCCACTGCAGAAAGAAAAAGCCCGGCGACGCCGGGCTTTTTCTTGACTGACCCGAGGCAAACTCAGGCGAGGCTGCGATGCTTGCCGACGATTCGCATCGATAGCTCCAGCGCCTGTTCGTAGTTGAGCCGGGGATCGACGGTGGTCTTGTAGGCCCTGGAGAGATCGTGCTCGCCCAGGTCGCGGGCGCCTCCGATGCATTCGGTGACGTTTTCGCCGGTCAACTCGAGGTGAACCCCACCCAGGCGCGAGCCGCTTTCCGCATGTATGTCGAACGCCTGCTCCACTTCGGAAACGACATTGGCGAAGCGGCGAGTCTTGTAGCCGTTTTCCGTCTTCTCCGTATTGCCGTGCATGGGATCGCAGATCCAAAGCACCGGCGAACCCGTCGACCGAACCGCCTCGATCAACGGAGGCAGCTTGTCCGAAATCTGGCTTGAGCCCATACGGTGAATCAGCACCAGCCGGCCGGGCTCGTTGTCGGGATTCAGGGTATGGATGAGACCCTTCAGCCAACTCGGGGACATGCCCGGGCCGACCTTGATGCCCATGGGGTTGCGGACTCCGCGGAACATCTCCACGTGAGCCCCTTCCAGCTCGGCGGTGCGCATGCCGATCCACGGGAAGTGCGTGGAAAGGTTGAACCAGCCCCACTGACGGGGAACGCGCCGCGTGAGCGCCTGCTCGTAATGCAGGTGCAGCGCCTCGTGGGAGGTGAAGAAATCGACCCGCCGCAGGCTGCCCGGTTGCTGGCCCGTAATGGTTTCCATGAAACGCACCGAGTGCCCGATGCTGTCGGCGATGCGCTCGAACTCGTCAGCCAGCGGCGAGTGCTCCAACCAGCCCAGATTCCAGTATTCGGGATGATGCAGGTCGGCGAAACCGCCGTCGACCAGGGCACGGACGAAATTCATCGTCATCGCAGAACTGGCGTGACCACGCAGGAGGCGATCGGGATCCGGCCGGCGCGCCTGCTCGTTGAACTCCGGGGCATTGACCAGGTCGCCGCGATAGCTCGGCAACGTCACGCCGTCGCGCGACTCCATATCGGCCGAACGCGGCTTGGCATACTGTCCGGCGAATCGACCGATGCGCACGACGGGCTTTTCCATGCCGTGCAGCAACACCAGCGACATCTGCAAGAGGACTTTCAGCCGATTCGCGATGATGGTCGGTTCGCAGTCGTCGAACAGCTCGGCGCAGTCGCCGCCCTGCAGCACGAAGCGCTTGCCCGCCTGGGCCTCGGCAATCTGCTCCTTCAGCGAGAGGATCTCCCAGGAGGTGACCAGCGGCGGCATGGCAGCAAGGCGCCCGAGGGCATGCCGGAAGGCGATCTCATCAGGATAGGTCGCCTGCTGGCCGGCTTCGTGCTGCTGCCAGGAATCCGGGCGCCATCCCTTCGCGGGGGTGATTGTCCTGAACTTCTCGCTCATTGCTCCAGAGGCCTCGAGCCCCGACTGTTGACGATCAGTGCCCACAGCGTGAACACCGCAATTCCAACATACCAGATCAGCGTCCACATGGGCATCGACAGGCCGAGGAAGGACCAGTCGACCTCGGCGCACTCGCCGGCGCCCGTGAAGGCTTCACGCAGGATGTCCATCAGCGGAAAATCATACTCGAGCATGAAGTACATCCCCGGCCCGCAGTCGGGCACCTGGTCGGCCGGCAGGTTCTGGAGCCAGACATGGCGGGCACCCGTGGTGATACCCCAGCCGGCACCCAGCAGAATGGGCACGCCGTAGACCCAGCGACCCCAGGCTCTGGGCCCGTGAATCGCGCCCAGCAGGGCGAACAGCCCCATCAGCATGAAGCCCAGGCGTTGAAGGATGCACAGCGGACAGGGCTCGAGGCCGAGCTGAAACTGCGCGTAGTAGGCGTAGGCCAGAAGCGCTGTACAGGCCAGAAAAACCAGCAGAAAAGGGGTTCGACCCCGGGTCACGTTCATCATTCGGCTATTGTATTCAATTATCGTGGACGGCACCTAGTGGCTCGCGCCGGCCGTTCGCGACGCGGTCGATCGGCCGGCAGCGCTGTCTTCGCGCAAGAGTAGCTGCTCGACGCGCTCCTGCGCCGTCTTGTCGGAGACGATGCCGACGTGCCCCGAGTCCACACCGAAGACCGATACAGCCTGCCGCTGGATCGAGGCCGGGAGCATGCTGGCCAGAGCGGCGACACCGTCACTCGATTCCGACGACAGCCAACCGGATTCGCCGAAACTGAACAGTAGATGATGGGGCGGCATCCGATCTTTCCCCGACGCGCGCGACAGCGTCTCCAGAAACGCGCTTCCGCTGGCCATGTCGCGCCATACCGGCACCACGACGGGCGAGTGGTCGACGCCCTGCCGGGCCGAGGGATAACCGTTCCAGGGCGTCGACAGGCTGATGAAAGAGGCGACATCGGCGCGCTCCTCGCCGCCTGCCCGATCCAGGAACCAGGCTCGGGCGACCAGCCCGCCCATGCTGTGCGCCACAACGTGGAGACGCTGCACTCCGTGCCGGTGTTCGATCTCGCGCATGATGCGATCGAGGTGCCAGGCAACCTGCCCGATACGCAATCCGGAAGCATAGTAGAAATACATCGCCTGAAAACGCGTGCCGTCCAGACGCTCGATCAGCGGCTCGAGCACACGCGGCGATCCATTGATGCCGTGGATGAAGAGCACTGGCGTGCGATTCGCGTCCAGGGTTTCGCGCAGATAGACGCCCGAATGACCCGCGCGAAGGAAGTCCACCGGTCGCCACAGGCTGTTGCGAGCCGTCGCAAGGTCGAATCGCGGATCGCTCAAGGGCACAACCTGGCCAAAGGAAGTCAGCTGGCCGAGACTGACCGCGGACTCCATCGCCCCGGAAACCAGACTACGACTGTCTCGTACCGCAAACCCGCCGCCGGACTTGAGCCGATCGTTGCGTTTCAAGGCGATCCGATCCTTCTGCAGCTGCTGCCCGACGCCGCAATTGACCGCGTGACCGCCGTAGGCGTGCCGAGCCGGCTCGTCGTCGTCGAGTTCCAGGTCACCATCGCGATCGGCGAAGGCCAGAAAACGGTAATCGCCGGGCGCGAGTGCGAAGCTGAAATCGCCCGATCCGTCCGCCAGAGTGAAATCGATGGGCCGCGGGACCTGCCCCTCCTCCGCCGACCCCGGCAGCATGGCCACCATGACCAGCTGCCCCTCTTCGTCGGGCGGCCCCACCGACCCCGCGACCACGCAGGCCTGACCAATCATGTCGACTTGTCGCTGCAAGTCGCGCAGCATGCAGCCGCCGAGCAGCAAGGCGCCGAGCACCACGACGGTCATCAGGCGACCGCAATTGGGCCCGCTGCCTCCGTACTGCTTGAGCGTTTTCACGCCATCGCCTCCCGATCGCTTCGTTACCCTGATTCCCGACCGAGCTTGTCCCATCGGGCCGAAAAATAGTATACAGGGCGTGCAAGGGGTACCAAACCGTTCACTCCCGGAGATGTCGCCATGATGCGATCTCGCGCAAGCAGCTCCCGAAGTCTCACCGAAATGATCCGGGACAACCCCTTTCTCTGCGCTGCTTTCCTTGCCGGCATTGCCCTCGCTGCGCTCGAATCCAACGTCGGATCGGCGAGCATCCTGCAGACCATGTGGACCGTCCTGGGCTTCGGCTTCCACCTCACCGCTTCCTGGCCCCAAAAGCTGATGCCGGAAGCGACTGGCTGGTTGACCGTCGCGATGGGCCTGGTCCTGGGCCTGATCCCCTACTTGCTGGCCGACGTGGTCTGGCGGCACGTACGCAACCGCTGACCCTGCCGACAGGGAGTCGGCGCCGCGGGCCGGCAGATTGATATACTGGCCCGATCCCCAGACACGCAGGAAGACGATGACCCACCAGGAACCGTCGGCGCCGGTCGTGCGCGCTCCCCGAGGCTCCGGCCTCCGCTGCCGCGGATGGCACCAGGAAGCGGCCATGCGCATGCTCATGAACAACCTCGACCCGGATGTCGCCGAGCATCCCGAGAAGCTCATCGTCTACGGCGGCACGGGCCGCGCGGCGCGCAACTGGGACTGCTATCGGGCGATCGTGAAGACCCTCGAGCGACTCGGCGATGAAGAAACCCTGCTGGTCCAGTCCGGCAAGCCGGTCGGCGTGATCCGGACGCACGACCAGGCGCCGCGCGTCATGATCGCCAACTCCAACCTCGTGGGCCGCTGGGCCAACTGGGACGTCTTCCGAGACCTCGAAGACCGCGGCCTGACCATGTACGGCCAGATGACGGCCGGCTCATGGATCTACATCGGCTCGCAGGGCATCGTCCAGGGTACCTACGAGACCTTTGCCGAGCTGGCGCGCCAGCACTTCGGCGGATCGCTGAAGGGCCGGCTGACGGTCACCGCCGGCCTCGGCGGCATGGGCGGCGCCCAGCCCCTCGCCGTGACCATGAACGAGGGACACTGCCTCGCCGTCGAGGTCGACGAGACCCGCATCGACCGTCGCGTGGAGACCGGCTACTGCGACCGCAAAGCGCGCAGCCTGGACGAGGCGATGGACATCATCCAGAGCGCCGGGGAACCCGTTTCGGTCGGGCTGCTCGGCAACATCGCCGAAGTGCTGCCCGAGATGCTCGACCGGGGCATCGTGCCCGATGCCCTGACCGACCAGACCTCGGCCCACGACCTCCGCCACGGCTACATTCCCGCCGGCCTCTCGCTCGACGAGGCCGAGACCATGCGCCTTGAGGATCCCCGGGGCTACGACGAGAAGGTGCTCGACTCGATGGTCGTCCACGTCGAGACCATGCTGAAAATGCAGGAACGCGGCGCGATCACCTTCGACTACGGCAACAACCTCCGCGGCCAGGTGGCCGACCTGCGCGGCATGGCCAACGCCTTCGATTTTCCCGGCTTCGTTCCGGCCTTCATCCGCCCGCTCTTCTGCCGCGGCGCCGGCCCGTTCCGCTGGGCGGCCCTGTCGGGCAACCCCGCCGACATCGCCGCCACCGACCGGGCCATCCTCGAACTGTTTCCCGAGAAAGAGCATCTGGCGCGCTGGATCCGCAAGGCCCAGGACAAGATCCATTTCCAGGGCCTGCCGGCGCGGATCTGCTGGCTGGAGTACGGCGAGCGCGCCGAAGCGGGCGAGAAATTCAACTGGCTGGTCGAGAAAGGCCGGGTCGACGCCCCCATCGTCATCGGCCGCGACCACCTCGACTGCGGCTCGGTCGCCTCCCCCAACCGCGAGACCGAGGCCATGAAGGACGGCTCCGACGCCATCGCCGACTGGCCGATCCTCAACGCCCTGGCCAACACCGCCTGCGGCGCCAGCTGGGTGTCCTTCCACCACGGCGGCGGCGTCGGCATCGGCTACTCCCTGCACGCCGGCATGGTTTCCCTGGCCGACGGCACGAAGTCGGGCTACGAGCGCCTGCAGCGCGTGCTCACCGCCGATCCGGGCCTGGGCGTGATGCGCCACGCCGACGCCGGCTACGAGGAGGCCATCGAAACCGCCCGCGAACGCGGCGTCGATATCCCCATGCTCGATCAGTGATCAGCGAGCCAACCCAATGAGCGAACCCGGAATCAATTCATGAACCACCCCGTCACCATCGAGAACCTCCACGCGGACCTCGAGCGCCGGATGGCCGCGCTGCGCGACAACGACGAGGTTGTCGCCCGATCCCGCGCCGTGGTCGAGAAGGCGCTCGAAAGCGACCGGGCCATCTACGGCGTCAACACCGGATTCGGCGCCCTGGCCAGCAAGCGCATCGACGATGACCAGCTGGGGCAACTCCAGCGCAACCTGCTGCTCTCCCACGCCTGCGGCACCGGGGAGCCGGTGCCGGTGGAAATCACGCGCCTGATGATGAGGCTGAAGGTCCACGCACTGGGCCTGGGGAACTCCGGCGTCTCGCTGCCGATCTTTCGCCAGCTGCTGAAGCTGTGCGAACTCGACATCCTGCCCTGGATTCCGAGCCGGGGCAGCGTCGGCGCCTCGGGCGACCTGGCACCGCTGGCGCACATGAGCCTGCCGCTGATCGGCCTCGGCCAGTGCTGGAACGCCGAACGCAGCGGGCCCGAGCCGGCGCGCGAAACCCTCGCGCGCCATGGCATCGAGCCGGTCGAGCCCGGCGCCAAGGACGGCATCGGCCTGATCAACGGCACCCAGCTGATGTCGGCCTACGGCGCGTTCATTCTCAATCGCGCCCTGCACCTGACCACCGCCGCCGACATTCTCGGCACCATGAGTCTCGAGGCTCTCCAGGGCTCGGCAAGACCCTTCGACGAACGCGTCCACAGGGTGCGTCCGCATCCCGGCCAGCTGGCCGTCGCCGCCAACGTGCGCGCGCTGCTCGCCGACTCCGAGATTCTCGAATCGCACCGCCACTGCGGCAAGGTGCAGGACCCCTACTGCCTGCGCTGCATTCCGCAGGTGCACGGCGCGAGCCGCGACGCCCTGGGCCACGCAATCGAAGTCGTCGAGCGCGAGATCAATTCGGTCACCGACAACCCGCTGGTGTTCGACGACGGCGACATCATCTCAGCCGGCAATTTCCACGGCCAGCCCCTCGCGCTTTCGCTTGACTATGCCGCCATGGCACTGTCGGAACTTGCCAGCATTTCCGAGCGACGGACCTACCTGCTGCTCGAGGGGCACGACGGCCTGCCCAAGCTGCTGATGAGCGACACCGGCATCAACTCCGGCTTCATGATTCCGCAGTACACGGCGGCCGCGCTGGTCAGCGAGAACAAGGTGCTGTGCCATCCCGCCAGCGTCGACTCGATCCCGACCAGCCTCGGCCAGGAAGATCATGTCTCGATGGGCTCTATCAGCGCGCTGAAGCTGCTCAGCGTGCTCCACAACGTGGAACGTGTGCTAGCCGTGGAGGCACTCACGGCGGCCCAGGCGCTAGACTTCCGGGCGCCGCTCAAGCCCGGCATCGGCGTTCTCGCCGCCCACGAGCACATCCGCAAACACGTCAGCCATGCCGAGGAGGACTACGAAGTCGGCCACGACATCGACACCTGCACCCGCCTGCTGCGCTCGGGCGACCTCGTCGGCTCCGTGCAATCGACGGTGGCAGGGCTTCGATAGTTTGCGCTGGCAAAAAACAGGTTTTGCATGAACATACTCACCAACATATCGACCCTGTACCGGGTGCCTGTTGACGGCACGCACGATGACGTCGATGCCGTGAGCGATGCCGCGGTGGTCTGGGAAGGCGACACGATTCGTTACGCCGGACCATTGGCCGAATTGCCGTCGGAATACGCCGATGCCGAACGTTTCGACGCCGGGGGCGGCTGCGTGGTGCCGGGTCTTATCGACTGCCACACCCATCTTTGTTTCGGGGGCTGGCGCGGCGATGAGTTCGCCGCCCGGCTGGAGGGCGCCAGCTACCAGGACATCCAGGCCTCCGGCGGCGGCATCAACTCGACCGTCCGCGCCACCCGGAACACCGACATCGACGCACTCGAGGCAAAGGCCGCATCGGCGCTTTCCGACATGGCCGCGCTGGGCGTGACAACCGTCGAGGCCAAGTCCGGCTACGGACTCGATCGCGACAACGAGCTCAAGCAACTCGAAGTCTATCGCCGGCTGCAGTCGAGCCAGGCGCTGGAGATCGTCCCGACCTTCCTGGGGGCGCACCTGGTGCCGGCCGAGTACCGCGAACGGCGCGACGACTACCTTGCCCTGCTCTGCGAAGAGCTGATCCCCGAAGTGGCACAGCGGGAACTGGCCCGGTTCTGCGACGTATTCATCGAGGAGAATGCCTTCACCCTGGACGAAGGCCGGCGAATCCTGGAGACCGCCAAATCACACGGACTGGGCCTGAAGATCCACGCCGACCAGCTATCCAGCGGCGGCGGCGCCGGCCTCGCGGCCGAACTCGGCGCCGTCTCGGCCGAACACCTGGAGTATGCCGCCGAGGAAGATATCCGGGCCATGGCCGATGCCGGCACGGTGGCGGTGAGTCTTCCGATTGCCTCCCTCTATCTGCGTGAGCCCTTCCTTCCGGCGAGAAAGTGGATCGAGCATGGCGCTCGTGTCGCCGTTGCAACCGACTTCAACCCGGGATCGGCGCCCAGTTACCACCTGCACCTGGCGATGACCCTCGCCGCGGTACACCAGCGCATGAGCCCGGCGGAGGTCCTGCGCGGCGTCACTTCGCACTCGGCCCGGGCCATCGGGCTGGAATCCACGCACGGCAGCCTGATGCCGGGATTCCGCGCCGACCTGGCCGTGATCGACGCACCGGACATCAATCACTGGCTTTACCACTTCCGCCCGAACGCCTGCGCGATGACGCTCAAGTCGGGCGATTGGGTGGAGCGCCGCTGATAGAAAGTTGCCTGGACCGGCGGAGGATGCCGGTTGCTTGCACCGGCGCGGCGGCGGCCGGCGCCGAACGCTACATCACCAGGCTGAACTGACCGATGACTGGGTCTGGGTCCACGTCGAATTCGTCGCGGAACAGCGGGCCCTCGTCGAGGACTTCCAGGCTCACG
>JAZBPT010000169.1:0-4939 GCA_036351755.1 Wenzhouxiangella sp. | reverse complement strand
TCGTCGAGCTCGATGCCGTGGATGGTGAAGCCCCAGTCCTCGAGCTTCCGGAGCTTTTCCTGCGGCAGCGCGTCGACGGCGGTCTGGCTCATGAACAGGTCGCTGAAACTGAGCGCGATCACGTTGCCGGCGAAGGCTTCCTTCTCCTCGGTGGTGATCTCGAGCACGTGGCCGGGGAAGGCTTCCCCGATGGCCTTGGGCACCTCGGGGTCGGCGAAGGCGTCCGGGCAGATGATCAGGGCGCGCGAGGCGAGCACGGCCATCACCACGTTGGTGTGGTACTCGTGCTCGTCGAGGTCGAACTGGAAAGTCAGGCCCAGGTCGAAGGCCTCGTGCATGGCCTTGCAGCCGGCCTCGTCGACGCGCTGGGTGATGCCGCAGAAACCGATGCGCCGCGCCCGGTCGAGCACCAGGGCGCCGGTCAGCTCGGCCACCAGGTCCTGCCCGGACAGGTCGATCGTCTCGTAGTGCATCAGGTCGGTAAAGAAGGCGCGGATGTCGGCGCGTTCGGCTTCGCGCTGGCGCTCGGGGTGGAGCATCGCGCCGATGATCAGGCGCCCGGGCGCTGTCGCGAAGACGTTGTTGGGAAACACGTCGTCGGGCGTTTCCGGCTTGCCGGGAAAGCGCACCAGGGGAATGCCGCAGGCGGTGATGCGCTCGCTGAGGGCCCGGTGCTGGTCGAGCGCGCGATGCGGATCGACGTCCACGCCCGTGTCCATGTACTCGTTGTCGCGTGCCGTCTGGTCCGACACGCGGAATCCGGTGGGCTCGACCAGGAAGACCGCCCGCGGCACCGCCGGGCCGTCGGCCGTAAGCCAGCCTGCCGAAATCTGCTTTCTGAAGTCTGCGGGGGTTTTGACGATCACCTTGAAAAACTCTCTGCGGGGCGTGCGGGCTGCACAATATGCGGGCCGCGCAGGCACGGGTCAAGCGCCAGCGTCATAACGATTGAAAACGGCTTACCGAAAGGATTATTCTTCGATCAGGGCCTTTGCGTTGCGGGTGGACTTCCTTGCTGACCGAACTCCTGTCGCTGAAATTCCTGGTCGTCTACGTGCTGGTCGGCTCGGCCGCTTTCGTGCACTACCGCGGCCAGGTGCGCCATCGTTTCCTGCGCCAGCTCACCGACCACTCGACCTTCATCGCGCCCTACAACGCGCTGATCTACCTGTTTTCGGGCGTGCCCAACCGACCCTACCTGGAGCGGCGCGACTTTCCGGAACTGGACCTGCTGCGAGACAACTGGGAGACCATCCGCGACGAGGCGCGCGCGCTCTTCGACCAGGGCCATATCCGGGCCGCCGACGGGCGCAACGACCTGGCCTTCAACAGCTTCTTCAAGCGCGGATGGACCCGCTTCTACCTCAAGTGGTACAACGACGGCTATCCCTCGGCCGAGGAACTCTGCCCGAAAACCGTGGAACTGGTCCGCCGGATTCCGAGCGTACACGCCGCGATGTTCGCCGTGCTGCCGCCGCACGGCCGGCTGGGTGCGCACCGCGACCCCTTCGGCGGCTCCCTGCGCTACCACCTGGGCCTGATCACGCCCAACTCGGACGACTGCCGCATCTACGTCGATGGCGAACGCTACGCCTGGCGCGACGGCGAGGACATTCTGTTCGACGAAACCTACATCCACCGCGTCGAGAACGACACCGACCAGTACCGGGTGATCCTGTTCTGCGACGTGGAACGCCCGATCCGCAATCCGGTGGTTCGCGCGCTGAACCACTTCATGATTCACCACGTGGTCAAGGCCTCGGCCACCCGCAACGTGCCGGGCGAAAAGGTCGGCTTCCTGAACCGGATCTTCGCCGGGATCGCCGCCGTCGGGGAAATGTTCCAGCGGGTCAAGGCCTGGAACCGCACGGTCTACTACACGGGCAAGTACCTGCTGTTCGCCCTGCTGGCCTGGTGGCTGTTGATCCGGCCGCTGCTCGGTGTCCTGGGCAGCGACTAGAGCGTTGGTTCGGCGGCCAGGCGGTCGCAGCCCCCCATCGCCTCTGACAACAATTCCGGCTCGGCACCGTCAAGGTGCATGTTCTGGCTGAGGTGCCGGCGCCAGTGCCGCGCGCCGGGCTGGCCGTGGAACAGGCCGAGCATGTGACGGGCGACGTGATTGAGCCGGCCGCCGGCGTCGATATGGCGGCGGGCATAGCCCACCATCGCCTCGACCACCGCCTCGCGTGACTCGGCGGCCGGCCAGCCGAGGGACCGGCTCAGTTCGGCGAGAATCCAGGGGTTCTGGTAGGCCGCGCGGCCGAGCATCACGCCGTCGACGTGCTCGAGATGGCCGAGCGCAGCCTCGAGCTCGGTAATGCCGCCGTTGATGACGATGGTCCGTTCCGGGTGACGCGCCTTGAGCGCGTGGACGCGATCGTGGAAGAGCGGCGGAATCTCGCGGTTCTCCTTCGGGCTCAGGCCCGACAGCCAGGCCTTGCGCGCGTGCACGATGACCGTGTCGATGCCGCTTTCGACCACCGTGTCCACGAAGTCCCGCAGGAAGGCCTCGCCGTCGAGATCGTCGACGCCGATGCGTGTCTTGACGGTAACCGGCAAATCCACCGCCTCGCGCATCGCGGCCAGGCAGTCGCGCACGAGTTCCGGCTCCTTCATAAGGCAGGCCCCGAATCGCCCTTTCTGCACCCGATCGGAGGGACAACCGACGTTGAGGTTGATCTCGTCATAGCCGAAACCGGCACCGATCCGCGCGGCCTGCGCGAGCTCCTCGGGATCGCTGCCGCCGAGCTGCAGCGCGACCGGGTGCTCTGCGGGATCGAAACCCAGCAGGCGCTCGCGATCGCCGTGGATCACCGCGCCGGTCGTCACCATTTCGGTATACAGCAGGGCGCGCGGCGCCAGCAGGCGATGGAAGTACCGACAGTGGCGGTCGGTCCAGTCCATCATCGGGGCCACGCTGAGGGTTTCGGGTCGGGTCGGGAACACGTCGATCGGGACTCGCTGGAATTCGGTTTCCATTGTAACCGCTCCGGGTTCCGGGCCACGGCAGCGTGCTTGCCGCAAGTCGTTGTCCTGTGGCATATTTCGATACATCATGGATTGACGATCGACCGACCGGGGCCGATCGTTCAGGGGGGTCGACATGCCGTCTCCGAAGGATTCCGAGCAACAGCCCGCGGAACGGAACCATCCGTCGCTCGAGTGGCCGGTCGGAATGGCGCGGCGCAGCATCGAAATGACGGTGATGAACTACTGCGGGCTGACGACCATCCTGGTCGTGACGGGCTTCGTGGTCTACCGTTTCTTCACCGGCGACACCACGGGCGCGCTGATCAACGCCGTGATCGTGGCGATGCTCACCACCGTCCTAGCGCTCGGGCGGGTTCCCCGCTTCCGGCAGACGGCGCTGATTCTGTTCGGTTTCATCATCAGCCTGTCGTGCCTGCTGAGCGCCATGCTGGTCAGCCCCAACGGGTTGCTGTGGACCTACCTGGTGTTGTGGATCAACTTCCTGGTGCTGCCGCGCAACCTGGCCATCGGCTGCAACCTGATCATCACCCTCACGCTGACGGCGAGCTTCGGGCTGTTCGACAGCCTCCTGCACCAGATCAGCTGGCTGACCGTTGCCGTGCTCATATCCGGCTTCGGCCTGGTCTTCACCAACCAGCTTCGCGAGCAGCGGCGCATGCTCTCGGAACTGGCGACGCTCGACCCGCTGACCGGCGCGGGCAACCGTCGGCTCATGCAGCACGACCTGGAGAAGGCGGTGGCCGAGCGACGGCGAGGCCGGCGTCCCGCAACGCTGATGGTACTCGACCTCGACCACTTCAAGCGCATCAACGACGAGTTCGGCCACGAGGCGGGCGACAAGGTGCTGGAGCGCTTCGTGGCCGTCCTGCGCGACGAGTTGCGAACCGAGGACGGCCTCTATCGGCTGGGCGGCGAGGAATTCGTGGTGCTGCTCCGCGACATGGACGTCGAGACCGCCGAGGCCAACCTGGACGAGCTGCACGGCCGTCTCAGCGGCAAGGTCCAGGGGCCGGACAGTCCGCTGCACTTCTCCGCCGGCGCGGCCGCGCTCAAGGACGGGGAAAACTGGTCGAAGTGGCTGGCGCGGGCCGATCACGCACTCTACGAAGCCAAGCGCGCCGGCCGCGACCGGCTGATCATCGCCTGAAGAACGCTGCGGCGGCTTCCCGCGTTACCGCTTGTCGATTCCGCCCTCCGTCGCCACGAGCACGACGTCGGCGCCGCGTTTGGCGAAGAGACCGCAGGTCACGACCCCGGGGATCTGGTTGATCTCGTTCTCGACCCGGACCGGATCGACCAGGTCGAGGTTGCGAACGTCCAGGATCAGGTTGCCGTTGTCGGTGGTGAAACCTTCGCGCAGCTCGGGCCGGCCGCCCATGCCGACGAGCTTGCGCGAGACCATCGCGCGCGCCATCGGAATTACCTCGATCGGCAGCGGGAACTCGCCCAGCACGCCGACGCACTTGGAGGCATCGACGATGCAGACGAACTTGCGGCTGGCCGCGGCGATGATCTTCTCGCGCGTGAGCGCGCCACCGCCGCCCTTGATCAGGCGCTTGTGCTCGTCCACTTCGTCGGCCCCGTCGATGTAGAGCTCGAGGTCGCCGGCCTGGTTGAGGTCGATCACGCGCACGCCGATCTCCTCGAGGCGCCGCGTGGTTTCCTCCGACGACGAAACGGCGGCTTCAAGGCGAATGCCGGACGAGGCCAACTCGTCGATGAAGGCATTGACGGTACTGCCCGTGCCCACACCGAGCGTCATGCCGTCCTCGACGTACTTCAGGGCCGCGCGGGCCACCTCGATCTTGAGTCGCTGCTGGCTCATTGTTTTTCCATCCCCATGATGTAGTCCCAGTGCTGCTTGTCGATCGGCATGACCGACAGGCGGTTGCCGCGCTTGATCAGCTGCAGCCCATCGAGCGCGTCGCCGTGGTCCTTGATCTCGCGC
>JAZBPT010000168.1:0-27275 GCA_036351755.1 Wenzhouxiangella sp. | reverse complement strand
GGTGTTCTGGGATCGCTTCGAAGGCACCACGGTGACCGGCGAAGAGGATCCGAGCCGCTTCCTGCGCAAGCGTCCGGAGTAATCCCGCGCTGACCTCGTCCCCCTACGAGGACGAGAAACAAAAAAATCCCGGTCGGACTTCCGGCCGGGATTTTCTTTTTCCGCTTAGTGAATGGCCGAGGCAGTCCCCGTGAGGACATGCCCTTACCGGCACATGTTCAGATCTTGATCCCCCCGCCGGGGCCCATGCCGCCGGCGCTGCCGTGTCCGCCCTGGCCGCCCATGCCACCGAACTGGCCGCCGCCTTCCTGGCCGGGCACCATGATCGAGGACTGGGCTTCGCGCTGCAGGCGCTTGAGCTCTTCGACGGTTTCTTCCACCGCCTTCTCGGCCGCCTCGGGGAACTGGCGTACGGCTTCGGAAAGCGAATCGACCTCGAGTTCGAAGGTAATCGGCAGGGCGCCCGCGGGGCTCATCACCTGCGTCTGGCCGACGTAGCGCACCGAACGCGCGGTATCGTCTTCGCCGTCGGCCGTCACCGGCGTCAGGCGCTGGATCGTGCCGACGCGCCGATCGCTGAACGACTCCTCCCGGTAGAGCGACTCGCCGTCGATGGCCAGCTGCTCGCGCATACTGCTTTCGTTCATTCCTTGCTCCTGGTTGGGGTGCTGTGTTGATACCATGTCTGGATGTTGGGGGCGCGAGCGCATGGATTCAAAGCGCGCACGTTGCGATCACGCCGGCGAAGCTCTAATGTAGAGCGTGATGAATCACACCGAACCCGACCGCATCCGAGTGCCAGTGGCCGGCCAATGGCTAACCGCTCTCGCCGTGTTGTTGCTTGTACTGGCGTCCGCCGCGCAGACACAGACACCCGGTGCCGGTGAGCCGGCGACGCCCGTCGTTCACGTGCTGACAGTCAACGGCGCCATCGGGCCGGCGACGCGCGACTATGTCGTGCGCGGTATCGAGGAGGCCGAGTCGGACGGGGCGGCGCTGGTGGTCCTGAAGCTCGACACGCCGGGCGGCCTGGACGCCTCGATGCGCGACATCATCAAGAAGATTCTCAACGCCCGAGTCCCCGTGGCCACCTGGGTCGGGCCGCCGGGTGCACGAGCGGCCAGCGCGGGCACCTACATGCTGTACGCCAGCCACGTTGCGGCCATGGCGCCTTCCACCAACCTGGGCGCGGCTACGCCGGTGCAGATTGGCGGTGGCGGGGCTGACGAACAGCCGGCGTCGCCCATGGAGCGGGCGCGAGAAGCTTTCGACGAGCAGCCATCCGACCAGGGCAGTGACAGCGCCGCGGAGGGGAATGCGCCATCCGGGGAACAGGAGCCAGAAACCACTGCCGAAGATCAACCGTCACGGGATGAGCAGGCGCCGGTGCCCGGCGACGCCATGACCCGCAAGACCGTCGAGGACGCCGTGGCCTATATTCGGGGGCTGGCCGAACGTCACGGGCGCAACGCAGACTGGGCCGAGCGCGCGGTGCGCGAGGCGGTCAGCCTGACGGCATCGGACGCCGCCGAAATCAACGTCATCGACCTCGTCAGCCCGGATATTCCGGCCCTGCTCGATGCCATCGATGGGCGGGAAGTGCGGATGGCCTCCGGCCCGCTGACCCTGACGACGGCAGGGGCCGAGATCGTCGAGAAGGAGCCGGACTGGCGCAACCGCTTCCTGAGTGTGCTGACCAATCCCACCCTGGCGTACATCCTGCTGATGGTCGGCATCTACGGCCTTATTCTCGAAGGCTATAACCCCGGCGCGCTCGTGCCGGGGGTGATCGGCGGCATCTGCCTGCTGCTGGCCCTCTACGCGTTCCAGATCCTGCCTGTCAACTACGTAGGCCTCGCACTGATGCTGCTCGGCTTCGCCCTGATCGCGGTCGAGCTGTTCGTGCCTTCATTGGGCATACTCGGCATTGGCGGGGTCGTCGCCGTGGTGGTCGGATCGGTCATCCTGATGGACAGCGACGTGCCGGGAATGGGCATCAACACCGGCCTGATCGCCGCCATGGGGCTGGTCTCCGCGCTGGTCTTCTTCATAATCGTCTATCTGGCGGCCAAGGCCTTCAAGCGGCCGCAGGTGGCCGGCCGGGAAGCGTTACCCGGACACCGCGCCGAGGCGATCAGTGATTTCCGTGACGGCGAAGGGCGCGTCCACCTCGAGGGCGAGGACTGGAGCGCTGCCTCGGAACAGCCCATCACCAGGGGCCAGGAAGTCGAGATCACCGCCGTCGACGGTCTGGTCCTGAAAGTGCGACCCATCGATTCAACCGAAGGAGCGTCGTGATGAATATCGACACTATTTCCTTTTTCGGCACCGCCCTGGTCCTCCTGGTCCTGCTGGTGGCCAATACCATCAAGATCCTGCGCGAGTACGAGCGCGGGGTGATCTTCACGCTGGGCCGCTTCACCAAGGTCAAGGGCCCCGGCCTGATCATCGTCATTCCCCTCATCCAGCAGATCGTGCGCGTAGACCTTCGCACCATCGTGATGGACGTGCCGACCCAGGACGTGATCTCTTTCGACAACGTCTCGGTGAAGGTCAACGCCGTGGTCTACTACCGGGTGATCGACCCGGAAAAGGCGATCATCAACGTCGAGCGCTTCATGGATGCCACCAGCCAACTGGCACAGACCACCCTGCGTTCGGTGCTGGGCAAGCACGAACTCGATGAGATGCTGGCCGAGCGCGACAAGCTTAACGAGGATATTCAGAAGATTCTCGACCGCCAGACCGACGGCTGGGGCGTGAAGGTCACCAACGTGGAGATCAAGCACGTCGACCTCGACGAGTCGATGATCCGCGCAATCGCCAAGCAGGCCGAGGCCGAGCGGCAGCGGCGCGCCAAGGTGATCCACGCCGACGGCGAGCAGCAGGCCTCCGAGAAGCTGGTGGAGGCCGCCAGCAAGCTGGCCGAGGCGCCCGGCGCCCTGCAACTGCGCTACATGCAGACGCTCACCGAGATCGGCGGCGAGCAGAACACCACCGTCGTCTTTCCGCTGCCGATGGACTTCATCCGGCCCTTCATGGACGGCCTGAACAACAAGGAGAAAACGTGAACAAGAAGAACACCCTCACCGCGTGCGCCCTGGTCGGGTTAATGTCGACCCTTCCTGCGGCCGCTGGCGACTGGTTCGGCAACGCGCCTGAACAGGATGCCGAGCCCACCGACGTGGCCCAGGTCATGGCCGATCCGGACTCGCGGCTGGACCAGCAGATGACGGTCTCCGGACGCATGACCGATGTATGCACCAATCGGGGCTGCTGGGCCGTGTTCGAAAGCGACGGTGAGATGCTCCGGATCGTGGCCCGCGATCACGGATTCGCCATCCCCGCCGAACTCCGGGGGCCGGCCATTGCGCACGGTGTGCTCGAGCGCCACGAGATGTCGCCGGAAACCGCCGAGCACATGGTGACCGAGGACGGCGCCGATCCCGGGCTGCTCGACGACCCGGTCGCCTACCGGCTGGTCGCCGACGGCGTGAAGGTCATGCCCTGACGAGGCGACCGGGTTAACCGGTCAGTCGTCCCACTCGGGTGAGAGACCTTCGGGCTTGCAGATCCGGCGCTTCTTGTCGAGCCCGGCGATGCGCGCCTGGTCGTCTTCGCTGAGCTGGAAGTCGAAGATGTCGAAGTTGGTCGAGGCGTGGTGCGGGTTGGAGGTGGCCGGAATGGCGGCGACCCGATCCTGCTCGACGAGCCAGCGCAGGGCGACCTGTGCGGCGGTCTTGCCGTACTGCTCGCCGATGTCCCACAGCACCGGGTCGTTGACCGTACGCGCCTTCGCCAGCGGCATGTAGGCGGTCAGGATCAGGTTGTGGCGCGCCAGCACGCGCCGCAGCTTGTCCTGGCCCAGATACACGTGGTACTCGACCTGGTTGGTGGCCAGCTGACCCTCGCCGCAGAAGGCGACGGCCTGTTCGGTCTGGTCGATGGTGAAGTTGCTCAGGCCGATGTGCCGCGTCAGGCCGTCTCGCCGGGCCCGCATGAGCGCCTCCAGGGTGGGGTTCATGCCGTTGCCCCCGAAAACCGGCCAGTGCAGCAGCAGCAGGTCGACGTAGTCGGTCTGGAGCCGCTTGAGGCTGCCCTGGACCGAGCGGATGAAGGCCGACGGGTCGTACTGGTCGACCCACACCTTGGTGGTGATGAACAGGTCCTCCCGGCGCACGCTGACCCGCTTGATCGCGCGCCCCACGGCCGCCTCGTTGCGGTAGATCTGGGCGGTATCAACGTGCCGGTAGCCCAGCTCGAGCGCATGCGGGAGGATCTCCTCGACGGTGGCTTCGTCGAGCTCGAAAGTGCCGAAGCCCAGGGCCGGCATGTTGACGCCATTTGCCGCGATTGTCGGCACATCGTTCATGAACTTTCCCCCTCGTCCAGATATTGATCCTTCAGCCGAACGTAATGCGCGGCCGAATATCGAAGCATTTCGAGCTCGCGCTCGCTCAGTTCCCGAACCGGCTCGGCCGGACGGCCGCGATACAGCCGTCCCGACTCCAGCCGCTTGCCGGGGCTGACCAGGCTGCCGGCGGCCAGCATGACGTCGGCGGCGATCTCGGCGCCGTCGAGCACCAGGGCGCCCATGCCGATCAGGCAGCGGTCGCCGATCGTGCAGGCGTGCAGGATGGCGCCGTGACCGACGGTGATGTCCTCGCCGAGAACGAGGGGCAGGCCGCCCGGCGTGTAGGGGCCGTCGTGGGTGACGTGGCAGATGGTGCCGTCCTGGATGTTGCTGCGCGCGCCCACGTGAATCTCGTTGACGTCACCGCGAAGCACGGCTCCGGGCCAGACGGAAGCATCATCGCCCAGTTCCACGCGGCCGATCACGCTCGCGGCGGGATCCACCCACACCCGGTCTCCCAGCGTTGGTTGCAGGCCCTGCCAGGCCCTGATGGAGCGGCTCACGATCCGGTTCCCTCGCGATTTATGCACATTGTCAACGCCCCGTAAAGGAAACAGGGGCTTAACGCGCCGTAGCTAACAGTCAATTCGTGTTATCCCTGCAAGGTATTGTTTTATATGCGTTTTTCAATATGTCGAAAAAATGACCAAAGTGCTGCGGGCGCGCTCGTGACGGGGCTCGGACGGCTTGTTCCCGGACTTGTTCACACAGTTTTCCACAGGCTCTGTGGATAACCTTGCAATCACAAGCCCCGTGCGCATCGTTACAATACCTGCTGTTTCTGCAGTTTGGCAAAACATGCGCGCCCACATCGAGGAATTGATCAGCCAGGCCCTGGGGTATCTCAAACGCGAGGGCCAGCTGCCCGCGGAGCTCGACACCCGCATCGAAATCGAACATACCCGAGACCGCAGTCACGGCGACTACGCCTGCAACGTCGCCATGGTACTGGCCAAGCGGGCCTCGATGCCACCGCGTGAACTGGCCGAGAAGCTCAAGGAGCGGTTGCCCGCCTCCAAACGCGTGTCCCGCGTCGAGGTGGCCGGGCCCGGCTTTCTCAACTTCTTCGCCAGCAACCACTATCTGAAAGTCGTCCTGCGCGACATCCTGGCCGAGGGCGAGGGCTACGGCCGCGCGCCGGAGGGCAGCCGCGAGGACGTGCTGATCGAATTCGTCAGCGCCAACCCCACCGGCCCCCTGCACGTGGGCCACGGTCGCGGGGCGGCGTACGGAGCGAGCCTGGCGGCGATCCTCCAGGCCGCCGGCCACCGCGTTCACCGCGAGTACTACGTCAACGACCACGGCCGCCAGATGGACATCCTGGCCGTTTCGGTCTGGCTGCGCTACCTCGAGCTCAGCGGCGAGAAGGTCGGTTTCCCGGCCAACGGCTACCGCGGCGACTACATCTATGACATCGCGCGCGAGGTGCGCAAGCGCCACGGTGACGACCTGCGCCACGCCGGCATGAAGGTGTCCGAGGGCCTGCCCGCCGACGGGCCCGACGGCGACTCCGAAAGACACGTCGATGCGCTGATCGCCCGCGCCCGCGAGCTGCTCGGCGAGAAAGGCTACGAGGCCTGCTTCCAGGCTGCGCTGGAGACCATGGTCGATGATATTCGCGAGGATCTTTCCGCTTTCGGCGTGGTCTTCGAGCGCTGGTTCTCCGAACGCGAGCTCGAATCCAGCGGTGCGCTGGCGCGCGCGCTCGACAAGCTCGACGAGCAGGGCTGGCTCTACGAGAAGGACGGCGCCAAGTGGTTCAAGGCCACCGAGCTGGGCGACGACAAGGACCGCGTCGTGGTGAGAGAAAACGGCCGCACCACCTATTTCGCCTCCGACGTCGCCTACCTGCTCGACAAGCTGGGCCGCTGCAGCGGCACCTCGCTTTATGTCTTCGGCGCCGATCACCATGGCTACGTGCCGCGCCTGAAGGCTGCCGCGGCCGGCCTGGGCGAGGATCCCGACCGGCTGGAATTCCAGCTCGTCCAGTTCGCGGTGCTCTACCGCGGCGGCAAGAAGGTGCAGATGTCGACGCGTTCGGGCAGTTTCGTGACCCTGCGCGAGCTTCGCGACGAGGTCGGCAACGACGCCGCGCGCTACTTCTACGTGATGCGTTCGCACGAGCAGCATCTCGACTTCGACCTCGACCTGGCCAAGTCGCGCGCCAACGAGAACCCCGTCTACTACATCCAGTATGCGCATGCGCGGATCATGAGCGTGTTCCGCGAACTCGACAGTCGCGGCCTGCGCCACAACCAGGCCATCGGCGAAGCGGCGGTCGAGCGCCTCGAGACCGACCATGAACAGGAGCTGCTGCGTATGGTCGGCCGCTTCCCCGAGCTGATCGAGTCGGCCGCCCGCCAGCGCGCCGCGCACGTGCTCGCCCACTACCTGCACGACCTGGCGGCCGGTTTCCACTCCTGGTACAACGCCACCCCGTTCCTGGTCGACGACGAGGACCTGCGCAACGCGCGGCTGAACCTGGTCGCGGCGGTCGGGCAGGTCCTGCGCAACGGCCTGGGCCTGATCGGCGTGACCGCGCCGAAGGAAATGTAGGATGGCGAGGCGTCAGGCAAAACGCGGCGGCTCGACGGCCGGCGGCGGCCTGCTGACTTTCGGCGCCGGCGTGGTCTGCGGCCTGGTGCTGGCGACCCTGGCCTGGCTGGGCGGCTACCTGCCCGGGCGCGGCGGTCCCGATGCACCGCAGCAGCCGAGCGGGCGCGACGAGCCGCCCATCGCCGAGGAGGTCGCCGGCGAGCGAAGCCGGCAGTATGACTTCTTCACCGTCCTCCCCGAGCGCGAAGTGGTGGTTCCCGAAGAGGAAATCGCCGAGCGGGCCCGTGAGCGCAGCAGCGAGACAGCCAGCCAGGGTCCCTACGTCCTGCAGGTGGGCTCGTTCCGGTCCGGCGGGGACGCCGAGGGCCTGCGCGCCCAGGTCACGCTGCTGGGCCTCGACGCCCGCGTGCAGTCGGTGACCGTCGACGACGTCACCTGGCACCGCGTGCGGGTCGGTCCCTTCGAAAGCGCCCGAGAAGCCGACGGCGCCCGTCGCCGCCTGCTCGACAACGGCTTCGAGGCGATGGTGCTCAGCGGCGGATGAGCCGGGAGTCGCACGCCGCACTGGTCCTGCCCGGCGGCGGCGCGCGCGGGGCCTACCAGGTCGGCGTGCTCAAGGCCGTCGCCGAACTGCTCGGTGAGCACAACACGCCGTTTCCGATCATCACCGGCACGTCGGCCGGCGCCATCAATGCCGCGGTGATGGCCTCCCACGCCGAGGATTTTTCTCACGGGGCGGCGCGGCTCGAGCATTTCTGGGGCAATTTCCGTTGCCATCACATCTACCGCACAGGCTGGCTGCACAACCTCGGCCGCGGCCTGCACTGGCTGGCTTCCATGACCCTCGGCGGGCTGGGCGTGGCCAACCCGAAATCACTGCTCGACAACGCGCCGCTCGGACAGCTTCTCGAACGCGAACTCGACACCGAGGGCATCGAGCGCTCGGTCGAGTCCGGCCTGCTCAAGGCCCTGCTGGTGACCGCTTCCGGATACAGCTCGGGGCGGGCCGTGACCTTCTTCCAGGCCGACGAACGCATCGAGGGCTGGCAGAAGGGCAAGCGCATCGGCCGGCGCGCGGAGATCCGTCCGGCCCACCTGCTGGCCAGCGCCGCGCTGCCCCTGCTGTTTCCCGCCAGCCGCATCGGCCACGAGTACTTCGGCGACGGCGGCATGCGCCACACCACGCCGCTGAGCCCGCCGATTCGCATGGGCGCCGATCGCATGTTGATCATCGGCACGCGCGACGTGCGGCCCGACCCGGAGCCCGCCGAGGATGTCGCCTACCCGTCGCTCGGCGAGGTGGGCGGCTACCTGCTGGACGTGATCTTCATGGACTACCTGACCAACGATCTGGCCCGGCTCGAGCGCATCAACCGCACGCTCGAGCAGGTACCCGAAGACCGGATGGAGAAGACCGGGCTGCGCCCGGTCGAGACCTTGCTGATCCAGCCGTCTACGGATGTGCGCGAGATCGCCATGCGCCATCGCCACCGGGTGCCGGCCAGCGTCCGCACCCTGCTCAAGGGCGTCGGCGCCTGGGGCGAGGGGCGGCTGCCCAGCTACCTGCTGTTCGAAGCGGAGTTCTGCCGCGAGTTGATCGAGCTGGGCTACCGCGACGGCCTGGCGGAGAAGGAAAGGATTCGCGAACTTTTCGCGCAGTGACGGCCGGCCGGACGCAACCGGCCGCCGCCTGGAGTCCTTCCGCCTACTGTTCGAAGCGATCCTGGAATATCAGCCCGACCGGGCTGGTGTCGCCTTCGAAGCGGAAGATGCCGCCGGAGCGCACGACGTAGAGATTGCCGGCCTCGTCTTCGCCGAAGCTGCGCAGGTCGAACCCTTCGCTGGAGAACAGCGTTTCGATCCAGTTGTCGCCGCTACCGGTGGCGAACCAGATGCGCCCCGAGCAGTAGTCTCCGTAGATATAGGTTCCTAGGAGACTGGTGACCGGGCCGCGGTAGCGGTAGCCGCCGGTGACCGAGCAGTTGCCGTTGTTGCGGCGGTAGCTGAGTACTGGCAGTTCGGATCCGGCCAGCGGGCAGGCGGTCGTGGTCGAGCCGGTGGCATACTCGCCCTCGCAGACGTTCCAGCCGTAGTCGACGCCGCCGGCCGAGGCGGCGGGTTCGAGGTCGATCTCCTCCCAGGTGCCCTGGCCGACGTCACCGATCCAAAGATCTCCCGTGTCGCGGTCGAAGCTCCAGCGCCAGGGGTTGCGCAGGCCGTAGGCCCAGACTTCGCCGCAGGCGTTGTTGTCTCCGACGTAGGGATTGTCGGCTGGAACGGCGTATTCGGCCGAGCCGTCCCCGGCCGCGCCGCACAGGTTGTTGCTGCTCGCCGGCGTGGTGCCGTCGACGTCGATGCGCAGCATCTTGCCCAGCAGGGCGGTCGTGATGCTGTCCTTACACACCGGAAAGCCGCCAACTTCCAAGTTGGCCGGATCCAGTGTCTGGGCTCGATTGCAGGGGTCGCCCCCGCTGCCGCCGTCGCCCATGCCGATGTAGAGATAGCCGTCCGGACCGAAGGCCAGGTTGCCGCCGTTGTGATTGTCGAAGTCCTGCGTGACGGTCAGCAGCACGCGCCGGCTGTTGGGGTCAACCTGGTCCGGGTCACCGGCGCTGACCTGGTATTCGGCGATCACCGTGTCGCCGGTCGGCGCGAGCGTGCCGTTGGAAGTGAAGTTGACATACAAAAGGCCGTTGGACGCGTAGTCCGGGTGAAAGGCGAGTCCCAGCAGCCCACGCTCTGACTCGGAAGTGTCGGTCAGCGAGCTCACATCGAGAAAATCCCCGGGAACGACCTGTTCGTTCTCGATGATCTCCACGAAGCCTGCCTGGCGAATCACGAACAGCCGGCCACTGCCGTCGCTGGCGTTGACCAGGCCCAGGGCGCCGCCGAAGGTGCCGGGCCCAATCACCTCCTCGAGCGTGACGTCGCCGGGAATCTGCGCAAACAGTGAGGTGGCGGAGAAAAAGAGGCTCAGGAGAAGAATGCGAAGCGCTGGCATGGGTCCTTCCTTCGTGTCGATGAGTGAGGCACCCCCTATCGCAGCAACGAGTATAGGCCAAACACGCCGGTTCGATCTCGTCTCGTGGGTGGCCGGCGGGCAAAGAAAAAAGGCCGGGGTTGTCCCCGGCCTTTTTCAGTAAGCGCTTGGGCCCGTCTTCAGGGCGCCGGCGGCGCCTCGAAGCTGTCGAGGAAGATCTGCGGAGACAGCCCGCAGGCATCCACCTGAAGGTCGTCGACGTGCCAGCCGGTCTGCCGGATGATGACGTTGGTGCCGAAGCGGAATCGCAGCCGCACGGTTTCACCGGCCCGATCGGAGAGATCGACCGAGTAGCGCTCCCAGGTGTCGCGCGGGTCGCCGCACCAGGCCGACGCGCCTTCGAGCGGATTGCCCGAGCCGGCATCGATCACGCCGTCGTAGGCGCGAACCTGGATATCCGCATCCGGAACCTGCGTCCAGCTGTTGCCGTCGTCGGTGGAAATCTCCAGGACGCCCCCATCGAAGCAACCACCACCGCTGGCCGATTCGATGTCCTGCCAGGTGCGGAAGTTGAGGTAGGCGCCGACCGCCGAGGCGGGCAGGGCGATCTGCGGCGAAACCAGGCGCTGGTCGGACGTGCCGGAAATGCTCTCGGCGAAAGCCGAGCGCGAGCCCTCCCAGGCACGGGCGTCGGATGCGGTCCAGGTGGTTCCGCCGCTCGAACCCGCCGTGCTCCAGCCGGCGGGAATGCCGGCGTCCTCGAAGTCCTCGGACAGGAGATTCTGGGTCTCGGTGCCGAGCGGGCAATCGCCCGGGCCGGCCTGGGTGGTGAAGCTCGTTGACGAGGACCAGGCGGCATCCCCGCACTGGTTGCCGGCGCGAACGCGCACGTAGTGGGTGGTGTTGGTGTCGAGTGCGGCACTCACCGTGTGCTGGGTCGTGGCTTCGACCGCCGAATAGACGACATCGTTGAAGGCGGCGTCAGTGGCGATTTCCAGCTGGTACTCGGCGGCCTGCGCCACCGAGGTCCAGCTGATCGTCGGCGTGGCCGGCACGTTGATGGCGCCGTCGGCCGGGCCGGTGATCGTGGCGGCCGCCGGCGCCGCATCGGTCAGGGTCACCGAGAGGTTGCGCGAGACGTCGATACCGCCGCCGCTGCCGGCCAGCTCGAACTGGAAGGTGCCGGTTCCGGCGCTGGAGAGGTTGTCCAGCGTTAGCGTGGTACTCCCCGGCGGCGTGACGGGATTGACGGAGAAGTTGGTGGTGGTACCGGCCGGCGTTCCCGAAGTGGAAAGGTTGACCGGGTCCGAGAAGCCGCCCGAGACGCTGAGACTCACGGGAATATCGAGCGCATCGAAGCCGCACTGGGCCAGGCTGTCGGAGGCGAGATCGAAATCCCAGGAGGCGGGGTCGGTGCCGTCGATGCCGTCCGGATTGGTTCCGGCCGGATCGAGCCAGTCGCGCAGGCGGCTGGAAGCGGAACTGCCGTCCCAGGCGACCGCGAACTTGCCGTAGCAGTCGTACTCCTGGTTGCCGCAGGCAGCCAGGCCGCCGGAGAGGAAACCGACCAGCCGCTTGTTCTGGGGATGCCAGATGCCGGAGCCGGAAGAGCCGGGCTCGGTCGTGCCGTCGTCCCAGAAGGGGACTTCCCAGTGCGTGTTCGGCGTCCCCGGGCCGCCGATGCAACTGGGTGTGGTGTCCAGGTCGGATTCGGCGAAACTGATCGCCTTCTCGTCGGTATTGGGATGGTGTATGGCGACCGCGCCGCCGGGCTGGGTGTTGGTGCGATCCCAGCCGGCGTAGTGCACGTTGTAGGCCTCGGGCGGCTCCTCGTCGAGCTCGACCAGCGCCATGTCCACGTCGCTGCGCGCGGCGCGGAAAGTGGCTCCGGACTGGCTGTCCGCCAGCGAGCCGCCGCTGAGATCGCCGCAATTGGGCGACTCGAAGTTCCAGTAGACGACCATGCTCTGGTCGTTGCTGGTGCTGATGTTGCAGTGGTTGGCGGTCAGGAACCAGGGCGTGAGCGAGGTCGACACGTCGTTGATGAGCGTGCCGGTGCAGGTCCAGATGCCGTTGAGCGTGTAGACGCCGACGCTTCTGATCTCGTCGCGCCAGGGATCGCCTTCCGGGCAGACGACGTCGTTGTTGCAGCTGCCCTGCCGGACCATGTAGGGGCCGCCCTGGCGGCCGAAGAAATCCCGGTAGCCGGCGGAAACCTGAGCCAGGGTGAACTCGGGTGCGGCGGCGCCGGCCGGCACGAAGACCTCGACGACGGCAGAATCACCCGGAATCACCGGCGTCCAGAACTCGCCGTGCGTGTCGTTCTCGTCGCTGTCCCAGCCGCCCTGGAAGAATGTCCGTGCTGCGTCGTAGATGTGGAGACGCGCGCCATCGCTCAGGTGAAAGTCCGTGAACCCGAAGCTGAGATCGGTTGCACCCGGCACCTCGACGGCCAGGCGCCAGATCCGGTCGCCGTTCGAAAGCGTGGTCCAGCGGCCGCTGTCCGCCAGCGTTGCGCGGCTGGCAAAGGGTTCGGCGAACTGCAGCGGCTCGCCCAGCTTGGCCGGGTCGGCGTCGCGCTCGCGCAGCTGGACCGCATCGATGGAAGGAAAGATTTCGGCCGGAAGGTCGCCCGACAGGCTGTCGGCATCGGTCTGCCAGCTCATCGGGGGCTCACGATCGCCGGCAGCGAAGGCCGTGGCCGAGAAAGCGCCCAGGATGAGCGCGATGAAGATTCTTTTCATGTGGATGGAGCTCCTCGTGTTTCGCCCTGTGGGACGCCCCCCAAGGGTGGTATCGATTTGACGAAACGCCAGAGGATATAGGATGCCGGGCCCGGATGCATCCCGCCCACGGTGCCCGGCGCCGTGTTTTCGCTCGAACAGCCGAAGCGCGGATGGTCCGCGGCCCGGCCGATCAGCGCTTGTGGCGGAACAGGGCCGAGATGTCGCGACCGGTTTCGCCGGCGTCGACCAGTTGCTGGTAGTCGGTCAGGGCCTGCCGGAGCACGACGGAGTCGAAGCCGGTTTCGCGGCACAGGTGATCGCAGATTTTCAGGTCCTTGAGCAGCAGTTTCGGGTCGAATCCCGTCTCGAACGAATCGGCCAGCATGGTGCGGCCGCGCTTGTCGAGGAACCAGTTGCCGGCCGCGCCGCCGCCGAGCAATTCCAGCATGGGTTCGCTGGGCAGGTCGAGGCGCCGCATCAGGGCCAGGGATTCGCAGACCGCTTCGGCGATGCCGGCGACCATCAGCTGGTTGACCGCCTTGGCCGACTGGCCGGCGCCGGAGGGGCCCAGATGGTGCATGACGCGCGCGTAGCTGTCGATGACGGGCCGGATCTTTTCGATCGCATCCCCCTCACCGCCGGCCATGACGGCCAGCTGGCCGTTTTTCGCGCCTTCCACACCGCCGGTCACCGGTGCGTCGACAAAGGCCACGTCCAGTTCGGCCAGGTCTTCGGCGAGTTCGCGAGCGGTGATCGGTGCGACCGTGGAATGGTCGATCACGACCTGGCCGGCGCGCAACGCGTCGCGCATGGCCGCGACGACTTCGCGCAGGTCGTCGTCGGCGGATACGCACAGGCAGATCACGTCGACCGATGCCGCCAGCGCGGCCGGCGAGTCCGCGGCCGTGACGCCGTCATGTTCGGCCGCGAAGTCCCGGCCTTTCTCGCCCGAGCGATTCCAGACGGCCGCCAGGTACCCGTGGCGGTGAAGATGCCCGGCCATGGGCAGGCCCATGGCGCCCAGTCCGATCCAGCCCGTTTTCATTGATACTGCCTCCGTGTGTCGGTTGTCTGTTCGTCAGTGCGTCTGTTCGACGGTGGGTCGGCACGGCCGTCGTCGATCGTCGTCCCGGCCGGAGCGGCAGCGGAGAGCCGGGATCTTTTGCGACGAGAACGCCAGCTTCAGGAAGGCCCCGGATCGAGTCCGGGGCTTTGGTTTCAGGCCTGGCGTCAGCTCTCGAGATACGTATAGGCCGACAGCCCCTCAGCCAGCAGCCGCTCCAACGCTTCGGCCTCTTCACGCGCCAACCCGGCGTTCGCCACGCGGGCGCGGCAGGCGGTCATCAGTTCGCGCGGATTGTAGCCGACCAGCTCCAGCAGCATGTCGGCGGAGTCGCCGGCGCGGGCGTTGTCGAGCCGGAAGCCGTCGCCGCCTAGGTGCACGTCGATGCTGTCGGTGTCGCCGAAGAGGTTGTGGATGTCGCCCAGGGTTTCCTGGTAGGCCCCGGCCATGAAGATGCCGAGCAGGTAGGTCTCGTCGGGCTTGATGCGGTGGACCGGCAGGGTCGGTTCGAGCAGGCCGCGGTCGACGTAGCGGTCAATGCGGCCGTCCGAATCGCAGGTCAGGTCCTCGAGCACGGCGCGTTCGGTCGGTTCCTCGTCGAGGCGGCTCAGCGGCAGGATGGGGAAGACCTGGTCGATCGCCCAGATGTCGGGCAGGGACTGGAAGATCGACAGATTGATGAAGTACTTGGCCGAGAGCTGGTAGCGGATGCGCTCGCCCAGTTCGCGGTGGCGGCGGTGCTCGGGATCGAGCTGGGTCGAGAGCTGCTCGAGGATGGCGTTGTAGATCGGCTCGAGCCGGGCGCGGTCGGACAGCGGCAGGTCGCCGTAGAGGAACAGGTTGCGGCCTTCCTCGAGCAGGTGCTCGGCATCGAGAAAGCTCTCTTCGGGCTCGCGCTCGTCGGCCTGGGCCAGCACTTCGGACAGACCGCGGATGACCGGCGGGTCGTCCTCGCCGCCGCCTTGGGCGTCCCGCGGCAGGGTTTCGGTCTCGGTGACGTTGGTGACCAGCACGGCGTGGTGCGCGGTCAGCGCGCGGCCGGATTCAGACAACAAATCCGGCATGGCCAGTTCATGCTCGCGGCACAGCTCGGCGATGCCGCCGACGATGGCGTGGGCGTACTGCCCCACCGAGTAGTTCATCGAGCAGAAGCTGCGCGTGCCGCCGCCCTCGTAGTCCACGCCCAGGCCGCCGCCGATGTCGAGGCGCTTGATGGCGATGCCGGCGCGCACCAGCTCCACGAAGTAACGGCCGGCCTCGCGCACGCCTCGCTGGATGTCGCGCAGGTTGGAGATTTGCGAGCCCATGTGGAAGTGCAGCAGGGTCAGCCAGTCGAGGCAGCCGCTCGAGCGCATCTCCTCGGCCAGCTTCAGGACCTGGCTGGCCGCCAGGCCGAACTTGGCCCGCTCGCCGCCGGTGTTCTGCCAGTTGCCGGTCCCCAGTGAGGACAGGCGCAGGCGCACGCCGACCTCCGGGGTCACGCCCAGGCGCTCGGCCTCTCGGCGGATCAGCGGCCACTCGCCCGGTTTCTCGATGACGATCACCGGCTTGAGCCCGAGCTTGAGACCGCTCAAGGCCAGGCGGATGTAGGCGGCGTCCTTGTAGCCGTTGCAGATAATCAGACTGCCCGGGCGGCTGACGGCCAGGGCGGTGATCAGCTCCGGCTTGCTGCCGACCTCCAGCCCCAGCCCTTCGACGCCGGCCAGCGTGCGCACCACGCTGGCCTGCTGGTTGACCTTGATCGGGTAGACGAGGTTGTAGCGTCCGCCGTAGTCGAGTTCGTCGATGGCGTTTTCGAAGGCCTCCCGGAGCTGTCCGGCCCGTGTGCGCAGGATGTCGGGGAAGCGCAGCAGCATCGGCAGGCGCAAACCGTCGGCGCGGGCGCACTCGACGATTTCGGCGAGCGTTATGCGTCGCTCGCGGTCGGGCCGGGCGAGCAAGCGCCCCTGTTCATCGAGATCGAAGTAGCCCTCCGACCAGCGGTCGATGGCGTAGCGACGGCGGGCGCGGGCAATCGTGTTGTCGGTCATGCCGCAATTGTAACGGGCAAAGCTTGCGGGCAGCCGTTGCCGTCATTCGGGTTAACATCGGGCCTGGTTCAATCACCCTGTTCTAGACATGACGCTTCCCACCGATCGCAAGTGGTTCACCGAGGTGAACAGTGAAGCCGGCAGTGCCGAGTCCTGGGCCATCGAGGCGCACCTGGCCCGCGAGGTGACCGACTACCAGACCATCGACGTCTACCGCACCAGCGACTGGGGCAACCTGATGGTCATCGACGGCTTCGTCATGCTGACCACGCGCGACAACTTTCTCTATCACGAGATGATGACGCACCCGGCGCTGTTCTCCCACCCCGAGCCCAAGCGGGTGCTGATTATCGGCGGCGGCGATTGCGGAACGCTCAGGGAGGTGCTCGCGCACGAGTCCGTCGAGCGCTGCACCCAGGTCGAAATCGACGAGCAGGTCACGCGGCTGGCCGAGAAGCATTTTCCCGAACTGTGCGAACGCAACGACGACCCGCGCGCGGAGCTGCTGTTCGACGACGGGCTGGCGCACGTCAAAAACCTCGAGCCCGGCAGCATGGACGTCATCATCGTCGACTCCACCGACCCGATCGGTCCGGCCGAGGGCCTGTTCGGCCCCGAGTTCGTCGTCGACTGCTACCGGGCGCTGGCCAACGGCGGAATATTTCTGCAGCAAAGCGAGTCGCCGCTGCTGCACGGCAAGCTCATCGGCGGCATTCGCGACAACATGGGCAAGGCGGGCTTTTCGACCATCCGGACGCTCGGCTTCCCCCAGCCCTGCTATCCCTCCGGCTGGTGGTCGGTCACACAGGCCCGGAAGGGCGGAGAGATCGAGCCGGTCAGCGCCGAGCGCTTCGCCGCCAGCGGCATCGTCACGCGCTACTTCAACCCCGGGGTGCACGTGGGGGCGCTGGCGACGCAATTGCCCTGACCGGAAATCGAAAAAGCCGGGCAGGGCCCGGCTTTCTTCCTTGGCGAATTGTGCGGGCCGGATTACTCGGCCGGGCAGTCGCCGATGCGCTGGCCCGAGACGGTGATGGTCATCTGCATGGCGCCCATCGGGGTTTCCATGTTGCCGTCGATGGTGCCGGTGGCGGTATCGCCGTTGAACTGCATCTCGGCGTCCATGGTCATCTGCGTGCCGTCGGGCTGGGTGCAGACCATGGAGTAGTCCATGCCGTCGCGGCGCAGGTCCTTGTGCGTGATCTCGCACTCGTCGACGTCGTCGAGGAAGGCGTCGCCCTCGGCGATGTCCTCGGCGGTGACGCATTCCTCGCTGGTCTGGTTCTGGTCCGGGATCGGCACATCGCCGGAGAAGGTCATGCTGTTTTCGTACTTCCACAGGCCGGGCTCGATGTTCGGCGTCTCGGCGA
Source organism: Wenzhouxiangella sp. (assembly GCA_036351755.1). GTDB lineage: Bacteria > Pseudomonadota > Gammaproteobacteria > Xanthomonadales > Wenzhouxiangellaceae > Wenzhouxiangella. The sequence continues at coordinate 10,136 of JAZBPT010000168.1, read as the reverse complement.
CGACGACGGTGGCCAGGCCAAGCGCCAGGGCGGCGGCAAGCGTGCGTGCAATCATTGTGTCACTCCTCGGGTTTGGGGAAACCGGGCCTCGGCCCGGCAATTTCTTGTCGACATGTTTCAGGTAACGCAAACGGCCACGCAGTCATGCCAGCCCACGAGGCAGTTTCAGGGCATTGTACCGCGGCTCATCCGGACAACCTGAGCGGCGGCTGAATACCCAGCCTCAGTAGCAGCGCGGTATGCGCGAGCCGAGGACCTTGCGGCACTCCCGCTCCGGCTCGTCGCCGAGATCGAACGTCACCTCCAGGCGCACGCGGTGATCGATCGGCCGGTCGTTCTCCCGGAAGGGTTCGAAACGCCAGTCCGCGATGGCCTCGCGCGCCGATTCGCCGAACGACAGGCCCCGGGGCGTCTCGTCGAGTACGCGCACATCGCTGACGCTGCCGTTGCGGGTGACCAGGAATTCCACCTCGACGCTGCCGTCGATGCCGCGCTGCCTGGCGCGCACCGGGTATTCCGGCTCGATGCGTTCGAGCAGCTTGCCGCCGGCCGGCCTTGCCGCTTCGGCCGCTTTGGCCCGGGGCCGCGGCGCGGCGGGCAGTTCCGGCACGGCCAGGGCGGGTCGTTCCAGCATGGCCAGTTCGCGGCCGGCCGATTGCTCCAACGATGCTGCAACCGATCGATCGATCCATTCCGAGGCCGGCGGCAGGCGGTCGGTTTCCATCTTCGGCAGCGCGGGCGGCTCGGACGAGACGGTTGCCGGATCCGAACCGCCGGCGATTTCGGCCTGCGTCCCGGCCGGTTCGGGCGAGGCGACGGCGGGCACGGGCTGCGCGAGCCTTGCGGACTCGTTCGCCGCCGGTGTCGGCAGGGTGTTTTCCGCCGCAGGGGCCGCCACGGCCGGCGGGGTCGGCGTCTCTTGCGATCGTGCCGGTGCAGTCTCCGGCTCAGGGGCCGGTTCGGCCTCCGTCACGACGGATTCGCTCGGGGGGTCGTTCGCCGGCCGTTCGGCCTCGTCGCCGACGAACTGCAGCCCGCCGACCGCCGCCACCACCAGGGCCAGCAGCATCGCCGGCCCGGTCAGGCCGAGCTGGCGGTCCGGCCGGCCGCGTTCGACCAGGCGCCGGATGCGGCTGAGCATCTGCCCGTCGTGGACGGCCAGGGCCAGGCGCGGGCCGCGGAAACGGAGTTTCTCGAGTGAAGCCAGCATTTCCACGTAGGCCAGTCGGTCGTCCGTGACCGCCACGGCGAGGTCGTCGCAGGCGTTTTCCCGCTCGACGCGGATGCGCCGGGAAACCCAGCGAACGACGGGGTGATAGAACAGGATCGTTTCGACCACGGTCTGGCACAGGTTGACCAGGTGATCCAGGCGGCGCACATGGGCCAGTTCATGCGCCAGCACCATCTCGAGCTGGCGCGTCGGCAGGCCGGTCATGACCGCCGGCGGCAGCAGGACCAGCGGCTTGAGCCAGCCGATGACCACCGGCGAGCGAATGCCGTCCGATACCGCAACGGCCACCGGACGGCCGATCTTCAGGCGGCGGGCGAGTGCGGTCAGCCGCGGTGCAAGCGATTCGGCCGCCGTCCGATCGGCGCTTCGCCTGAGCCTGCGTAGAAACTGCCAGCCCATCAGCAGGCGCACGCTGAGCACGATCACGCCGGCCAGCCAGGCCGCCACGATCCAGTGCATGATCGATGTGGCCTGGCCGGCTGTGGAACCCGCAGCGAAGCCGGAAAGCGAGACCGCGGCCGATTGATTCGGGACCGCAGCGCTCGTTGGCGCCGCGCCGTCGAGCAGGACGGCCAGCGTGACCGGCGGCGCCAGGGCGAGCAGTGCCATGGCGATCACCGCTGCCACGTAGCGCGACTGCGCGCTCGCGCCTTGCATGAGAGGCAGCGAGGCTGCGTAAAGCAGGCCAATGAGGGCGCCTTGCCAGAGGAAATGCAACAGCGACAGGCCGAGTGCCTCGACCAAGGCGTGATCGAGCCAGCTCATGCCTCGCTTTCCCCGTCGCTTTCGCTGCGCAGGCGCTGGACCAGTTGCTCGATGGCTTCGAGTTCCTCGGAACTGGCCGGCCGCGAGGTGCCCAGCGCCTGCAGCACCAGTTGCGATGCCGATCCCTCGTAGACGCGATCCATGAAGTCGTCGAGCATGGCGCGCTGGGTGGGTTCCTCGCCCACGGCGGGCTGGAACACGTGGGCGCGCTGCGAGTCGTCGCGTACCAGCAGGCTCTTGCCGTGCATGATCTGCATCTGCTTGAGGGTGGTCGTGTAGCTGTGCCCGGCACTCACGCCGATGCCCTCGTGGACCTCGCGGACCGTCGAAGGGCCGTGCTGCCACAGGAACTTGAGGATCTTGAGTTCGGAAGGCGTGGGTTTCGGTGTCGTGCTCATCGCTAGGCTCCGGAAGGCGGTCGGCTGCAACGAATTATTTCGTAGTGCTGCAATCTATCGCTGCCCGCCTGCGGGTGTCAAACGCCGAACGGTCGTCGTCCCTTGCGCCCCAGCCCGTTCGCGTGCGCGCCTGGCCTGGGCTAGACTGGGTGAAGTATTCAAGGAGGGGAACGCGCCGATGTCGCCAGGAACGCCGCCGTGGCTCCGGCCCTGAAGCGCCGCGTTCGGGGGCTGTTCGCCGTCGTGCTGATGGTGCTTGTCGGCGGGGCGTGTCGTGCGCCCGACCCGCCCCTTCGCGTCGGTGTGCTGGTCTGGCCGCCCTACGACCTGGCTTATCTCGCCGTCGAGCGGGAGTTCGTCGACCGCGGCGATATACGCCTGGTTACTTTCCACTCGCCCTCGGAAGTCGCGCGTAGTTTCCGCTACGGCCTGCTGGATGCGATGTTCACCACCAGCCATTTCGTGTTGAGCCTGGCGCCCGATGTCGACGGCGTGCGCATCGTCTACGTGATCGATTCGAGTCGGGGTGGTGACGCCCTGCTGGCCAAGCCGCTGATCGATTCGCCGCAGGACCTGGCCGGTCGTCGGATCGGGGTCGAAGCCGCGCCGCTGGGTCTCTACACCCTGGAAAGAGCGCTGGACCGGCTCGGCCTCGATCGCGATGCCGTGGAAACGGTCGCGATCGACACGGCCGAACACTTCAGGGCGTGGCAGGAAGACCGGGTCGATGCCCTGGTCACCTACGAGCCCACGCGCAGTCAGCTCAAGCGCCTGGGCGCGAAGGAGCTGTTCAGCAGCCGGCAGATTCCCGACGAGATTCTCGACGTGCTGGTCGTGCGTGAGGACATCGTCGAGGCGAGGCGCAAGCAGTTGGTGAGTTTCGTCGAGGGCCTGGATCGCGCGCTGACCGCCTATCGGGCCGACCCTGCGGGCACGGTTTCCGAAATGGTGCAGCGTCATCCAATCAGCCCCGCGGAGTTCACGCTGGCCATGGAAGGCGTCGAACTGTTCGGGCTGGCGGACAACGTGCGTTTGCTCGGCTCCGAAGGGGGCCGGATCGCCGCGGCCCTGGAGAGGCAGTGCGAGGTGATGGTGGCCGCCGGCATGCTGGAGCGCACGCCGGGCCTGGAGCGCGTGATCGATCCTTCGATCGTCGAGCAGGCGGCAGAAAAGTGAAATACGCCTTTCCGCTGCGCCTGTCGATTCCGCTGCTGATCTTTCTGGCCGGCTGCGTGATCCTTGCCGGTGCGTGGGTACTGGAGTACCGGGCGCTCCAGCGCCATGCCGAGAACCTGGGGAGCGGCCAGCTCAAGATCACCGCCAGCTTCATCGGCGCGGAGGTGGAAGCGGCGCTGCGCAACCGCAACCCGGCCGAGGCAAGGGCCGCCGTCGAGCGGGCGATGTCGAACCCGGTTGTCGAGCGTATCGATTTTGCCGATCCGCAGGGGACAGTCCTCTTTTCGAGTCACCCTTCGGCGGTGGGCCGGTCCCGCGAACAGCTCGCGCCGGTACAGAAGCTGATCTCTGCCTTGCCAGACCAGTCGCCCACGGGCGATATGGCAACCACCCGACTGAACGGCGGGGCGCGTCTGGGAGGACGGTTTCCGCTACGCATGCCGATCTCGCCGGAGCAAATGCTGGCGACCCGCGTGGGCAATCTCTACCTGGTGGTGGACGTCAGCGGCGAACTGGCGCGGCAACAGGAGGCGCTGGCTGGTCGCATGCTGACATGGGTGGGGCTGTTGCTGCTGCTCGCGCTGGGTTTCTGGTGGTTGCTGCGCTCGCTGCTGCTGCGCCGCATCGACAAGCTCATCCATTCCGTGCGGGCGGTCGGCAAGGGTGATTTCACCCAGGTGCCGTCGGTCGGCGGCAGCGACGAGTTGGGAACGCTCGGCCGTGAGCTCGGCGTCATGGCCGCCCGGCTTCGCGATCACTCCGAGAAGCTGGCCTACCTCTCCGACCACGACGCGCTGACCGGCTTGCTGAACCGGCACGGCTTCGAAGCCGAGCTCGGCCGCAGCCTGCGCGCCGTGCGCCGTAGAGGAAGCCGGCAGGTTCTCGCTCTTTTCGACATCGACAGCCTGCGCGTGATCAACGACACCCAGGGCCACCAGGCCGGCGACGAATTGCTGCAGCTCATCGCCCAGCTCCTGCGCGACGCCTTGCCCGATGCCGTCGCCGCCGCCCGCGTCGGCGGCGACGAGTTTGCGCTGCTGGTCGACCTGCCGCCGGCCGAATCGGTCGAATCCATCGCGCGACGACTGCAGGCGGAGATGCTGTCCCTTCGCTTCGAGTACGGCGGTGAGCGGTTCGGCATCCAGGTCAGCATCGGCCTGGTCGAACTCGCATCGAGCGTGGAATCCGCGGCCGACGCGCTGGGCTACGCCGACGCCGCCTGTTACGAGGCCAAGGACCGGGGCCGCGGAAGCTACTACGTGGGTGACGTCGACCGTGTCTCGAGCGAACGGATGCGCGGCGACATGAAGTGGGTCAGCCGCATCCAGTCGGCGCTGGATGCCGACCGCCTGCGCCTGTTCGCCCAGCGCATCGTCCCGGCGGCGGCTTCCGGGAGCGCTTCGGATCTGCGCTTCGAGGTGCTCGTGCGCATGCTCGACGAGCGCGGCCAGGTGCTGCCGCCGGGCGCTTTCCTGGAAGCCGCGGAGCGCTACAACATGGTCCAGCGGATTGATCGCTGGGTCGTCGGGCGCACGCTCGACTGGCTGCAGGACGACCGGCGCATGCGCGGTCGCGTGGCCAGCTGTTCGGTGAACCTCTCGGGCATGAGTCTCGGCGACGAGCACATTCTCGAGTGCGTGGACACCTGGGCCCGGCACAGCGGCATGGATCCTTCCGTCCTGTGCTTCGAGGTCACCGAGACGGCCGCGATCCGCAACCTGTCACAGGCGCGCTGGTTCGTCGATCGCCTGCGCGAGTTGGGCTGCCGGATGGCGCTCGACGATTTCGGGACGGGCCTGTCCTCCTTCGCCTACCTCAAGGGGCTGCCGGTGGACCTGATCAAGATCGACGGCACCTTCGTTCGAGACATGCTCGACGATCCGGTGGACCGGGCGGTGGTCACCGCCATCAACGACATCGCGCACGAGGTCGGCATGCGCACGGTCGCGGAGTTCGTCGAGGACGACGCCACGTTGCAGGCTCTGTGCGAAATCGGCGTGGATTTCGCCCAGGGCTACGGCATTGCCGTGCCCCTGCCGCTGGACGAGCTGATTACCGAGCACGCCGGGGCGGTCAGGGCCCTGGGCGGCTATTTCGAGAAGTAGCCCCAAGTATTCGTCAGTGGTCCGGATCGGGCGTCGGGTCGTCGGCTTCCTCTTCCTGGCGCGCCGGTTCGCCGCGGCTGAATTCGAGGGCTGTGAGGACCAGTCCGATCAGCAGCAGCGAGAAAACGGCGACGGCGATGATCAGCAGCAGGGTATTACTCATTGCGTTCCCTCCTCGCGGCCAGGCTGGCCAGCTTGAAGTAGATGCCGAAGGCCAGGATGGACGGCACCCAGATGGCGGTGAACAATCCCTGCTGGTGATGCCCGTTGAACCACAGCAGGCCCGAGACGGCGAAGGACACCGCCACGGCCAGCAGGATGAACAGGTCGGATAGCTTGAACATGCTTGGTTCCCTTCTAGCTTCGAAAGTCTGAAAGCGATCCCGTCAGGCTTCGTGAAAGCCGAACGCGGCCAGCAGCAGGCCCGCGATGGTGACCGCGGCGGGCGTTCTCAGGCCGCTGATCCCGAACACCTCGATCACGTTGGGAATGCCGGGCACGAATCCGGCCGGCAGCCAGACGAAGAACGGCAGCGCCACGACGATGCCGAACCAGCCGATCGCGCGCCGGATTCGGCGCCTCGGGGTATAGGAACGTGTTGACGGGCCGCGGTCAGGCATGAATCCACCCTAGGCGCGGCCGATGATTCCGGCGTGAACGGGCCGGCCGTCAGGGATGCTCGGGCCAGTCGTGCTTGGGGTAGCGGCCGCGCATGTCCTTGCGCACCTCCGGATAGGCGTTCTCCCAGAAGCTCGCCAGGTCCGCGGTGACGGCCAGCGGGCGGTCGGCCGGCGACAGCAGGTGAACCTGGACCGGCACGCGGCCGCGCGCCACCGTGGGCGTTCGGCGGCAGCCGAACATGGCTTGCAGCTTTACGCGCAGGGTGGGTGGATTCTCCGTGCGGTAGTCGAGCCGAGCCTTGCGGCCGGAAGGCAGGGTGAGGTGAGTCGGCGCCAGCTCGCGCAGGTCGCGCCCCCGCTCGTGCCCGAGCCGCGCCGACAGTACCGCGACCAGGTCGAGCGATTCGAGTTCGCGCCAGCGACTCATGCCGGCCAGCCAGGGTGCCAGCCAGTCCTCCAGTGTCGCGGCGAGCGATTCGTCGTCCAGGGCAGGCCAGTCCTGCGGCCAAAGCGATCGCAGCAAGGCCACGCGGGCCTGGAGCTGTCGGGCTGCCTCCGTCCAGGGCAGCGTCTCGATACCCTTGCGCTCGACGGCGCCGAGCAGGCCGGCCTGCAGCGCTTCCGGCCCGGGCCGGTCGAGTTCCGTCGCCTCCAGGACGAGGGCGCCCAGGCGGCGCTCGCATCGCGCCACGACCGTTCCCCGGCGGTCGTCCCAGTCGGCCTTCTCCATCGTCTGGATGCGGTGCTCGAGTACCGATTCAAGTTCGGCCCGCGTTACCGGCGCGGCCAGGAAGATCCTTGCTTCGCGGGCCCGGCCGTCGAGATCGCAGGCGACGATGAACTCGCTGCCGGCCAGGGGATCGGCGCCGTCGAGGAGGGCCCCGCGCCCGTTGCTCAAAAGGAAGCGTCCGCGCTGGCCGCCCCGCGCCTGTCCCACGCGATCAGGCCAGGCCGAGGCGAGCAGGGCGCCCGTGCCGAACCGCGTCTCCGGCTCGTCGCGGCGTTTCCCGGCCAGGCGGTCGGCCGCCTGGCGGATCCGCGCGAGGATGCCGCCGGCCTTCGATCCGGCCCGGCGCAGGCGCGCCAGCCGCAGGGACACATCGGCCTCGTCGAATCCGCTGATATCACGCTCGCCCAGCAGGGCGGCCAGTTCGGCTGCCGTTCGCGCCAGGCCGAGCCGGCGGCCGACCAGGACCATGTGCGCCAGGCGCGGGTGCACGCCCAGCACGAGCATGGCGCGGCCGTCGGCGGTGATGCGGCCCGCCTGGTCCAGGGCGTCGAGCGACTGCAGGAGTTCGGTGGCCTGGTCGTGCGCGGCCGTCGGCGGGGGGTCCAGCCAGGACAGCTCGCGGGGATCGGTCACGCCCCATTGCGCCAGCTCCAGCACCAGGGGCGCGAGGTCGGCGGAGGCGATTTCGGGTTCTGTCTGCGGCTGCAGGCGGGCCTGCTCGGACTCCGTCCAGAGTCGGTAGCAGCGGCCGGGCTCCAGCCGCCCCGCACGTCCACGGCGCTGTTCGGCCGATGCCTTGGAGACGCGCTCGGTGACCAGGCGGGTCATCCCGCTGTTGGGGTCAAAGCGGGCGCGGCGCTGCCAGCCGGCATCGACGACGATGCGAATTCCCTCGATGGTCAGGCTCGACTCCGCCACGGCGCTCGAGATGACGACCTTGCGCTCGCCCGCTCGGGCGGGCCGGATAGCCTCGTCCTGTTCGGCCGGCGCGAGCTGGCCGTGGAGCAGGTGCAGACGCGTGTCTACGGGCAGGCGGTCGGACAGCCGCTCGGCCACCCGCCGCATTTCGCGCATGCCCGGCAGGAAAACCAGGACCGAGCCGGGCTCGCTGGCCAGCGCCTCGAGCACCACGGCGGCGGCATGCGCCTCCGTTGATCGCTGCCGCTTCGCCGGGCGATAGCGCAGTTCAACCGGGTAGCTTCGCCCCTCGGCGACGACCACCGGGCAGTCGTCGAGCAGCGACGAAAGGCGTCTGGCGTCGAGCGTGGCCGACATCACTACGACGCGCAGGTCCTCGCGCAGGGCCTGTTGGCACTCGCGCACCAGGGCCAGGCCCAGGTCGGCCTGCAGCGACCGCTCATGGAACTCGTCGAAGACGATCGCGGCGTAGTCCGACAGCCCGGGATCGGACTGGATCAGGCGCGTGAGGATGCCTTCGGTGACCACCTCGATGCGGGTCGCGTCCGACACGCGAGTGTCCAGGCGCGTCCGATAACCGACCGTGCGCCCGACCGGCTCGTTGCGCTGCGCCGCCATGAATCGCGCAGCCGCCCGCGCCGCGAGGCGCCGGGGTTCGAGCACCAGAATGCGCCGCTCGCCCCGCCATCCGGCCTCGAGCAGGGCCGGCGGCACGCGCGTGGTCTTGCCGCTGCCCGTCGGGGCCTGCAGCAAGACCGTCGAGTGCCGCTCGAGCGTGTCGAAGAGCTCGGGGAGGGCGGTGTCTACGGGGAGCATCGGGAGTGACTGGGTCTACTCCTTCCACTTGATATTGCAGCCAATCGAGGGTTTCTGGTCCTCGGTGATCGGCAGGCCGGCCAGCAGGGCGTCGAGGGCGGCGCGGACGTCTCGGCCGGTGACCGGCTTGTCGTTGCCGGGGCGGGAGTCGTCGAGCTGGCCGCGGTAGGCCAGGCGCCGGTCGGGCCCGAAGATGTAGAAATCCGGTGTGCAGGCGGCGCCGAAAGCGCGGGCCACGTTCTGCGATTCGTCGAACAGGTAGGGGAAGGGGAACTGCTTCGAGCGGGCCAGTTCCGCCATGCGTTCGGGGCGGTCCTGCGGATAGCCGGTCACGTCGTTGCTGCTGATGGCGACCATGCCCACCCGGCCCCGGTCGTAGTCGTTGCCCAGGCGGACAAGTTCGTCGAGCACGTGCTTGACGAAGGGGCAGTGATTGCAGATGAACATCACAAGCGTGGCGTCGCTGCCGGCGATGTCTTCGAAGGCCAGCGTCTCGCCGCTGACGGTGTCCGGCAGGCGGAAGTCGGGTGCGGGCGTGCCCAGCGGAAGCATCCTGGATTCGGTTCTCGACATGGCTGATCCCGATTGAAAGTTGGTCCGCGGTTGATTGTGGCGGAAAGACGAATTCCTGGCGGCATTCTACAACCCGCACCGCCGCATCCAAGCCTACATGCGAGCCGCCCGAGCGAGCAGTTCGGCCAGGCGGCGCGTGCCCGGCCCGGCGCCGTCGGCGTCGGCGAACACCAGGTAAAGGGTCGCGTAGCGCTCACGTCCCTTCTCCAGCGGCAGCGGCAGGAGCTGGCCGCTGTCGAGTTCGCGCCGGATGATGTCTTCGGCGTACCAGGCAAATCCCAGGCCCATGCAGGCGGCCCGGATCGAGGTGGCCTTGCTGGTCACGGTCCAGCGACGCTCGCTCACCCGGTAGGCCTCGCTGGCAGCCGGCTGGCTGCCGCTGTCGCGGACGACCAGGTGGCGGTGGCTGCGCAGGTCGTCCAGGCTCAGTGTGCGACCAAGCTGGTGCAGGGGGTGATGCGGCGCCGCTGCGGCGATGAAGCGCACGCGCATCAACGGGTCGCCGACAAAGCCCGGCGGGATCGACGAGGCGATGGCCAGGTCCACGGCGCCCCGGGTGAGCAGCTCGCTGGTGCCGCCCAACACCGATTCGTGGAGCTGGACGCGCATGTCCGGAAAGTCCGCCGATAGCTCGTCCAGGCACTCCAGCAGCAGCCAGGTCGGAAAGATGATCTCGGCAGCGAGTTTGAGCTCCGCTTCCTCGCCGGCGGCCAGGCGGCCGGCCAGCCGCTCGAGCTGGCCCGATTCGTCCAGCAGTGCCCTGGCGCGTCGGTACAGCGTGTGTCCGGCGGGCGTCAGTACCGC
>JAZBPT010000167.1:0-26714 GCA_036351755.1 Wenzhouxiangella sp. | reverse complement strand
TGCGCCAGGATCCAGTGGGCGGTGTCGGCCAGGATCTCGGGCTTGCGGCAGTTTTCCGGCTTCACGGCATCGCCGAGCATCGCCAGCGCCGCGGTGGCGATCACCGTTTTTGGCCACAGCGCGTTGACCGCAATGCCGCGATCGCGGAACTCCTCGGCCATGCCCAGCACGCACATGCTCATGCCGTACTTGGCCATCGTGTAGGCGACGTGCGGAGCGAACCACTTGGGGTCCATGTTGAGCGGCGGCGAGAGGTTCAGGATGTGCGGATTGTCGGCCTTTTCAAGATGGGGCAGGACGGCCTGGGAACACACGAAGGTGCCGCGCGTATTGACGCTGTGCATCAGGTCGTAGCGCTTCATCGGTACGTCCGGCGTCGGCGCCAGGTAGATGGCCGAGGCGTTGTTGATCAGCGCGTCGATGCCGCCGAAGGTGTCGGCGGTTTTCGCCATGGCTTCGGCCACCGCGTTCTCGTCGCGGATGTCGACCTTCAGCGGCAGCGCCCGGCCGCCGGCCTTCTCGATCTCTTCGGCGGCCGTGTGAATGGTGCCGGGAAGCTTCGGGTGCGGTCGGTCGGTCTTGGCCGCGATGGCCACGTTGGCGCCGTCGGCGGCGGCTTTCAGCGCGATGGCGAGCCCGATGCCGCGCGATGCGCCGGTGATGAACAGGGTCTTGCCCTCAAGCGATGCGGTCATGGTTTCATGGTTCCTCAATGGCAGGCTGAGAGCATATCCTAATGGCCACACCCCGCATTCGCACGGCCCCGCGCTGAAGCACCCGGCATGGAATCGAGCCTGATCGACCGAATCTTCGAGCTGGTCCAGTCCCATTCGGGCTGGCTCATCGCCCTGTCCGCGGTGTTCGCCTATTTCGAGTCCCTGGCGGTGCTGGGACTGCTGTTGCCCGGCGTGGTCCTGCTGTTCATCATCGGCGCGGTGGTCAGCGGCGACCTGTCGCTGTTCCTGTGGTGCTGGCTGGCCGCCTTCGCCGGCGCGCTCGGCGGCGACTGGACCAGCTACTGGGTGGGCCGGCACTACCGCGACCGCATCGACGGCTGGCCGTTGCTCAGGCGTCACCCCGAACTGATGGCCCGCGCGCGTGCCGCGGTGGCCAGGCACGGCGGCAAGGGCGTCTTCGTCGGGCGGCTGCTGGGCCCGACGCGCCCGGTCAGCGCGCTGATCGCCGGCGCCATGAGCCTGCCGCCGCGCACGATGCTGCTGGCGACCATTCCGGCCTGCGCCGTGTGGGTGCCGATCTACATGCTGCCGGGCTTGCTGTTCGGCGCCTCGCTGGAGCTCGCCGCGGAGTTCGCCGGTCGGCTGGTTCTGGTGCTCGTGCTGCTGCTGGCGGTGCTGTGGGCGGTGATCTGGGTCACCCGTGTCGTCTACGCCTTCACCGCGCGCCGCAGCGGCTGGTGGCTGCGCAGCCTGATCCGCTGGTCGAGCGAGCATCCGCTGATCGGGCGTTGGGTCCAGCCGCTGTTCGCCGGCTCGGGGCGGCGTGAACTCCTGTCGGTAGCGCTGCTGGGGCTTTTCCTGCTGGTCTGCCTGGCGGTGCTGCTGGGCGTTCTCGTGGCCGCGCCGTTCGCCGCCGGTACCCTGGACGCCGAGCGCCAGCTGGCTTCGCTGGCCACCAGCCTGCGCAACCACGTCGCCGACCCGGTGATGATCGTCATCGCGCTGGCCGCCGACCTGCGCGTGCTCGCGCTGGTGGCCGGCGGCATGGCCCTGCTGATGCTCGCGCTCGGGCGGGGCAACGCCGCGGCGCACTGGCTGGCGGCGACCGTCGGCGGGTGGCTGCTCGCCGAATTGCTCAACGGCTGGTTCGGATTTCTCTTCCCGGCGCCCGGTGCGGCACCCGGTTACGGCGAGATTCCTCACCGCGGGCTGGCGCTGACCACCGTCCTCCTCGGGTTCTTTGCCGTGATGGTCGCCAAGGACGTGCGTGCCTCGCGGCGCAAATGGGCCTACCTGGTCAACTCGGTCCTGCTGGCACTGGTGTCCTTCGCCAACTTCTATCTCGGCCTGGTCACGCCGCTGGGGCTGGCGGCCGCGCTGGCCCTGGGTGGCGGCTGGCTCGCCCTCGTCGGGATCGGTTATCGGCAGCGCGCACTCGCGCGCCGCCATCCCGGCATGCTGGCCCTGTGTTTCTACGGCCTGTTCGTGGCCGTGACGACTTTCCAGGCCTTCGGCGGGTACCAGACCTTGGCCGAGGCCACCCGCCTGGAACTGCCGCAGCAATCCCTTTCCGTCGCGCAATGGCAGGCGGACGGCTGGCGGACGCTGCCGGAGGTTCGATCACGCCTCGGGCGCGACCGCACTCAGCGCTTCGACTTCCAGTACGCGGGCTCGCGGGACTGGCTGGCGGAGCGCCTGGCCGAGGCGGGCTGGCGTCGTCCGGAGGTCCGTTCCCTGCGCTGGTCGTCCCTGCTCAGCGCCCGCCCCAGGCCGGAGCGCATGCCGCACCTGCCGAAGGATTTCGCGGGTCGGCCCGAGAGCCTGGTCATGATCCGCGACCGCCGGGACGGCCTTCGCGAAGTGCTTCGTCTCTGGGCTTCCGGCGCCACGCTCGAAGGGGCCGACCAACCCGTCTGGCTCGGCCAGGTGCGCGTCGAGGCGATCGACGACATCCTGGGGCTGTTCAACCGGTGGCGTGATACTGGCGAAGGAAAGGCGGCCATGCAGGCACTCGAACAATCCCTGGAAGACGCCGATTCTCGGGTGGTCGGGGAGCGGCAACTGCGGTTGATCCGTCAGTCGTCCTCGTCTTCGTCGGCGTCGTGAAGCAGGCTGATCAGGCCCTCCAGCCGGGCGACCGGGTCGGTCATTTCCAGCAGGGCCTGGGCATGTTCTTCCGGCAGGGCGAGGCTGGCCGCCAGCGTGCGCCCGAGGCTGCTGGCATCCTCGATGTCCACTTCGAAATGGTCGGCCAGGTCGCGGTGGCGCATCAGTTCCTGCATCAGGGTCTGCAGCGCCGCGCAGCGCGGCGGCACCGGCACCGCCGGCTCCGGCGGTAGCCAGTCGATTTCGCCGATCAGCAGGCCGTCGTCGCGGGCGCGGGTTTCGCGAATCAGGAATCGGCGCTGGCCGCGGCAGGTCACGCCCAGCAGGCCGTCCTCGAGCTGGTCGAAGTCGACCATCATGGCTTCGGTGCCGATGCGCGCGTGTCGGGCGCGACCCTCTTGTTCGGCGGGCCAGGCGCAGACCACGCCGAAGCCCGACCCCGAGCGGGCGCAGTCGCGCACCATGTCGAGGTAGCGCTGTTCGAAGATGCGCAGGCTCAGCGGCGCACCGGGAAAGAGAACGGTCTTGAGCGGAAAAAGGGGAAGCTGCTCTCGGCTCATCCCAGGCTCTCGAAGAATCGGCGCGGTGCGTTCTCGAAGCCGCGGTTGCTCATGAAGATCACGTGGTCGCCCGGCCGAGCCTCGGCCAGAAGGTCTTCGAGCAGGTTGTCCACGCGGCTGCGCGCGCGCCCCTGTCCGCCGGACTTTTCGATGACGTCGAGCGGGTCCCAGTCCATGCCGTCGGAACTGCGCAGCCACACGAAATCGGCCGCGGTGAGCGCCGACGGCAGGTCGGCGACGTGGAAGCCGGCGCGCATCGTGTTGCTGGCCGGCTCGAGCGCCACCAGGATGCGCGCATTGCCGACGGCGCGGCGCAGGCCCTCCAGCGTCAGGCGGATAGCCGTGGGGTGGTGGGCGAAATCGTCGTAGACGTGGATGCCGCCGCGCTCGCCGATCAGTTCCAGGCGCCGTTTCACCCCCTGGAATCTCGAAAGCGCGTCGATGGATTTCGACGGCTCGATGCCGGCCGCCTCGGCGGCAGCGATGGCCGCCAGGGCGTTGAGCGCGTTGTGCCGGCCCGTCATCGGCCACTCCAGGGTGCCGACGGGTTGCCCGGCGTAGTGGACGGCCAGCTTGCGCCCGGCCGGTTCCTCCAGCGTGACCTGCCAGTCACCCACGCCCTGCTCGGCGAGGCCGAAGCCCGATACCGGGGTCCAGCAGCCGCGATCGAGGACGGTCTTCAGGTTGCCGTCGGCCGCGTTGACCACCAGCCGGCCATTACCCGGGATCGTGCGCACCAGGTGATGAAACTGCGTCTGGATGGCGGCCAGGTCGGGGTAGATATCGGCGTGGTCGAATTCCAGGTTGTTGAGTATGGCGATGCGCGGGCGGTAGTGCACGAACTTGGCGCGCTTGTCGAAGAAGGCGGTGTCGTATTCGTCGGCCTCGACCACGAACAGGTCCTCGCCGGTGCGCGCCGAGACGCCGAAATCGACCGGAATGCCGCCGATCAGGAAGCCGGGGTTCTTGCCGGCGTCATCGAGGATCCAGGCGAGCATGCTCGCCGTCGTGGTCTTGCCGTGGGTGCCGGCCACCGCCAGCACCGTGCGGCGGCGCAGGTAGGTCTCGCCGAGCCAGCGCGGGCCGGAGGCGAAGGGGATGTCGTTGTCGAGCACGTGTTCGACGGCCGGATTGCCCCGGCTCAGCGCGTTGCCGATGATGACGAGGTCCACGTCGCCGGGGATGTGCTCCGGTTCGTAGCCCTCGCGCAACTCGATGCCCAGGGCCTCGAGCTGCGTGCTCATTGGCGGGTAGACGTTTTCGTCGGAGCCGCTGACCTGGTGGCCGTCGGAACGGGCCAGTGCCGCCAGCCCGCCCATGAAGGTGCCGCAAATGCCGAGGATATGGATTTTCACTGCCGTTGTGCTCGTTCGGTCATGACAGGGGACCTGCCAGGGTGGTTATGACGTACATCGACACTGCGAACAGTACCACTGCCACCGCCAGTCCGGCGGCAAAGGAAGTGTCGAGCGCGTGGCGCCAGATGTGTCCGTCGATGGCGAAGGACCAGAAGAACAGGACCAGGCTGGCGATGGTCAGGATGGGGGCCGGGCTGGCGCTGGCGCCTTCCGCCGATAGGGCGAGCGGCAGCGAGAGCAGCGAAAGCAGGCCGCTGGTGCCGAACAGCGCCGTGACCGTCTGGATCCAGCGGGCCGGACGCTTGCGCAGCGCCAGTACAATGCGGGTCAGCACGAGCGGCAGGGCCACGGCCAGCAGCAGGATCCCCGCGGCGTTGTCGGGGCTCTCTCCGATCGATAGGGACAGCCCCGTGGCCGCGACGTAAAGGATCGTCGCCGCCAGCAGGGGGAGGGTGCCGGCCGGCAGGTCCTGCGGGCCGTGCTTGAGCATAATGACGCCGAGCAGGCGGGAGACGAATTCAGACATGGGCGAGCAGGGTTCGGACGTTCGGGTGGTTGACTGCCGGGGCATGGCCTGTCCGCAGCCCGTCTGGCATACGCGCCTGGCCATCGAGGAACTCGGGCCGGGTGCGGAACTCGAGGTGCTGGCCACCGACCCGATGGCCGAACTCGATCTCGCCGTTTTCTGCGAGCGAAGCGGCCACCGGCTGCTCGAAGCGGTTACGCGCGACGGCGTGCTGCGCGCCAGGATTCGCGTCAGGCCAGGGCCGAAGCCAGACGCTGATTGATCTCGTCGATCTCGCCGACGCCGTCGACGCGTACGAGCAGGCCATTCTTCGCGTAGTGCTCGGAAATCGGCGCGGTCTTCTCGCGGTAGACGGCCAGGCGATTGCGAATCACGTCCTCGGTGTCGTCCGAGCGACCTTCTTCCTCGGCCCGCTTGGCCAGTCGCTCGACGATCTGTTCTTCGTCGACGATGAGCTCCAGGGCGCGATCGATGGGCTGGCCCAGGCGATCGAGGAGGGCGTCGAGCGACTCGGCCTGGGCCTGGTTGCGCGGATAGCCGTCCAGGATGAAACCGGGTTCGACTTCCGGCTGGCCCAGCTTCTCCTCGATCAGGCCCAGCATCAGCTCATCGGATACGAGCTCGCCGGCGTCCATGGCCGCCTTGGCCTTCATGCCCAGTTCCGTGCCTTCGGCCACTGCCGCGCGCAGCAGCTCGCCGGTGGAGATGTGGGGAACGCCCAGTCTTTCCTTCAGGAGGGCGGCCTGGGTGCCCTTGCCGGAGCCGGGCGGGCCGAGCAGTACGATACGCATGGTTAGACGGTTGCGTTGGCGCAATGAGTGAATGGAATCAAGCCGACAAAGCTAACCCCGAAGGACGGGGGTGTCAAATGCGGGTTTTGGCTGGCGGAGTGCGGCGTTCGGGCGTATTGGCTGCGGGCGTGGTTGGTTGGCTCGTTAGCCGGTTGGCTAGTTGGCTGGTTCGGCAACCGACTGTGTGGGTGGGCGGCGTCGCCGCGCTGGGGTAGTTGGCAGCGAAAAACACACCGTTCACCTGCCATCGAGCTACCGCGGCCCTGCCGCCCCCCGCTGCCAGCGATTGCCGAACCAGCCAACCAGCCAACCAGTTAACAAGCGAACCATTGGATGATTCGCTATCCTTCCTGACAGGCTTCGATCACGAGAACGCGTCATGTCAAGGAAGAACATCCTCTACGCCCAGTCCGGCGGCGTGACGCCGGTGATCAATGCCACCGCCGCGGCGGTGATCGAGACCGCGCGGGCCAATCGCGGCCGCGTGGGTAAGGTGTTCGCTGCCCGCGACGGCATCATGGGTGCGCTCGAGGAGCGCCTGATCGACACCGGCAAGCTCAAGAAGTCCGAGGTGGCCGCGCTCCATCACACTCCCGGCGGCGCCTTCGGCTCCTGCCGCTACAAGCTCAAGTCGATCGAGGAGAACCAGCGCGAGTACGAGCGCCTGATCGAGGTGTTCAAGGCGCACGATATCGGCGTGTTCTTCTACAACGGCGGCAACGACTCGGCCGACACCGCCTGGAAGGTCTCCCAGATCGGCGACAAGCTCGGTTTTCACGTTCAGTGCATCGGCATTCCCAAGACCATCGACAACGACCTGGCGGTGACCGACAACTGCCCCGGCTTCGGCTCCGTGGCCAAGTACGTCTCGGTGTCCATCCTGGAAGCCAGTCTCGATGTCATGGCCATGGCCTCGAGTTCGACCAAGGTCTTCATCATGGAGGTCATGGGTCGGCACGCGGGCTGGATCGCGGCCGCCGGCGGCCTGGCCTGCCGCGAGAAGGGTGACCCGCCCCAGGTCATCCTGTTTCCCGAGGTGCCGTTCGATCGCGAGAAGTTCCGCGAGAAGGTGCGCAAGTCGGTCGAGACCAACGGCTATTGTTCGGTGGTGGTCTCCGAGGGCGCGCGCACGCCCGACGGCACCTTCCTGGCCGATGCGGGCACCACCGACGCTTTCGGGCACAAGCAGCTCGGCGGCGTCGCCCCAGTGGTCGCCGACATGGTCAAGGAAGACCTCGGCTACAAGTGCCACTGGGCGGTCTGCGACTACCTGCAGCGCTCGGCGCGTCATATCGCCTCGGCGACCGATCTCGAGCATGCGCGCGCGGTGGGCAAGGCCGCCGTCGAGTTGGCGATCGACGGGGCCTCGGGCGTGATGCCGGTCATCAAGCGAAGCAGCGACCGGCCGTATCGCTGGAAGATCGAGTCCGCGCCCCTGTCGCGCATCGCCAACCACGAAAAGACGCTGCCGAAGAAATTCATTTCCGCCGACGGCTTCGGCATCACGCCGAGCTGCCGCGCCTACCTTGATCCCCTGATCCGCGGCGAGGCTTATCCCGACTACCGCAAGGACGGCCTGCCGGACTACGTGCGACCGGAATTCGTCTACGTCGAGCGCAAGCTCGAACCCTTCGAAGTCTGAGCCGCTGCGGGCGACCATTGGGAAAGCGCGGGAGCGCTCGCGGGGAGCATTGGAAAATCCGATCGGGATCGATTGATTCCGGGCCCGCAAGCCGCTAACCTGCCCGACCTTGATCATTGGCGAATAAAGCGGCGTTCCGATGTCTTCCAAACTGCAAGCGCTCAACGACTGGGTCGACCAGGTGGCCAACCACACCCGGGCGTCCCGGGTTCACTGGTGTGACGGTTCCGGGGACGAGAACCGCAAGCTGATCGAGGCGATGCTCGAGTCGGGGGATCTCGAAAAGCTCAACCCCGATACGCACCCGGATTGCTACCTGCATCGCTCCGATCCCGCCGACGTCGCCCGCGTCGAGCACCTGACCTACGTCTGCACCGAGCGCGAGGACGACGCCGGGCCCAACAACAACTGGATGGCCCCGGCCGAAGCGCACGCCCTGATGAACGGGCTGTTCGCCGGCTGCATGGAAGGCCGCACCCTCTACGTTGTGCCCTACTGCATGGGGCCGATCGAATCGCCCTTTTCACGCTGCGGCGTGGAGATCACCGACAGTCCTTACGTCGTGGCGAACATGCGCCTGATGACGCGCATGGGCAGCGACGCCCTGGCCCGAATCGAGCGCGACGGCCGCTTCGTCAAGGGCCTGCATTCGACCGGCGACCTGGACCCGGACCGTCGCTACATCGTGCACTTTCCCGAGGAGCTGAGCATCCAGAGCTTCGGCTCGGGCTACGGCGGCAACGCCCTGCTGGGCAAGAAGTGCCACGCCCTGCGCATTGCCAGCTACCAGGCGCGCACCGAAGGCTGGCTGGCCGAGCACATGCTGATCGTCGGCATCCAGAACCCGGCCGGCGAGATTCGCTACGTCGCAGGCGCCTTTCCTTCCGCCTGCGGCAAGACCAACCTGGCCATGCTCATTCCGCCCGAAGCTTACCGCGAGGGCGGGTGGAAGGTCTGGACCGTGGGCGACGACATCTGCTGGCTGCACCCGGGCGAGGACGGCCGGCTGTGGGCGATCAACCCGGAAGCCGGCTTCTTCGGCGTCGCGCCGGGCACCAGCGCCAAGACCAATCCCAACGCCCTGGCGATGCTCGACCGCGAAACCATCTTTACCAACGTCGCCGTCACCGAGGACAACCAGCCCTGGTGGGAAGGCCTGGGCGAGGGCAAGCCGGCGAAGGACTGGCGCGGCCGGCACTTCGATCCCAAGCACGGCCCCGCCGCGCACCCCAACTCGCGCTTCACCGTATCGATCAAGCGTTGCCCGAGCTACTCCGACCAGGCCGACAACCCCGACGGCGTGCCGATCGACGCCATCGTCTTCGGCGGCCGGCGCGCCAGCCTCGCCCCGCTGGTGCTCGAAGCCCACGACTGGACGCACGGCGTGCTGGTCGGTGCCGGCATGGCTTCGGAAACCACGGCGGCGGCCACCGGCCAGGTCGGTATTGTTCGGCGCGACCCCATGGCCATGAAGCCCTTCTGCGGCTACCACTTCGCCGACTACTGGGCGCACTGGCTCGAGGTCGGCGGCAAGCTGACCCGTCCCCCGAAGATCTTCCAGGTCAACTGGTTCCGCCGCGACGGCGAAGGCAGGTTTATCTGGCCGGGCTTCGGCGACAACATGCGCGTGCTCGAGTGGATCATGGCGCGCTGCCGCGACGAGGCGGACGCCAGCGACACGGCCGTCGGCAAGCTGCCGGAGGCCGGAGCGATCAACCTCGAGGGTCTCGAAGCGCGTCCCGACATGGAAGAATTGCTGCGCATCGATCCGGTCGAATGGCGCGCCGAGATCGAGGCCATCGGCAAGCACCTCGAGTCCTTCGGCTCGCGCGTGCCCTCGCAGCTGCACGAGACGCTCGGCCGGATCCGCGAAGCCATCGGCTGATGCCCTGCGGCCCGCCTCTTTGGGCGGGTCACTGCCTTTCGGCGATGAATGCCTTCTCCCGGATCCAGCGGGTCGCCAGCCATTTCTCGCCGGCGGTCACCGGCAGCCCGGCGTGCAGGGTGCGCGTCTCGATGTCGCCTTTTTCGTCCACGTTGCGAAAGACCAGGACCGTACCCGCGTCGGGAGCGACTTCCAGCCCCAGTTCCGGGAACGCGGTGGCGCCGCCGGCCTCGACGTCGTTGAGATAGGTCAGCAGGGTGTAGATGCGCTGGCCGCCCTGGCGCAGCGCCGTAGCGGATCCCGGCCGCGCCGGATCGAAATAGTCGTAGTGCGGCTTGTATTCGGTGCCGGGCGTGTACTGCAGCAGGATCAGCGGTTCGCCGTTTTCCGTCGGGATGTCCACGGCGTCGTGCAGCCGCTCGAGCAGATGCCAGGCCGTGACGTCGAGCAATTCCGGAAGCAGGCAGGTTTCCCCGCTGGTGCGGATGCTGCTGCGGTCGATCGTGCCGGTGTCGCTGAGCACGCGCGAAGGTTCGACCATGGGACGTCCGCGCGCGATCAGGTGGGCGCGGGTCTCCACCGGCACGAAACCCTTCAGCAGTTCAATTCTCGGTGACTCGCTGAGCCGTTCGCGGGCAGCATCGGGCGGGGAGCTTCGGGCCGATGGGTCGAATTGCAGTTGCAGGGCGCGCGCGGCATCGCCGGCGGTGGCGTCGAGGCTGTCGCGCAGCGTTGCCGCCAGCGGGTAGTCGGCCCGCGCCGCTCGTTCCAGGCAGGCCCTCGCCAGGCCCGGGTCCGCGCCGACGTGCCGGCCCTCCATCAGCCATACGCCGAGCGTGAACCAACCCCGCGGCATGCCCGCCTCGGCGGCGAGCTGCCAGGCGCGCAGGGCGCGGGCGGGGTTGCGCGCCAGTCCAAGCCCGTATTCCAGGCACCAGGCGGCATCGTTGAGGGCCAGCATGTGGCCCCGGCGAGCCGCGTCTTCGATCATGGCCGCGCCCGCGGCGATGTCGGGCTCGAGGCCGCAACCGGTCATCTTCAGCGTGCCCAGGCGGTAGGCGGCCTCCACCGAGTCGCCGGCATGGGCGGACTGCAGCAGCTCGACGGCCCGCTGGAGGTCGAACGCGCCTTCCCGGCCCTCGCACTGTCCGCTCAGGCACATCATGCCGAGCGCCGCGCGTGCTTCGGCCACGCCCTGGTCCTGAGCCCTGTCGAGCCACTTCCAGGCTTGCGCTGGGTCGCGGCGGCCCGCGTCGCCGTAGAGCCACGCGAGTCCGAGATTGAATTGCGCCTCGGCCACGCCGGCTTCGGCCGCCCGGGTCATTTCGTTCAGGTCCGGTCCCTGCGGTGCGCTGCTGTTCATGTCGCCGATGATAGCCGTCGCCGGCGGGCGGCCTCAATCATTTCCGCTCGGCTCGGCTTCGTCCCCGAAGGCCTTGAGCAGCGGGGCGATGTGCGGCCGGAAGTTACGCCAGCGTCCAATGCTGCTGCGGTAGATCGGCTGGCGCACCTGCCAGCGGCTCGGCGTTGCGACGTCGCCCGTTCGCGTGTGGAAGTCGAGGCAGGCGTCGTCCCAGGGCATGCCGATCCATTCGAGCAGGGGGCGCAGCGTCGCCTCCGGCGAGTCGACCAGGGTTTCGTAGCTTACGGAGCGGACCCGGTCGGGAAGGGCGCGCTTCCAGTGTTCGACCAGGCCGCGGTACCGACGGTAGAAAAAGACGAGATCGTCGAGATCGGTGGAGAAGGCCTGGTCGGCGGCGAAGTTCTCGGAGAAGATCGACAGGCACACGTCGCGCGGGTCGCGTTCGCAGACGATGATGCGCGCCTGGGGGAACAGCTGCGAAATGAGGCCGGCCTGGAAGAAGTTCAGCGGCGCCTTGTCGATCACGAACCTCGGCTCGCCGCTTCCGCGCCGCCGGATCTCCTCGAAGAAGCGATAGACCATGTCCTGCAGCAATTCGACCGGGTAGACCTCCGTGATCGATTGCGGATGCCCGGGCCACTCGGGCCGGCTTTGTTCGAGAGCGCGGGCGATCTGTCCGATCACGGGCAACTCTCCGTAGCCTGCGGCCTCCGGGTGGGTGCCTAGCATCCTCTCCAGGAGTGTCGTGCCGCTGCGCGGCATGCCGACGATGAATACGGGGGTCTGCTCGGGTTGCTCCAGCTCCGGACGCCTGGCCAGCAGTTCCGGGTTGTAGCGTTCGATCTGGCGCTCGGCGTGCAGCTGCGCGCCTTTCCGGTCGAGGCCGCCGCTGAGTCGGCGGCGCAGTTCGTTGGCGCGGCGCCAGGCGTCGAAGGCGCCGTCGTAGTCGCCGCGCCGTTCCAGGGCGCGGCCCAGTGCGTAGCCGAGAACCGCTCTTTCATCGGCATCGAGTTGGCCGGCCGCCAGCATACGGCGGGCGTCCTCCAGCCAGTCCTCGCGCAGTTCGTCGCGCGCGACGCCAAGCAGGCCGCCCATGGCGGCCGGCCAGCCGGGGCGGGCGCGGAGCGCCGTCTGGTAAGCCTCGACGGCGGCCTCGCGCTGCCCGGCATCCTCGTGGGCCTGGGCGAGCAGAAGCTGGAGGCGCTCGTTGCCGGGCTGGCGGGCGGCCTCACGCTCCAGTAGCGCCAGTGATCGGTCGGGCCGGCCCAGTTCGAAGAACAGCTCGGCGATGCGTGCGCTGGCCTGCCAGGGGCGTGGCTGGACGGCGGCCGCCCGGCCCAGCGCGTGTAGTGCCCGGTCGGGCTGTCCCAGGGCCGCGTCGATTTCGGCCAGGCGCAGCCAGATTCCCGCGTCGTCCACGCGGCGGGCGAGCGCGCGGAAGAGTTCGCGCGCGCCCTCCAGGTCGCCGCGCTTCAAGCGGGACTCGGCTTCGTGCGCACGTCGGATGTCGTCTTGTCGGGGCGTTGTCTGCACGGTTGGATATGTGAGAAGAAGGGGCGGGTGGGGCGGCTTCATCGTGCCGCTTTTACAAGGATACCAGTCGGTGCCGGATGTGGCTGTGGGCCGGGAATCGGCGGCCGGGGGCGTGGCGGTCCGGGCCCCGAAACGGGCCGAACGGCTCGCCCCGAAATCGCCCGCAGGCCCCATCAACTCGGGCTTTCGGGCTGGCATTTCAGGGCTTTACATGTCGTTAACAAGACCCTTTTCATTGCCAAACGATGGTGCTAGTATCGGCTCTGAGTCGGAGGCCGGGTCACTTCGGGCCGTGCGTCAGTGCGCCTGGCGTGGCGGGTTTTCCGCTCCGACACATTGCTGTCGATACTAGTATCGAATGCTTTAACCAGAAATCAAAAGACAATGGAGAGTCTGATGAAGCACAACCGTAACCCACTTGCCAAGGCAATCAACTACGCCCTCGGGGCGGGTATGATCGCCAGCCTGGCAATGACCGCTGCGCCGGTCGCTGCCCAGGACGACGATGAAGAGGCTGCAGACCTTGATCGCGTCCAGGTCACTGGTTCGCGTATTCAGCGTGCCGACGTGGAAGGTGCCCTTCCCGTTACCGTGATCGACCGCGAAGCCATCGAGCTGTCCGGCGAAACCTCGATTGCGGACCTGCTCCGCAATACCACTTTCAACTCGTTCGGTTCCTTCCGTCCGCAGTCCGGTTCCTCGGCGCAGAGCCACGGCGGCATCTCGCTGCGCGGCCTGGGCGGCAACCGCACGCTGGTGCTGATCGACGGCCGTCGTTTCCCGAAGAACCCGTTCATCGGTACCGGCCAGGACCTCAACGCCATTCCGCTGGGTGCTGTCGAGCGCATTGAAATCCTGTCCGACGGTGCCTCGGCCGTGTACGGTTCCGACGCCATCGGCGGTGTGATCAACATCATCACCCGCAAGGACTACGAAGGCGCGCAGATCAGCTACACCTACAGCAACCCGGAACGTGAAGGCGGCAAGCAGCGCGCCGGTCACGCCATGCTGGGCATCCAGAGCGATCGCGGCCGCATGCTGGCCGTCGCCTCGAAGAACTCGCGCGGCATCATCTTCGCCAACCAGCGTCCCTGGTCGCAGTCGACGGTTGCCAACCCGTTCTCGCAGGCCCGCAACCTCAGCCCGTACGGCAACAACTGGGTGCTGCTGGACGGCCCGAACGCCGGCCAGGTCCAGTCTCCGGCTGGTGCCTGTGAATCCCTGTCGCCGAACCTGTATCGCCTGACCGACGACACGTTCTGGGGCGGTGAAGGCTGCTTCTACGACTACACCACCGAGTCGGCCGACGAAGCCTCCATCGAGAACCAGTCGCTGCACGTCACCGGCGACTACATGATCAACGACGACTGGCGCGTCTACACCCGCCTGGAGAACACCCGCACGTTCTCCTTCGGTCGTTACGCGCCGCTGCCGGACTTCGCCGTCCTCGACGCCGACTCCCCGGCCAACCCGTACGACTACCCGGCGGTCCTGTACCATCGCTTCCAGGCCCTGGGCCCGCGCGATAACACCGTCGAGTCCAACGTTCACTCCGGCCTGCTCGGCTTCGAAGGTCGAGTCGGCGGCGTCGACCTCGACTTCGGCGTCAACTACAGCCGCTACAAGGGCTACGACGTCGGCCGTAACTACGGCATGCGCTCGAACATGCAGGCATTCCTCAACGACGGCAGCTACGATCCGACCAACCCGTTCGGTGCCTCCGAGGACACCCTCAACGGCATGCGCGTGACCATCGCCCGCGAATCCGAGTTCGAGATCAAGGAGTTCTACGGTAGCGCTGGCATGGACATCGCCGAAATCGGCGGCGGCTGGATCCAGGCCGTGGTCGGTGCCGAGTACCGCGAAGAGACCTTCTTCGACCAGTACGACTCCCTGAGTGAAGCCGGCCTGGTCGGCGGCTCGGCCGGCAATAGCTCCTCCGGCGACCGTGACGTTTCGGCCCTCTACACCGAGTGGCTGTTCCCGCTCATGGACAACCTCGAGCTGACCGGCGCCGTTCGTTACGACGACTACTCCGACTACGGCGACGACATCAGCCCGAAGATCGCGCTGCGCTACCAGCCGACCGATTCCATCACGCTGCGCGCCAGCTACGCCGAGGGCTATGCCGCTCCGGACCTGACGCTGATCAACGCCAAGCGTGCCTTCTCGGCCGAGTTCGTGCGTGACTTCGTCCGCTGTGAGCAGCTGGGCGTTTCGCCGAACAACTGCCCGGAAATCCAGACCGACGCCTTCTCCATCGGTAACTCGGACCTGGATTCGGAAAACTCGAAGGGCTACGCCGCCGGTATCGCCTTCCAGGCGACCGAATGGCTCAGCGGCTCGGTTGACTTCTACCAGATCGAGATCGACAACCTGATCCGCACCATCGGTGCTCAGGAGCTGATCAACCTTGAAGTCGAAGGTCGTGCGTTCCCCGAAGGCCTCGGTGTATACCGTGACGCCAGCGGTGGTATCGACGAGATCATCTACGGCCCGGCCAACGAGGGCGACCTCGAAACCTCGGGTGTCGACGTCAACCTGCGTGCCAGCTTCGACTTCGGCGATGCCGGCATGCTGCGCTCCAACCTGCAGGTCGGCTACATCGACAAGTGGGAAATCTACTCGGAGCTGGATGACAACATCCCGAGCCCGGAAACCGTGGGTACGCTGGGTACGCCGCAGTTCCGCGCCAACCTGGACAACACCTACTCCATCGGTGACTTCCGGTTTGCCTGGAACCTCCACCACACCGACAGCACCTCCGAGCAGGTTCTGCTGAACGAAGCCGGCACCGCTCGCGTCGAGCAGGGCCACGTTTCGTCCTGGACCCGCCATGACGTGACCGCCACCTGGTTCACGCCGTGGAACTCGGAGCTGTCGCTGATCGTACGCAACGTCGCGGACCGCAATCCGCCGCTGTCGCCGTTCTTCTCGCGCAGCTACGCGTACAACTACTCGGACGGCTGGGGTCGTATCCCGTACATCCGGTACACCCAGAACTTCTGATCTGACGATCAGAGACGAGAAGTCGGCTTTCGAGCCGAGGAAAGGCCCGGGACTCCCGGGCCTTTCTTTTTCGGCCTTCACCTCGCCCCGCTTCGAGGTCACCGAACGGTTAAGCTAGTCGCGGGTCAACGCCGCGCGATTCAATGTCCGATACCTACAGCCACTGGAGCCGCTACTGGGCGAGGGGCTGCCTGACATCCCTGCCGCAGGACTTCGCCGCCAACTACGACGGTGAAGTGGCCGCATTCTGGCGACGCCAGTTCGAACGGCTTCCGTCCCGCGCGCAGCTCCTCGACGTGTGCACGGGCAACGGCGCCCTGGCTCTGCTGGCGGCCGCCTTTTCCCACCAGCACGCCCGCCGCTTTTCGATCACCGGCGTCGATGCGGCGCGTATCGATGCCGAGGCAGTGCGCAGGGCGCATCCCGAAGCGGTCAGTCGCATGGAAGACATTCGTTTCATCGACGCCACGCCGTTCGAAAAATCCGATCTGCCGGCCGCCTCCTTCGACCTGGTGATGAGCCAGTACGGCATCGAGTACTGCGACTGGCCGGCTGCGGCGACCCAGAGCGAGCGGCTGCTTCGACCGGGCGCGCGTCTGGCTTTCGTCGCGCATACGCCCACCTCCGACATGATCGAGACGATGCGGCGCGAGTCCGAGGAGTTCTCCGTGCTCGACGAGCTCGGTGCGCTGATTGTCTTGCAGCGCTTTGCGTCCGGAGAAATACCGGCCCCGGAATATCGGAACGAGCTCAACCGCATCGGTCCCCAACTGTTCGAACGCTACAAGCAATCCGGTTCGGGCTTGTTCCGCTACGTTCTGACCATGGCCGACCAGACCCTGGGACTGAACGAGGCCGCGCTGATCCGTCAGCGGCCCGCCATCGGCTCGGCGGTGAGCGAGCTGTTCGCCGCCCGCCAGCGCCTCTCGGACATGCTCGACGTCAACGAGCGCATTGCCCGAGACCCGGACTGGACGCAGGCTTTCGAAAAAGCCGGTCTGCACTCGCTGGAAAGCGGGGAGTTGCACTACCGTGGCAGCCACCGGGTGGGCACTTTCCACGTCTTCGAAAAGCCGCAGCGCACTTGACTTCGCGAAACGAATGCTGATGATCTGAAAGGCATGTTGGCTGAGGGAGGCAAGCCGGGCGCGGCAGCGGGGCGAGATGATACGCCGCGCCGCGTCCCTGTGGCCGGCCTGATTTCCTTGCTCCTTGGGCTCGCCCTTGCGTCGATTGCGGCCCACGCCGGGCTCGAGCAAGGGCCGGTGTTCCGCACCCTCAGCGTCAATGAGGGGCTGCCCGACCGACGTGTCGAGGCTATCGTGCAGGACGCGCACGGCTTCATCTGGATCGGCACCCGCGGGGGTCTGGTGCGCCACGAGGGTCAGCGGATGCGCTTCATTCCGAGCGATCCCGAGAACCCCGATCCCTTGCCCGGCCGCAACATCATGTCGCTGATGGCCCACAGCGACGGCACGGTCTGGGCCGGCGTCGAGAACCGGGGCGTCGTGCAGATCGGCCCCGACATCAAACTGCGACGCCACCTCGAGCCCGAGCAACGCGGCGGGCGACTGCCCGCCGGCAACATCTGGTCGATGGCCGAGGACTGCGACGGCCGCGTCTGGATGGCTTTCATGCGCGGCGGGGTCGCCGTTTACGATCCGGCTACGGACGAACTGACCAGCTACCCCCAGAGCGAAGAGGCGGGCCTCAACCCGGGCGGGTTCCAAGTGCATCTGGAAGTCGATTCGCGTTGCCGGGTCTGGTTGATCCAGACCAGCCAGGTTTCGGTAATGGAGCCGGAAGACTCGCGTTTTCGAGCGATCCGCGTCACCGAGCAGGGTAAATTCGCATTCCACCTGACCGAAGCGAAAGGTCGAATCTACTTCAGCGAAGGCAGCGAGGTTTACGACCTCGGCTCCGTCGACGAGGCCCCTCACGCCCAACCCCGACGCATTGCGGACGTCGACGCGATGGTCACCGCGATCGCTCCAGATCCTCATTCCGGGGAACTGGTCATCGCATCCACTATCGGGCTCTACAGGAAGTTACCCGATCCCGACGCCACCGTCCGCGCCGTCCGGCATCAGCCCGGCCTGGCCAACGGACTGCCGTCGGACGCCATCGACAGCGCAAGCTTCGACCGGGAAGGCGGACTCTGGCTGACGACGACCCGAAGCGGTGCCGCCTACCTTCCGCCCGGATCGGCCGCGTTCGAGCGCTACCAACCCGTTCCCGGACGGCAGGGACCCGATGCCGTCAATCTCGATCCGGTCATGAGCCTGACCTGGGATGAAGAATCGAGGGGGTTCTGGATCGGCGGCCTGCGCGGTGATGTCGAGTTTCTTGCGCTGGCGGATCGCGAAGAGCCGCTACCCACCGTCTCCGAAGCGGTTAAGGAAGCCCTGTCCGGCGCCGCGGTCCTGGAGATACTTCGCGAGGGCGACACGCTCTATTTCGCGACCCAGAAGAGCGTGGTCCGGGCTGCACTGGGTGAGGACGGCGCCCACCAGGTCCTGATGACCCGGGGTGATCTCGCCTCCGGTACGTTTTCGACGCTGCAACGAAAGAACGAGCGACAGCTTTGGATCGCCACCCAGGATGTCGGACTTTTCCTGCTCGACGAGTCGACGGGCGAGCGCGAGCACTTCCATCCCGATGGCGAGGCGCGGCGCTTCCTTCCCGAGACGGCTCCGCGCGAGATCATGCGCGGTCCGGATGGCGCCTGGTGGCTGATCGCACCGGGCGGCGTCTACCGCTGGAGCGAGGAACAGGGGTTCGTCCGCCAGGAAGTACCGGCCACGCGACCGCTGGCCTCCGCCGCCTGGCTGGACGATGAACTCTGGCTGGCGACGGATCAGTCGATCCAGCTCTGGCGTCGCGAGGGAGACTCACTTGTTGCCGTACGGCAATACGATCTCGAGGGCCGCTTGCCGCCGGGGCGCGTGATCGAGATCGTCGCCGATGCGCTCGGCGACATCTGGCTCATGCGCACCAGCGGCCTGTCGCTGCTGCGCGTGGCGGATGGCCGGGTCCGCCATTTTTCGCAACGCGACGGCATGGCTGCCGTGGAGTTCGGTGAAAATACCGCGGTCACGCTGCCCAATGGCACCCTGGCGTTCGGTGGTCGCGGCGGCATCATCACCGTCGACCCCGGGCGCATCAGCCGCGTTTCCGTCGCGCCGAAGGTGCACGTGACGCGCGTCCAGGCCGGCGACCGCATCGTCGAACTCGATCCGGTTTCCAGCACGGCGATCGAACTGGAACACGATCACAACAATCTGTTCATCGATTTTCTCGCGACCAGCTATCTCGCCACCGAACGAACGCGCTATCGTGTCAAGCTCGAAGGCTGGGACACCGACTGGATCGAGCTCATCGGGCAGACCCGGCACCATTATTCGAACCTCCCTCCGGGTCGTTACCGCTTCGTCGTTCAGGCCGCCGCCCCGGACGGGCCCTGGAGCAGGGAGGGCGACGCGCTCCCCGTGGAGATCCGGCAGCCCCCATGGCTGAGCGGCTGGGCGCTGGCCGCCTACGCCTTGCTCGCCTTGACAGGTACCGGCGCAGGCCTGCGCGGCTATCGACGCGCCAACCAGCGCCGCAGGGAGGTCCGCGAGGCGCGCCAGAAGCGCGACCTGGCCGAGCAGCAGCGCAAGATCATCACCCGCCTCAATCACAGCCTCGAACCCCTGGAGCTCGCGGCGACCATTGCGCGCGAGATCGTCCAGGTCACCGGGGGGCACGCCGCCTGGCTGGGCTACGTGGACGAGCACCTGCCACGCGACCTTGTGGCAACCGATCCCGAGCGAGACCCGCTGACAAGGGAGCAGTGGCGCCGGCGACTGGAAGCCGCCGCCGACGGCGACGACCTGGCCCTGACCCTGCGCGTCGGCGACCGGGACATCGCCCGTGTGCTGGTCGAGGCGCTGCCGGGCAGCATGAGCGACGAGGATCGTGAAAGGCTTCGGCTGCTCGAGGAGATGGCGGCGCAGGCCCTGCACAACGCCTTGTTGCTGCAGCGCGTTCGCGCGCTGGCCGAGCGAGCCGAGCAGGCCAGCAACGCCAAGTCCGAGTTCCTGGCCACGATGAGTCACGAGATCCGAACGCCGCTGCACGGCGTTCTGGGCATGGTCGAATTGCTCTACGAAACCGAGACCGAACCCGGACAGCAGGACATTCTCGACACCCTCCGGCAGTCGGGCCTGCAGCTCCAGCGCATCATCGACGACGTGCTGGATATCTCCCGCATCGAGGCCGGCCGAATGAGTCTCAACGAGCAGCCCTTCGACCTGGCCGCGATGCTCGAGCAGGTCGTGGACCTGCACGCCCCCAACGCGGCCCGCAAGGGACTCGACCTGCGCCTGCGGATCGCCGCCGACCTGCCGCTTTCGGCGTCGGGCGACAGCGATCGCATTTCCCAGGTGCTGGGCAATCTGCTGAGCAACGCGGTCAAGTTCACCGAGCGCGGCGGCATCGAATTGAGCGCGGCCGCCGGCCGCGACGGCCAGCTCGTCCTGGTGGTATCCGATTCCGGCCCCGGCATCAGTGCGCGCGACCGCGACCGGCTGTTCGAGCCGTTCACGCAGCTCGATGCTTCGATCACCCGCTCCTACAGCGGGTCGGGATTGGGCCTGGCGATCTGCCGCCGGCTCGTCGATGCCATGGGCGGCACGCTCGACCTGCTGAACGGCTGCCACGGCGGCAGCCGGTTCCGGGTGCGACTGCCGGCACACGACGCGCCGACCGAGACGTCCGGCCCGGCCCTTTCGAGCATGCTCCAGGGGCAGGTTGTCGGGGCCAGCGTCCCGACGCCCACCCTGCGCGTGTTGCAGTCCCTGGCCCGGCGCTGGGGCATTCGAGTCGTCGATGCCCGCCGCCGCGCGAGGCCCTGCGACCTGCTGCTCGTCGACCCCCAGACCCTCGACGAAACCGACGCCGACCGGCTTGATGCCTGGCGGCAGCAGGCCGAGGCCCTGGCCTGGTTGCAGTCGCCGTTTCCTTCTCATTCCGGTCCGCCGCCGCTGCTGCCGAAGGGTGCGCACTTCCTGCGATGGCCGCTGGTCGAGAGCCGCTTCGTCGGCCTGCTGTTCGACCTGCGCATCGGTGGCGCTGACGCTGGCGGATCGAGCGGGTAAACTGAGACCGGATTTTCCAAGGAGGACGAACCCATGGAATGGGTGCTGTTGATCGTCATCGTGGCGGCGGCATTCTTCGCCATCACGATCTACAACCGCCTGGTCGCCGCGCGCAACCGCTACAAGAACGCCTTTGCGCAGATCGACGTGCAGCTCAACCGGCGCCACGACCTGATCCCCAACCTGGTCGAAGTGGCCAAGAAGTACATGAGCCACGAGCGCGAAACGCTCGAGGCCGTCATCCAAGCCCGCAACGGCGCGCACCAGCAGCTCAAGAACGCCGCCGCCGATCCGTCCGACCCGGATGCCATGCGCAAGCTCTCCGAGGCCGAGCAGGGGCTCTCCGGCGCCCTGGGGCGTCTTTTTGCGCTGTCCGAGAACTACCCGGACCTCAAGGCCAACCAGAACATGATGCAGCTCTCCGAGGAGCTCACCAGCACGGAAAACAAGGTTGCCTTCGCCCGCCAGGCCTTCAACGACGCAGTGATGACCTACAACACCCTGCGCGAGAGCTTTCCGGCCAACATCGTCGCCGGCATGTTCACCTTCAAGCCGGCGGAGTTCCTCGAGATCGACGACCCGGCCAAGCGGGAGGCGGTGCAAGTCGATTTTTCGTAACGCGTGAATTTCTTCGAACATCAGGACAAGGCCCGACGCCAGAGTGGCTACCTGCTGGCCATGTTCGCCCTGGCCGTACTGGCGATCGTTGCGGCGGTCGACGTGTTCGTCTACTTCGCCATCGGTCCCGATCCCTGGATCCTGTTCTGGGCGACGGTGATCACCGGCGGCATCATCCTGGGGGCCAGCGCCATCCGAACCCTGCAGCTGCGCGGCGGCGGGGGCGAGGTGGCGCAGTCCCTGGGCGGTACGCGCCTCGATGCCTCGCCATCCGATCCGCTTCGCCAGAGGTTGCGCAACGTCGTCGAGGAGATGGCCATCGCCTCGGGCGTGCCCGTGCCCGAGATCTACGTGCTCGAGCACGAGCAGGGCATCAATGCCTTCGCCGCCGGCTTCTCTCCGGCCGACGCCGCCGTGGCGGTCACGCGCGGGACGCTCGAGCACCTCGATCGTGATGAATTGCAGGGTGTGATCGCCCACGAATTCAGCCACATTCTCAACGGCGACATGCGCCTCAACATCCGGCTGATCGGCTTCCTGTTCGGCATTTTGGCCATCGCCATCGTGGGCCGGAAACTGCTCTACTCCGCGCGGTTCGCGCGCGACAGCCGCAATGCCGGCCCCGCGGTCCTGGCCGGCCTGGGCATCGTCGTTCTGGGCTATGTCGGGCTGTTCTTCGGGCGCTGGATCAAGGCCGCGGTTTCCCGCCAGCGCGAGTTCCTCGCCGACGCTTCGGCCGTGCAGTTCACGCGAAATCCCGAGGGCATCGGCAACGCGCTCAAGAAGATCGGCGCGCTCTACGCAGGCTCATTCCTCACCGCCGACAGCGAAGAGGTGGGCCACATGCTGTTCTCGACCGGGATGGGTTACCAGATGTTCGCCACCCACCCGCCGCTGGAAAAACGCATCGAGGCGATCGATCCCTCCTTTCGCCCCGAAGAACTCGAGCGCATCGCCCGCGAAATGGATCGTCACGCCCAGGCGCGCAAGGCCGAAGCCGAGGAGGCCGAGCGGCGGCGGCAGGCGCGGGAAGCGGCCGAGGGAATCGATCCGGCCCGGCTGGTGACCGACCTGGGCAGCCTGGCCGAGCAGATCGGTCGCCCGGGCATGGAGCAGGCGCTCACGGCCGCCATCATGGCCGCGGGCGTTCCGGCACCGCTCGAGCGGGCCGCGCATTCCGACGAGTGGGCGCAGGAGCTGGTTTGCAGCCTGCTGATGAGCGAAGACCCGGAAGTGCGCGAACGCCAGCTCCTCCAGGTCGCGCGCAAGCTCGGCGGCGACAGCGAAGCGCAGGTGCGGCAATTGCACCAGGCATTGTCCGACCAGCCGCGCTCAACGCGCCTGCCCCTGGTCGAGATGGCCTTTCCACAGATCAGGCGCCGCCCCGAACCCGAGCTTGTGGCCTTCATGCGATTGCTCGAGGGCCTTGCCCGGGCCGACGGTGAAGTGGACCTGTTCGAGTATTCCCTGACGCGCCTGGTCAACGTGATGATTCGCGATGCGCTGCGCCCGGCGCAGGCCAGGCCGGCCGGACGCCGCAAGCTCGCATCGCGCAAGAGCGAGGCGACCGAGCTGATGGCGATCCTGGCCGACTACGGCCATCCGGACGATTCCGCCGGCGCCGAATCGGCCTTCGCCGCGGGCATGACCGAACTGCACGGGCAGGTGCCGGCCATGCCGGAAGTGAAGGCCTGGGCCGGGCGACTGGACCAGATTCTGGGACGACTCGACGACCTGCGGCCGGAGTCCAAGCATTCGCTCGTCGCCGCCCTGTTGTGCTGCGCGGCCCACGACGAGCAAGTCGTCGACGACGAACTCGACCTACTACGCGTGGTTTGCGCCCTGTTGCACGTACCGCTTCCCCTGATGCGTACCGGCCAGGCGCACTGAAGTTCAGGCCGCCTGTGCCGGTTGCGCGGCCGCGCCGGCCAGGATCAGGTCGGCGGCCTTCTCGGCGATCATGATCGTCGGCGCATTCGTGTTGCCGCCAACCAGGGAGGGCATGATCGATGCGTCGATGACGCGAAGACCCGAAAGGCCCCGCACGCGCAGCTCGGGGTCGACCACCGAATGCGGGTCGCTTCCCATGCGGCAGGTGCCCACCGGGTGGTAGATCGTCTCCGCCTTGGTGCGGATGAAATCGATCAACCCGTCACGGTTGCGCACGTCGTCGCCCGGGTAGATCTCGTGGGCCCGAAAGGGGCGAAAGGCCGGCTGCTCGAGGATTCGCCGCGAGAGCTTCACGCACTCGAGCATCATCTCGAGGTCTTCGGATTCACTCAGGTAGTTGGCGTGGATGGCGATGGGCTGGCGCGGGTCGTCGGAGCGGATCGCCAGGTGCCCGCGGCTCTGCGGCCTGAGCGGGCAGGCATGCAGGGTGTAGCCGTCGCCGGGCAGGCGGTTGCGCCCGTGGTCGTCGAGCAGGGCGGGCACGAAGTGCATCTGCACGTCCGGCCGGTCGTCGCGGCCGCGTCCGCTGACGATGAAGGCGCCCGCCTCGGCGATGTTGGAGGTGCCCTCGCCCTCGTGGTGCAGGAAGTAGCGCAGTCCCACTCTCAGTTCGTTCAGCTGGTCGTAGGTGACCGGCTGGGAGCAGCGCGTGAGCGTGCAGATGTCGAGATGGTCCTGCAGGTTGCGGCCCACATCGAGCAGTTCGTGGCGGCATTTCACGCCCGCGGACTCGAGCATGCCGGCCGGTCCGATGCCCGAGAGCATCAGTAGCTGCGGGGAATTGATGGCGCCGGCCGAAAGCAGGACTTCCCGCTCGGCAATTGCGGACTGGGTGATGCCGTGCCGGCGATAGCGCACGCCGTTGACCCGGTCGCCCGAGGCAAAGGTCAGGCCCAGCGTGAGGGCGCCGGTCAGCACGGTCAGGTTGGGGCGCGACTTGACCGGATTGAGGTAGCCGGCCGCCGTGCTGCAGCGCCGCCCCTGGCGTTGCGTGACCTGGTAGAAGCCCACGCCGCGCTGGGCCGGGCCATTGAAGTCCGGGTTGCGGGCGAAACCCGCCTGCTCGGCGGCCTGGATGTAGACCTCGCTGAGCGGGTTCGTGTAGCTCAGGTCCGAGACGCTCAGCGGCCCGCCGACGCCGTGCAGCTCGGACTCCCCCCGGGCCTGGTCCTCGGAGCGCAGGAAGTAGGGCAGGACGTCCTGCCAGCTCCAGCCGGGGTTGCCGGCCGCCGCCCAGTCGTCGTAGTCGGTACGGTGGCCGCGGGAGTAGCACATTGCGTTGATGGAACTCGACCCGCCCAGCACCTTGCCGCGCGGCCAGTACAGGCGGCGATTGTTAAGCGCCGGTTCCGGCTCGGTCTCGTAGTTCCAGTTGAGCGACTTGAAGTTGACCAGCTTGGACAGGCCCGCCGGCATGTGGATGAACGGATTCCAGTCGCGCGGCCCGGCTTCCAGCAGCAGCACGCGAATCGAGGGGTCGGCGCTCAGGCGATTGGCGAGCACGCAGCCGGCCGAACCGGCGCCGACGATGATGTAGTCATATGGCTTGGGCATGGCGCTGCTGCCGAGTTTATCTCAGGCTCGATGATAGACCCGGGAATTAGGCTCCGAGGTCTAGACGACGTAGCCATTGGTGGGTCCCTGAGCGTGATGGATACTGTGGGGCCGTGCTGATTGGGTTCACGCCAAGGCGCCAAGGCGCCAAGGTCGCAAAGTGCCGAGAAAAGGGGACAGGCTTCAGGTTCCTCTCAGTCTTCTTTCTCGATCTTTTCTTGGCGATCTTCGCGTCTTAGCGCCTTGGCGTGAGGCCAACTGGCACGGCTCACGGATTGGCATCTGACTCAGGGACTCGACCAAGCGGCCGCGTAGGTCGCGGTGACATCCTCTACGGACGACTGAAGCATCAAAGCCTGTGCAGCTGGCTCATCAGCTCAAAGCCGCTCAGGCGTTCGTCGAAGCCCCGCGACAAGCCGATCATCTTGAACTTTTCGCCCATCTCGCCGGGCAGGGTGAGGCGTTTGAGTTCTCCGGACAATCTGAGCCGTTCGGCGTCGTCGTCGGCTGCTTCGACCGCTTCGTGGGCGCCCAGGGCGAGCAGGAAGCCCGCCTGCGTGGTGAAGCCGGCGACTTCGAGGCCGGCGTCGAGGCCGGCCTCGGCCACGGCGGTGAAATCGACGAAGGCCGACAGGTCGGTCAGGCCCGGCCAGACGAAGGGGTCGAAATGGGCCCGGTGGCGATAGTGGCAGACCAGGGTGCCTTCGCTGCGGTCGGGGTGGTAGTACTCCGGGCGGGGATAGCCGTAGTCGATGAACAGCACCAGCCCGCGCGCCAGCGGCTCGGTGACGGTCGCCACCCAGCCGGGCAGGTCGACGGCGATTTCCCCCGCATAGCCGGCGGGCAGCCGGCGGCCGAGCTGCTGCTGGAGCTTGTCGAACGCCCGCTCCAGTCGCGGTCGCGGCGGTCGCGTGGTCCACTGCAGCCTTTGGCCGTCGAAGGTCACGCATTGTTCGAGCAATCCCTCGTCGCCGACCTCGAAGCGGGCCACGGCGAGCGCGTCGATCACTTCGTTGCCGACGATCACCCCTTCGAAGGCTTCCATCGGCGGGGCGTCGACCCAGCGGACCCGATCGCGCAGCGCTTTCGGCAAATCGGCGAGGGTTTCGCGCTGGACTTCCCGCAAGGGGGCGCTGGGCTCGAGGATCAGGTACTCCCCCGGCGGCGACGCCAGGCCGGCGAGCAGGTCGCGCGCCAGCACGCCCGAGCCGGCGCCGAGCTCCAGCAGGGTCCAGTCCGGGCCGAGTTCGCGCGCCACCTCGTCGCACTGGCGCGCCAGCGCGGCGGCGAACAATCCGCCCTGTTCCGGAGCGGTAATGAAGTCGCCGGCCTGTCCGAACTTGTGCAGGCCATTGACGTAGTAGCCCAGCCCGGGCTCGTACAATGCCATCGACATGTAGCGGTCGAAGGGCATGGGGCCGTCGCGCTCGATTTCGGCGACGACCTTGCGACAGAGTGTTTCGCTCAGCTCGACCAGTTCGGCCGGCGGCTCGGGCAACGACAGGGATGGAGAACTCGATGACGACAAGCGTGGAAGCACAGCGTGGACGTGTGGCGATTGTAACCGGCGCGGCCCGGCGCATCGGCGCCACGACGGCCCGGGGGCTGCACGCGCGCGGCCTGGACGTGGTGATTCACTACCGCGGCTCGGCCGACGAGGCCGAAGCGCTACGTGACGAGCTGCTGGCCCTGCGGCGCGGCTCGGTCGCCCTGGTCCCCGCCGACCTGGCCGAGCATTCGGCGCCGGAACGTATCCGGGATGCCGCGCTCGAGGCTTTCGGGCGTATCGACGTCCTGGTCAACAACGCCTCGGCCTTCTATCCCACCCCATTCGGGTCGGCCACGCAGGACGACTGGGACGAACTGATGGCCAGCAACCTGCGCGCGCCGTTCTTCCTGGCGCAGGCCTGTTCGCGGGAGCTGTCGGCCCGCGAGGGTGCGATCGTCAACATGGTCGACATCCACGGCCTGGTGCCCCTGTCGAATCACCCCGTCTACAGCCAG
>JAZBPT010000166.1:0-11145 GCA_036351755.1 Wenzhouxiangella sp. | reverse complement strand
TCGAGAGAGCGCTCGATGGGCGAGCGATGTTCATCCGAGACGGACAGCCCCACCATGTCTTCCCAGGGGTGCCCCTCGCGACCGCCGCGGATCAGGGCGATGTGCCGCGCCGGATAGCGCACGGTGTTCCATTCGCCGTGCAGGTCGAAGCCCTTTGATTGCCAGTGGTCGAGAAAGCGTTCCGTGTGGGTGTGGGGAGTGATGAAGGTGAGATGGTCGATCTTGTCGATCTCGTCCATCGTCGACAGTTGCTCGAGCATGTCGTGGTAGAGCGGATAGTCGGCGGGGTCGAGTCCAATGCGTTCGAACGCGCCGACGAGTGCGTCAGGGTAGTGCGTCATCTGATTTTTCCCTCGGTTCTTGTTTGGCCTGGAAGGCGGGAACGGACTCCCGCCTGCTGGAATGACGCCGTCGCTCCCCTTCCTGCCGACGGCATCGACCTACCCCCTACGAGGGAACCGGGCAGGAAATGCCATCGGGTTTCCCTTTCCGTGATGCGCATCCCTTTGAATGGCCGATTTCATGACATGAGGCAAATCCCCGAAAGCTTCTCGGCTTTTGAGAATCGCCTTCGGCATAATGCGGGGCCATGAGTGGCGAGCAGACCCCGAACGAGACCATCCTGACCCCCACCGCCCGGCTGGCGCGTGCGGAAAAGCAGCGTCGGGCGATAGCGCACAAAGGCGAGGGGAGGCAGGCCTGGCGGTCTCCCGAAGTGCTGGCTTTCTCCAGCTGGATCGGGCAGCTGCGCGACGACTGGTTCCTGCAGGCCGATTCCCCGCGCGTGCCGATCAGCGCCTCACAGGCCCTCGTGCTCTGGCAGTCGGTGATCGACCGCGAGGTGTTCATCGGCGAGCCGCGCGTGGCCGAGATGGTCGCGGCCAGCTGGCGCCTGGTGCACGAATACCGCATTGACCCGCCGTCGCGCTGGTCCGAGGCGATGCTGAGCCAGGACAGCGCCCAATTCCGCGACTGGTCCGAACGCTTCATGGCACTGTGCGAGCAGCGCAAACTGATCGACGAGTGGACCTTCGCCGGGCGCCTGCCGGGTCTGATCCAGAACGGGGATATCCCCCTGCCCGGCCGCATCCGCCTGTCGGGCTTCGAGCTGCCGATGACGCCCCTGCAACGCGCCATTCTCGAGGCGGCGGAATCGGCCGGCACCCGCATCGAGCGCGAGCCGGCGCCGCCGGAAAGCGCCGGGCTTTCCCGCATCGCCGCTCACGCGGAGGAAGAAGATGAATTGTTCGCGGCCGCGCGCTGGGCGCGAGCCAGGCTGGAAGACGATCCCGGCCAGACCATCGCAGTCGTCGTGCCCGGGCTGCGCGAGAGACTGGGCTCGGTCGAGCGCGCCTTTCGGCAGGTTTTCGATCCGACCGGCTTCGCGCTGGAGGGCCACCGCGACGAGCCCTGGCATGTCTCCCTGGGCCCGGCCCTGTCGCGCTGGCCGCTGGTTGCCGACGCCCTGTCGCTGCTGAGGATCGATCCCCACCGCATCAGCCAGCCGCAGGCCGCCGCCCTGCTACGCTCGCCTTTCCTGGCCGGCTGGGAAGGCGAGATGCAGGCGCGCGCCGAAGCGCTGGCGACCGTGATTCAGCGCCGCCCCTGGTGGCTGCACGCCGGGCAACTCGCCTGGCAGTCCGGCGACAGCGGCGCGAAAGGATTGGCCGGTCGGCTCGGCGAGTGGGAACTGCTCCGGCGCGAGCACCGCGACGCGGCCACGCCCTCGCAATGGGTGGCGCGTTTCCAGGAAGAACTCAAGGCCGTCGGCTTCGGCCGCGGAAGGAGCCTGGACAGCCGCGAGTTCCAGGTGCTGCAGCGCTTTCACGACCTGCTCGAGGACTTCAGCGCGCTCGACCTGGTGATCGAACGGCCGCTGCCGCGCGCCGAGGCGGTTCGCCGCCTGGCCGAGCGCGCCGGCACGGCGACCTTCCGCGAACGCAACCCGGGCGCGCCGGTCGAGATCCTGGGCGTGGAAGAAGCACTGGGCTCGCGCTTCGACGCGATCCGGATCACCGGCCTGGACCACCAGGCCTGGCCTTCGCCGACGCGGCGCGATCCCTTCATTCCCGCCGGGCTTCAGGCGGCCGTGTCCGCGGCCACGGCCGAGGGCGCCCTGGAACGCGCGCGAGCCGAGTTGGACGGGCTGATGCGCGCCGGCGCCGTGGTCACCGGCAGCTACAGCCGCGGCAGCGAGGACGAACAGCGCCATCTCACGCCCTTGCTCGGCGACGTGACCGTGGAGGAAGCCGGCGACGCCCCGACGCTCGAGCCCGCGCCGATGGACGAAGTCATCGAAGACACGATCGCGCCGGCGCATCCGGGCGGCGAGGTCCGCGGCGGCACCTCGGTGCTGCAGCGCCAGTCCGACTGCCCCTTCAAGGCATTTGCCGAGACACGCCTGGGTGCCGGCGATGTAACACCGCCTCGCCCCGGCCTCGACGCCCGCGACCGGGGCAGCCTGGTGCACCGGGCCCTGGAGCATTTCTGGCATGGCCTGGACGGCCTGGCAGCGCTCGAGTCCCTGGACGAGGGCGCGCTGGAAGAGCGCATTATGGCGGCCCGCGATGCGGCGCTCGATGAATTCAAGAAACGCAGTCCGCTGGCGCTCAGCGAGGAGGGACTGGCCATCGAGGCGCAGTGCCTCGACCGCTCCCTGAACAACTGGCTGAAGATCGAACGCGAGCGCGGTGCATTCACGATCAACGCGCTCGAAACCAACGTGGCCATGGATTTCGCCGGACTCCAGCTGACCGGCAAAATCGACCGCATCGACGAACTCGAGGGCGGCGGCTCGGTCGTGATCGACTACAAGACCGGGGCCAGCGGCAAGAGCGCCTGGGCGATCGAGACGCGCCTGGCCGACGTCCAGCTGCCCGCCTACGCCGCCAGCCTCGAGCCGCGACCGACGGGCATCGCCTTCGCCCGCCTGAGGCCCGACAGCATGGGCTTCGACGGCCTGGCGGAAGTCGATACGGAGATGCCCGGCGTGTCGATCATCGGCGAGATCAAGGGCAACTCCAAGTTCAAGGGCGCGGCATCCTGGCCTTCGCTGATCGACGATTGGCGCGATCACCTGGAATTGCTGGCCTCCGACTTCCGCGCCGGGCGCTCGGAAGTGAATCCGCGCGACAACCAGGTCTGCAAGTACTGTCACCTGCAAGCGCTGTGCCGCATCAACGAGCGCGTGATCCTGCCGGAGGCCGACGATGAGTGATTCCAGACAACGCCGGATGGCGGTCGAACCCCAGCGTTCGGTGATCGTCCAGGCCCCGGCCGGTTCGGGCAAGACCACCCTGCTGGTCGAACGCTACCTGGGCCTGCTGGCCGTGGTCGAGGCGCCGGAGGAAATCCTGGCGATCACATTCACCCGCAAGGCGGCCGCGGAGATGCGCGAGCGCATCCTGCAGTTCCTCGAGCCGGGCTATGCCGCCTCGGGGCCGCACGAGGAAGCTGCCCTGGCCAAGGCCCGGGCCGTCGCCGACAAGGTTGCCGAATGGGGCCTGCTGGACAATCCGCAGCGTCTGCTGATCCGCACCATCGACAGCTTCAACCACTACCTGGCGCGGACCATGCCGGTGGCCAGCCAGCTCGGCCCCGTGCCCGCGCCGGCGGAGAACACCCGTGCGCTCTACCGCGAAGCCGCCCGCCGCGTGCTGGCCCGCGCCGACGACCGCGACGAGCTCGCCGACGACGTCCGGCGACTGCTGCTGTGGCGCGACCACCGAAGCCAGGACATCGAGGACTTGCTGGTGTCCCTGCTGGGCAAGCGCGAGCAGTGGCTGCGCGCCCTGGGCATGAGTGGCCATCCCGACAGGGCGGACTTCGAGCGCGTGCTGCGCGAAGTGGTCGCCGAGCAGCTCGCCTCGGCCCGCGAAGCGCTCGACACCGCCCTCGACCGCGCGGCGATCGACGCGGAAAACCTGCTGGAGATCCTGCGCCGGGCCGCCGCCAGCCTGGCCGCCGACGACAAGGCCTCGGCCTTCGACGACAGCGACCTCACCCGCCTGCCGGGCGCCGACCCGGCCGACCGGCCGACCTGGCGCGCGCTGGGCTTCGCCCTGCTGACCAACAGCGGCGGCTGGCGGGCCAGCCCCAACAAGAACCAGGGCTTTCCGCCCAAGAGCGAGCACAAGGAACGTCTCGTGCCGCTCCTCGATCGCCTGCGCGATGATGACGGGTTGGCGGCCTGGATCGACCGCGCCCGCGCCCTGCCCGACCCGGGCTACGGCGACGAAGAGTGGGAGGTGCTCGCCGCCATGATCCGTGTGCTCGAGGCCACGGCCCTCGAGCTGGAGCTGGTCTTCGCCGAAACCGGGCAGAGCGACTTCGCCGGCATCGGCGCGGCGGCGCTGCGGGGCCTGGGCGACGAGGACAACGGCTACACCGACCTGGCGCTCTACCTCGACCGCCGCATTCGCCACATTCTGGTCGACGAGTACCAGGACACCAACTGGGGCCAGTACCACCTGCTCGAGAAGCTCGTCGGCGGCTGGCAGCCGGGCGAGGAACGCAGCCTGTTCCTGGTCGGCGACCCGATGCAGTCGATCTATCGATTCCGCGAGGCCGAGGTCGGCCTGTTCATGCGCACCCGCGAGCAGGGCATCGGCGCGCAGGCCGTCGAATCCTGCCGCCTGACGCGCAATTTCCGCTCGGCGGCCGAAATCGTCGATTGGGTCAACGAGCGGCTCGGTCCGATCTTTCCCGTCGAAGAGGACGTCTCCGCCGGGGCGGTGAGCTACGCGCCGTCGGAGGCCGGTCGGGAGGCCGGCGGCGGCGTCGAGATCCTGGCCCGGCCCGACCGCGCATCGGAAGCCGATGCCCTGGCCCGGCGCGTCGCCCGGGCCATCGACGAACGTCGCGACGACCCGGACTTCTCCGCGGCGATCATCGTGCGGGCGCGCTCGCACCTGGCCGACATCCTGCCGGCGCTGCAGCGCCACGGCGTGGGCTACCGGGCGGTCAAGCTCGATCCCCTGCTGACCCGGCCCGTGGTGCAGGACCTGCTGGCCATCACCCGCGCTCTCGCCAATCCGGCCGACACGGCGGCGGTGCTGGCGGTGCTGCGCTCACCGGTCGCCGGGCTGACCCTGGCCGACTTGCACGCCCTGGCCGGCGACGGCCGGTCGATGACGGCCTGCGACGCCCTCGAAGGCCTGGACGAAGCCGGTCGCGCGCGCGCCGAGCGCGTTCTCGAAACCCTGGGCCGGGCGCAGGCGCTGTGGCGCAAGCGGCCCTTGCGTGAGCTGGTGGAGGGTGCATGGCGGCGCCTGGGCGGCCCGCACGTCCTGCGTGATACCGACTCTGAATGGCGCGACGCCGCCGCCTACCTGGACACGCTCTCGGCGGCCGAGGACCAGGGCCTGCTCGAGGACTGGAATGCCTTCATGGAATTGCTCGACGAGCAGTTCACCGAGGGCGACCCGCCCGACGAGGACATCAAGCTCGAAATCCTGACCATGCACGGGGCCAAGGGCCTGGAATGGGACCTGGTCGTGCTGCCCGGCCTCGACCGCGGCACCGGCGGCAACAGCCGCGAGTTGCTCTACTGGTTGCCGTTCACGCCCGAATCCGGCGACGAACGTGTGCTGATCGCGCCGCTGCGGTCCGCCGAGCAGGACGACAACACCGACCTGATCAAGCTCATCCGCGCCGAGCAGAAGCAGCGCGAAGCCTACGAACACCAGCGCCTCCTCTACGTGGCCGCCACAAGGGCGCGCGAACAACTCGTGCTGTCGGCCTCGCTCGACCCCGAAAAGCAGCCGATCAAGCCGGCCTCGGGCAGCCTGCTGTCCGACCTGTGGCCGACCTGCGGCGAAGACTTCGTCCGCGCCCTGGACGAAGCGCCCGAGGCGGACGAGCACGCCGTCGGAGGCGACGAACGACCGGACCAGGGCCTGCGACGTGTCGCCGCCGGCTGGACGCCGCCCCTGGGCGAGCGGCTGGACTGGCGTCCCGCCCTGCCGCCGCGCGAGCGCGAAGTCGAGATCGAGTTCAACTGGGCCGGCGTGCAGGTCAGGCGCATCGGCACGGTGCTGCACCGCCTGCTCGAACGCGTCGGCGAAGTCGGCATCGAGCGCTTCGACCGGGCGCAGCAGCAGGCACTCTGCGACC
This sequence comes from Wenzhouxiangella sp., assembly GCA_036351755.1. GTDB lineage: Bacteria > Pseudomonadota > Gammaproteobacteria > Xanthomonadales > Wenzhouxiangellaceae > Wenzhouxiangella. The sequence goes on along the minus strand of JAZBPT010000166.1, from coordinate 5,031 downwards.
GCATTCCCGGCCTGCTCCAGGCCATGGGCACCGGCCGCCAGGATCTCGACGTTGCCGCCGAACCCATTCGGGAAGCCTTCGAGCGCACGCTCGCGAGTGAAACCGGCCGATGGATCCTCAGCGGCGAACATCGCGAGGCCGCCTGCGAGCTGCCGCTGACCGGCATCATCGACGGCGAGCTGGTCAACGCGGTCATCGACCGGACCTTCGTGGACGAACACGGCACGCGCTGGATCATCGACTACAAGTCGGGCTATCACGCCGGCGGCGACCTGGAGGGATTCCTCGGCGAGGAGGCCGAGCGCTACAACGTCCAGCTCGAGACCTATCGGAAGCTGTTCGGACAGATGGGCGAGACCGACATCAAGGCCGCCCTCTACCTGCCGCGCCACGATCGGCTGGTGGTCGCGGACTGATCGTGGGCGACCGCCCCGCATCCTCGCCGCGACCCGCACGCGCAGGTTGCAGATGCGGGTCTTGAATCGATCATCCAGGCTGCTACGATCTTGCGGGTTGGCTCATTGGTTGATGGAGAGAACTCGATGACGGAAATCAGTCTGGGCCTGGGCACGGCCGCGTTCTTTTTGTCCGTTGCGTGGTACTTCGTTCGCAAGCTCGAACACGATATCGATCCGGTGGAACGCCTGCGATCCCTGGCGGAACTGCGGGAAAACGGCCTGATTGACGAGAAGGAGCACGAGAAGCTGCGCAAGCGCCAGATCTCTCGCCTGCGCTGGTACGACTGACGGGCGGCTGGTGTAAGGTTGGCATAATGCCAACTTCCTTCGTCATCCGGGTAGCGCGGCTCACCGCGTGCGTTTTGCTTCTCGCTTCGGCCTTCGCCGCCGGCCAGACCACGCCGCCGGAACGATGGTTCGAGGTCGAGTCGCTCAACGCCGGCCTGGGCGAGGCACCGGCCGACCTTGAGCGCAGCACGCCGCGCCAGGCGGTCAGTCACCTGCTCGTCCTTGCCGACGAAGGCGACTATGAGAAAGCCGCCCACCTGCTCAATCTCAACGAACTGCCGGAAGACGAACAGGCCGAGCGCGGACCGGAGCTGGCCCGCAAGCTGGTCGAAGTCATCAACCGCACCATGGTCATCGACTGGGGTGAGTTGCCGTCGCGCTCCGATGCCCTGCTCGAGACTTCCGGCAGCGAAGCGCCGCTGGCCGGGCAAGCCCGGCGCAGCATCGAACTGAGCTTCCTGGAGCTCCAGCCGGCGCCGGCCGAGATTCGCGTCAACCGGATCAAGCCCGCCGAGAGCGAAGCCGTCTGGATCTTCGCCACGCAAACCGTGGACGACATCGACGCCCTCTACGATCGCTACGGCCCGGGCTGGCTCGAAGAGCGACTGCCCGACGTCCTGCAACGCCCCGCCTTCTCGGGCACACGCATCTGGGAATGGCTGGCACTGCCGATCACCGTGGGCCTGCTGGTCCTGCTGGGCTGGCTGACCCACAGCGCGCTCGGCTGGATTGGGCGCGCCGTGCCCATCGACTGGATCAACCGGGCCGCCGGACGCATGCGCCTGCCGCTGGCGGTGGCCTTGATGGCGCTGCTGGGCCAGTTCCTGACCGGCTGGGTCATCAGCTTCTCCGGCTTCTTCTACACCGTCCTCTCGCCGCTGCTGATCGGCCTGACGATCGTCGGCCTGACGCTCGCGATACTGCGCACGATCGACGCCACGCTGGAGAAGGTCACCGAGCGCTTCGTCGATGACATCGACGACAGCAGCGACCGCGACCGGCGAAAGATTTACACCTCGATCTACGCCCTGCGCCGCTTCGTGCTGCTGGCGGCCGTGCTGATCAGCGGCATGGTGTTCCTGGTGCAGCTGCGGCTGTTCGACAACGTGGGCATGTCGCTGCTGGCCTCGGCCGGCGTCATCACCGTCGTGCTGGGCATTGCCGGCCGGACCGTGCTGGGCAACATCCTGGCCAGCCTGCAGATCGCCATCGCCAAGCCGATCCGCATCGGCGACGCGATCAAGTACGAGGACTACTGGGGCTACGTCGAATCGATCTACTACACGTTCCTGGTCCTTCGAACATGGGACGGCCGGCGCCTGATCGTTCCGGTGCAGTACTTCATCTCCTATCCGTTCGAGAACTGGTCGATGGTCGACGCCAGCGTGACGCGCACCGTAACGCTGCGGCTCGACCACAGCGCCGAGCCGGACAAACTGCGCAAGGCCTTCGAGAAGCTGGTGGCAAAAAACGAGCGCGCCCTGGAAGACGATTTCCTGATGACCGCCGTGTCCGAGGTCAACGAGGACTTCCAGGAAGTAACGTTCTACGCGACCGCGGGCAACCCGACCGACGCCTGGCTGATGCAGATGGACCTGCGCGAAGGCATGACCGACTGGGTCCGCCGCTATCATCCCGAATGGTGGCCGAGCGATCGCATCCTGCTCGACCGCCCGGAAAGGAAAGCGGACTAGCGCGCGACCAGTTCGGCGACCCGGCTCTCCAGGCGGCTGTTCATGGGCTCGACGGAAGAGGTGAATCGCTCCACGACATGGCCGTCGCGGTCGACCAGGTACTTGGTGAAGTTCCAGCCCGGCTCGTCCGTGGCGGCATTGAGCGCCAGGAACAGCGCATTGGCGTTTTCGCCCTTGACCGAACTGGTCGCGAACATCGGAAAGCTCACGCCGTAGTTGACGTAGCACACATCGGCCGTGGCTTCCTCGTCGTCGAGTTCCTGCCTGAAGTCGTCGGAGGGAAAGCCCAGCACGACGAAGCCCTCGTCGCGATACTTCCGGTAGAGCGCTTCGAGCCCTTCGAACTGTGGCGTGTAACCGCACTGGCTGGCCGTGTTGACGACCAGGATCACCTTTCCGCCATGGGCTTCGCACAGGTTGGTTTCCTTCGACGTGGCCAGGCCGCGGTGCGAGTAGTCCAGCAGGTTGCCGCATTCGGCACCGGCGGTGCCGGCCATGCCGATGAGGCTTGCTGCCATCAGCGCACGAATCGTCATGTCATTGCTCCGAACTCTCAAAGAGCCTTATTGAACGCTCTTGCGCGTAAGCTCAAGGTGAAAGGAACCACAGGCGAACGGCCAGGCTCAATCCATCAACTGCGGCAGGAACAAGGCGATCTGCGGAAACAGGATCAGCAGCACGGTCGACAGCAGCAGGATGAACACGAACGGCGGCGTGCCGGCGATGACGTCCAGGTAAGGCCGCCGGAAGATGGCCACGGCGGTGAAGATGTCGCAGCCGAACGGCGGCGTGGCCGAGCCGATCGCCGCCTGCAGGACGACGATGGTGCCGACGTGAACCGGATCGAGACCGGCCGACTGGATCGCCGGCGCGAAGATGGGGGTGAGAATCAGGATGACGACGATGGGGTCGACGAACATGCAGCCGACGAAGTAGGCCACCGCCACCAGCCCGAGCACCATCAGCGGATTGTCGGCGGCGTTGGCCACCACGTCGCCGAGCAGCAGGTCGGGAATCTGCGCGAAGGACACGATCCAGGAAAAGCCCATCCCGGCAGCGACCAGGATGAACACCACGGCGGTGATCATGCCGGTCGACAGGGCCACGCCGGGCAGGTCCGAGAGCTTCACCTCACGATAGATCACCATCTCGAGCAGCAGCGCGTAGGCCACCGACATGGAGGCCGCCTCGGTGGGACTGAAATAGCCGGAGTAGATCCCGCCGATGATGATGACCGGAAAGCCGAAGGCCAGCGAAGCGCGGCGCAGCGCTATCCATCGCTCGCCCCAGCTCGAAGCCTCGCGCGGCGGAATCTTCTTCCAGACCGAGATGATGTAGCAGTAGACCGCGAACAGGGCCAGGATCATCAAACCCGGCCCGATGCCGGCGATGAACAGCTCGCCCACCGAAGTGCCGGAAGCCACGCCGTAGATGATCATCCCGATCGAGGGCGGGATCAGCAGGGCGATGTCGCTGGCGTTGATGATCAGCGCCATGGAGAAACGATCGGTGTAGCCGGCCTCGAGCAGCTTCGGGCGCAGCGGCTTGCCCATGGCGACCACGGTCGCCTGGGTGGAACCCGACACGGCACCGAACAGGGTGCAGGACACCGCCGTGGTCACCGGCAAGCCGCCGCGCACATGGCCGACGAACTTGCTCACCAGGTCGAGCAGGCGATCGGCGGTGTGCCCCTTGATCATGATGTCGGCAGCCAGGATGAACATCGGCACGGCCACCAGCACGCTCTGCTCCACGCCGCCGATCATCTGCTGCACCAGCATCCTGGGCTCGAGCATCGAGAACTTGGAAAACAGCAGCACCATCGCGCCGACCATCAGGGGCACCATCATCGGGAACCCCATCAGCAGCAACACGATCATGACGCCGGCGGCGACCAGGGCCACCTGGGCATCGGACAGGGCGGCGACACCCAGCAACTCGAAGAACTCAGCCATGGTCGCCTCCCCGGCCGGATGCCCCGGATGATCCGGACTCCTCGGGCACGTTGCCGAAGGAGGTCTGCTCGGCGGCCTGCTCCTCGCTTTCGTACTCGTCGCGGTGGTACCAGGACAGGTAGTTGTCGCGGCTGACCAGGTTGCGCAACCCGGCCAGGAAGAACTGCACCGCGCCGAGGAAGAAACCGAGCGGCACCACCATGTAGATCAGGTAGACGGGAAAGCCGGTCGAAGACGTCACGCGGCAGCGACCGCTGCGGTTTTCGACCAGGTCGATGAACAGGCCGAACAGGACCGCGCCCACGACGAGCGCCGCCGCCAGCGCGGCCAGGATGAGCAGGTTGCGCTTGAGCGGCGACATGTCGCCGACGATGCGCTGGCCGCCGGCCGCCAGGATCCGTATGAGGTGTCCCGCGAGCACCATGGCGACGAGCGTCAGCGCGACACCCAGCCACAGCGGCGTCGAGGCGATGGATTCGGGCAACACGCGGCAGCTGCGCTGCACCGATTGCGCGTAGGCCCAGCCGTAGTCGGCCAGCAGGAAGAGCAGCGCCGAGGTTCCGAAGCCGACGATGATCAGCAACACCTTCTGCGCCCGTTCGGGCAGCAGGTCGTGGATGGCGGAGACACGGATGT
>JAZBPT010000165.1:0-8194 GCA_036351755.1 Wenzhouxiangella sp. | reverse complement strand
CATGGGCGTCGATCCGCGCACCTACGCGGATACGCAGAGCGCCACGCCGCCCCACGGGGTGGGATCGATCTGGACGGCCATCCTTTGGGAGGTCTACTGGAACCTGGTGGACGAACATGGCTTCAATCCCGACTTCTACGCCGACTGGGATCAGGGCGGCAATCTCCTGGCCATGCAACTGGTCAACGACGGCTTGAAGCTGCAACCCTGCAACCCCGGTTTCGTCGACGCGCGCGATGCCATCCTGGCCGCCGACCAGGCCCTGACCGGCGGCGCCAACCAGTGCCTGATCTGGGAGGGATTCGCCAAGCGCGGGCTGGGCTTCAGCGCCTCTCAGGGCAGTTCCGGCTCCAACGCCGACAATGTCGAGGCATTCGACCTGCCTGCCGAATGCGAGTTCGGCACGGCAACGCCTTCGGAGGCGATGGCATGCGCCGGTGATCCGGTCGATTTCGCCATCGAGTTGGGTAGCGCATGGACTGCGCCGGTGACGCTGTCCGCCAGCGGTCACCCCGGCACGGCGGCATTCAGCCAGAACCCGGTCAGCGCCCCCGGTGACTCGGTCCTGACCATCGACGGCACGAGCGGCGAGGCGACAGGCGTCTACAACATCACGGTCGATGCTACCGACGGCAGCGAGAACGAGCAGTTTCCGCTCGTCCTCGAGCTTTTCGAGCAGTCTCCCGGAGGCGCAGTTCCCGACGCCCCGGCGGATGGGGCGGGCAACGTGCCGTTCCAGCCGACCTTCAGCTGGGCGGCGGCGCCGGGTGCGGCCGGCTACCTGGTCGAGGTCGCCACCGATGCCGGATTCGTCAACACGGTTTATTCCGAAACGGTCGACGGCACCGTCCACCAGGCGTCTTCGGCGCTGGCGGCCGACACCACGCACTACTGGCGCGTCCAGGCCCTGAATCCCTGCGGATCGGCGGCCGCCTCATCGACCTACAGTTTCACGACGGCGAGTTCGTCGCTGGTCTGCGGCGGATCGGTGGACTTCGAATCGGGCATCCCCGGCGACTGGACCGTCACCGACGATTCGCCCAGCGGCGACGGGATTGTCTGGGTCACGAGCGAGGATGTCGAGTGCGACACCGGGAACAACACCAGCGGTTCGGGTACGGCCGCCTGTGCCGACAGTGACTACGCGGGTTCGGGGTCGCCGGCCTACGACACCTCGCTGGTCACTCCGCCGATCGACCTGTCGGGAGTGACTTCGGCGGAACTCACCGCCAGCGTGTTCTTCCGCTACTACGGCGTCTCGCAGATGAGCATCGAGATCTGGAACGGTTCCGGCTGGGATGTGGCCTGGTCGGTCGATGCCGATGCAACGGCCGACGTCAATCTCGATCTCGATGCCTATACCGGTTCGGATGCCGTGCAGGTTCGTTTCCGCTATTCCGGCGACGGCTGGGACTGGTACTCCCAGGTCGACGATGTGGCGATCAACTGCACGGGCGTGATCTCGCACACGGTGAGCGCTTCGGTCGGCTCCGGTCAGGGCAGCATCTCGCCGTCCGGTGCGCAGGCGGTCGATCACGGCAACAGCCTGCAGTTCACGCTGGAGGCCGATCCGGGCCATGCCGTCGATTCGGTCGGCGGCACCTGCGGGGGCAGCTTGTCGGGTCAGATCTTCACGACCGACCCGGTCGAGGGGGACTGCTCGGTCGAGGCCTTCTTCGACGTCATCGTCGACGAGCTTTTCGAGGACCAGTTCGAGCCGCAGCAGCCCTGACCGCGGCTTTTGTCTGAAGCCGGCCCCTCCGGGGGCCGGCCATCGCTGCCGGCCCGGTCTGTTGTTCTGCAATCGTGGCTTGTCGGCGCAAGTCTGCCGACTATACTGACGGCATGCTAAATATTCGCGTGTTGTTGCCGCTGGCGTTACTGATCCTTGCATTCCCGGCCCGCCCGGAATCACCGGGCTGTGGTGAATTCGTCGATCTCGCCGCGGAAGTTCGCGCCATGCGCGATCACGATCCCGCCTCGGGCGTGGATCGAGGGCGAGAGTTGCTGGCGCAGGTCGGAGAGGATTGCCCGACCGGGGCAATGCTGCTTCATTCGGCTGTCGCCTCCAACCTGCACATCCTCGGGCGGAGTGAAGCCGCCGTCGAGGCCGTGGATGCGGCGCTCGGCCTGATCGGCGAGGCCGACGATCCGGTCGAGTCGGCCGCGGTGCGGCGCACCGCCGGCGTGATCTATTGGGAGCTCGGCGCCCACGACCGCGCCCTCGAGCAGTACCTGGCGGCCCTGGAAGCCAGTCGTGTGGCCGGAGACATTGCCGGTGCCGCCCGGGCAGCGGGCAATATCGGCAACCTGCACAACTCGATGGGCAACTGGGAGGAGGCGCGCGACTATCATCGCCAGGCACTGGCCGGATTCGAGGAAATCGGCTGGCAGGAGGGGGTGGCAGGCACCCTCGTCAATCTGGGCGCCCTGTCGGCCCGCATCGCCGAGGCGCTGGAACAGGCCGGCGAATCGAGCGAGGCGGTTGCCGAGCACGAGGCCAACCTGGAGTACAACCGCCGGGCCCTGGCGCTTTTCGAGGATATCGGAAACCCGCGCGGCATCGCCTATGCAGCCGACAACATTGCCCGCGCCCTGATTCATCTCGGGCGCGTCGAGGAGGCGCTGGAATTTCAGCGCCGGTCGCTCGAGCTGCGGCGCGAGGTGGGCGACACCAGTGGAATCGTCAACTCCCTGCTGACCGGGGCCGAGGCCATGCTCGGTCTCGACCGACCGGAATCCGCGCTCGAGATGCTCGATGAGGCTGAATCGATCGTGCCCGAAAACAACCGGGGCTTGCTCGTCGAGGTGCTGGGGCTTCGAACCGACGCGCACGAGCGCATGGGTGATTTCGAATCCGCCTTTCGCGCCCAGCGGCGGCTGATCTCGCTCAACGACGCCCAGGCAGCCGAAGACCTGGCCGCGCGCGTGGAGCAGCTCCAGCAGACTTTCCGCGCGGAGCAACTCGAGCAGGAACTGGCCCTGCAACGCGCCCGCGCCGAGGTGTCCGAGCAGCGCGCCAGGCGCCAGCAACTGATCAGCACGGCGTCGATCGTCTCGGTCCTTCTGCTGTTGCTGGTTCTGGGCCTGCTCTACAGCCGCTACCGGCTGGGCCGGCGGGTTTCCCACACGCTCGATCGCGCGGCGCGGACCGATCCCCTGACCGGCCTGTCCAACCGCCGCGACATGACCGAACATATCGATCGCGCCATCCTTCGGCGTAACGAGGACAACGAGCCGTCCTCACTGATCATGGCCGATATCGACAGTTTCAAGCGGATCAACGACACCCTGGGCCACCAGGTGGGCGACCAGGTGCTTGTTCACGTGGCCGAGTTGATCGGCAAGCAGGTTCGCGGCGTCGACGTGACGGCGCGGTGGGGTGGGGAAGAGTTCCTGATTCTTCTGCCCGGCACCCGCGAGGAAGGCGCGCGCTGCGTTTCCGAGAACCTCCGCCGCGTGATCGGCGAGTCGCCGCCGCAGATCAATGGGCGGTCGCTGTCACTGACCCTGACCTTCGGCGTGACCGAAATCGAGCCCGGCGCGAACTTCAACGACCTGGTCAAGCGAGTCGACGACGCGATGTACGCCGGCAAGGCGCGCGGCAAGAACCGCGTGGTTTCGGCCGGCGAGGTGGTGACTTGAGCCAGCCGGGCCGCAAGGCCGTCGTGCTGCTGTCCGGCGGACTCGACTCGGCGACCGTCCTGGCCGAAGCGGTGGCGGCCGGCTTCGAGTGCCATACCCTTGCGGTGGATTACGGCCAGCGCCACCGTGCCGAGCTGGCCGCCGCGCGGCGGGTCAGCGAAGGCTTGGGCGCAGTTTCGCACCGGGTCGTCGGGGTGGACCTCCGGGCGATCGGGGGATCGGCCCTGACCGACGACATCGACGTGCCCGTGGAGGAGGCTCCCGGCATTCCCCCCACCTACGTGCCCGCACGCAATACCCTCATGCTTTCCCTGGCCCTCGGCCATGCCGAGGTGCTGGGCGCGCTGGATCTGTTCGTCGGCGTCAACGCGGTTGACTACTCCGGCTACCCCGATTGTCGGCCGCAGTTCGTCGTGGCTTTCGAGGCGCTGTGCCAGGTGGCCACGAAAGTCGGCGTCGAAGGTGGGCGCTTTCGTGTGCACGCTCCGCTGATCAGTCTGTCGAAGGCCGACATCATCCGTCGCGGAACGGCCCTGGGCGTCGACTATTCACGGACCGTTTCCTGCTACCAGGCGGATGAGGGCGGGCGGGCTTGCGGGCGGTGCGACTCCTGCCGGTTGCGGCGCGCCGGATTCGAGGCCGCCGGCATTGCCGATCCCACCCGATACGCACCGGATGCCTGAATCGTGTTCGTTGCCCGGTGTTTCCGGATCAGTAACATGAAGGGTTGACGTCGCTGCAAAAGGGGTCGTGCCAATGAGCGAGCGAACGCCGCCGGACGACGATCGAACGATCGTCGATGGGCAGGAAGACGAGAATCTCGGGGGCGACGAGGTGCCGTCCCGGATCGGTCCCTATCGCCTGATCCGGGAATTGGGGCGCGGCGGCATGGGAGCGGTCTACCTGGCGGAACAGCTCGAGCCGGTCCAGCGCGAAGTGGCGCTGAAGCTTATCGGCGAGCGCCGGGCGGGCGGCTCCGCCGGTGCCATGTTCGAAGTCGAGCGGCAGATGCTCGCGCGCATGCATCATCCCGCCATCGCCCAGGTGTTCGACGCCGGGACGGCGCCGGACGGGCGTGCCTGGTTCGCGATGGAATGGGTTCGCGGCGAGCCCATCGTCGACCACGCCGAGCGCCACGAGCTGTCCACCACCGAGCGCCTCGAGTTGTTCGCCCGGGTCTGCGCCGGCATCCAGCACGCCCATCAGCAGGGCGTGATCCATCGCGACATCAAGCCGGCCAACGTGCTCGTCGACCGCGTCGACGGCGTGTCCATGCCCAAGATCATCGATTTCGGAGTTGCCGCCGGCATCGTCGAGCACGACGGGCGCTCGCGATCGGATACCACCGACCGGGCCGGCACCCGCGGCTACATGAGCCCCGAACTCCTCGCCGGTCCGGCAGCCGAAGTCGATACGCGCACCGATGTCTACTCGCTCGGGGTGCTGCTGTTCGAGCTGCTCACCCACCGGCGCCCGCCGCCGGCCGGCGACACCGCGGCGCTCGACAGCATTCGGAAGATGATGGTCGGATCGTCGGTTGCAGGCAGTGAGCTCGATGCCGGGGCCATGCGCTCGGGCGAGGAGGCGCGCCACCTGCCGAGGGAGCTGCGCTGGATCCTGGCCCGCGCGCTCGCACCCGACCGCGAGGAACGCTATGACTCGGCCGCCGCCCTGGCCGCCGACCTTCGGCGTTACCTGGCCAACGAAGTGGTCGAAGCCGTGCCGGCCGGCAGGGCCTACCGATTCAGGAAGTTCCTGGCGCGTCACGCACTGGCGGTCGGCGCGGCCGCCACGGTATCGCTGGCGCTCGTCGCCGGGCTCGTCGTCGCCGTATACGGCTTGCTCGAGGCGCGGGCCCAGGCCGACCGGGCCGAGCAGATCGCTTCGTTCACCACGCGGATGCTTTCGTCGATCGACCCCCGGATCGCCGACGGCGCCGACACGCCGGTTCTGGATCGGGTGCTCTCCGATGCGGCCGAGCGCGTGCGCGAGCAGTTGGCCGGGCAGCCCGGTATCCGGGCCGAGATCGAAGTGACCATCGGAGGGGTTTACGCCACGATCGGCCAGCACGAGCGCGCGCGGCAGCACCTCCGAAGAGTGCTGGAGCTGCTGGCCGGTGATCGTTCGAACGAGAATTACCTCGAGGCCGGCGCCGAGCTGAGCCTGATCGACATCCAGCAATCAAGGATAGTTGCGGCCGAGCAGCGCATCGACGAACTGCTCGAGATCGCCGAACGGCATCGCCCGGAAACCCGGGAAGCCTGGCTGGACCTGCTGTCCATCCGGGGCAATATCCGCTACGAGCAGGCGCGCTACGAAGACGCGCTCGCCATCTATCGGCGAATCCTCGAAGAGATCGGTCCCCGTCCGGACGACGCGACACGATCGATTGGAATCGGCGTGATGCGGCAGATGGGGCAAGCGTATTCCGAGATGCACCGCCTGGAGCGAGCCGGCGATTGGTTCCAGGCGGCCATCGACGCGGCGCGAGCATGGGACGATCCCACGGCGCGAACGATCCAGGCCGAGCTGCTCAATGATCGCGGCGTGGTGCTTCTGCGCCAGGAGCGCTACGCCGAAGCGGAGACGGTGCTGCGCGAGGGGCTGCGGGAAGCCGAGCGCCTCTATGCACCCGACCATCCCAACGTGATCGTGCAGTACGGCAACCTCGCTGGCGCCATTCGACAGCAGGGCGGCAGCGAAAAACTCGAGGCGTCCCTGCCGTTTTACGAAAAGGCCCGGCGGCTCGCGATCGAGCGCTATGGTTCGGACCATCCGCAGTCCGTGGCCTTTACCTACAACCTGGGCAACGCCTACAGGGAACTGGGGCACGTCGACCAGGCGCTGGCCATGCACCGGGAAGCGTTGCAGCGGCGGGCGGCGCTTCCCGACAACCACATGTTCCAGGGTCTGGTGCATCTCGGTCTCGGCCAGAGCGAACTGGCGGCAGGCAACCTCGAGGTCGCGCGCGATCATCTCCGCACCGCCGTCGACCGTCTGGGCGAACTCGTCGGCGAGGACTTCCTGAGGAGAACCCAGGCCATGGAGGCCCTGGCGGACGCGCATGAGATGCTCGGCGATGCCGAGCGCGCTGTAGCCCTGCGACGGCAGGCGGCTGTCCTTCGGGCCGGAGACGACTGAGGCCTCGTTCAAAAACGGTCCGCCGCGCGCGCGGAGCATGCGGGCAATCGACCGAAAATGCGGGCAAACGCCACGGCCATCGGGTAAGGTAAACGTTCAGAATCCATCAAGACGAAGAACGGACCCGAAGCGCATACGGAATGGACGGCGGCCTGAATCTCAGCGGCGACATGATACTGGTGCTGATGCTGCTGGGGCTGACGGTAACGCTTTTCGTCACCGAGCTGGTTCGCCTCGACGTCGCCGCGATCTGCATCATGGTGCTGGTCGGCTTGCTCGGCCTGATCCCCGGTGATCAGCTCTTTTCCGGCTTTGCCTCCAACGCCGTGATCGCCATCATCGCCGTGATGATTCTCGGTGCCGGGCTCGACCGCACCGGTGTGATGAACGTGGTCTCGTCGTTCATCGTCAAGATGGGCGGACCCTCCGAGTCGCGAATTCGATCGATGCTCTCGGCCACCGTCGGGATCACGTCCAGCTTCATGCAGAACGTCGGCGCGACCGCGCTGTTCATGCCCGTGGTCAGCCGCATTTCGGCGCGCCTGGACATGCCGCTCTCGCGCCTGCTCATGCCGATGGGCTTCTGCGCCATTGTGGGCGGCACGCTGACGATGGTCGGTTCCTCGCCGCTGATCCTGCTCAACGACCTGATCGAAACCTCCAATCGCTCGCTTCCGCCCGGCGCCGAGGCGATGCAGCCCTTCCAGCTATTCGACGTTACGCTCGTGGGCCTGGGACTGCTGGCGAGCACGCTGATCTACTTCCTGGTCGCCGGACCCGCACTCCTGCCCAAGACCGAGGAGAAGAAGCCGGCTTCTCCCGGACGCACCAAGAGCTATTTCAAGGAGGTCTACGGCATCGAGGGCGACATCTACGAGATGCTCGTGACGGTCGATTCTCCGCTGGTCGGGATGCGGATCGCCGAGGCCGAGAATCTCGATGGGGCCCCTTTGATGCTGGCCATCCAGAACACCGACCAGCCCCGACTCGCTCCGCCGGCCGGGGAAATGATCTGGGTGGGCACCGTGCTGGGCGTGATGGGCACGCGCGAACAGGTCGGTGAGTTTGCGCTGGCGAACAACCTGCGGCTCCAGCCGCGGCTGAGAACGTTCGGCAGTCTGTTCAACCCGACGCGGGCCGGTATTTCCGAGGTGGTCATACCGCCGGGGTCGCGCCTGATCGGCCAGACCATCGGTGAAGCCCGCCTGCGTTCGCGCTTCGGCATTTCGGTGTTGGCCATCAATCGCCGCAACGAAATCATCACCCACGACCTGCGCGAGGAGGTGCTGCAGGTCGGCGATTGCCTGGTCAGCCACTCGACCTGGCGGGATCTGGCCAACCTTGCCCGCGACAAGGACTTCATCGTCGCGACCGATATCCCGAAGGAAGAACAGCGACCGCAGAAAGT
>JAZBPT010000164.1:0-12203 GCA_036351755.1 Wenzhouxiangella sp. | reverse complement strand
GAGCAGACCGAATTCGACGTGGTTCTCGCCAGCTTCGGCGACAACAAGGTTGGCGTCATCAAGGCCGTCCGTGGCATCACGGGCCTGGGTCTGAAGGAAGCCAAGGAACTGGTCGAAGGCGCACCCGCTCCGGTCAAGGAAGGCGTGGAGAAGGACGAAGCCGAAGACCTCAAGAAGCAGCTGGAAGAAGCGGGTGCGACCGTCGAGGTCAAGTAACCATTCTGCATATTCAGCTGTTTGATGGAAGCAGGGCTGGGTGCCTGAAAGGTGCCCGGCCCGTTCCCGTTTGTACCACGCAAGTGGTCGCTGCCCAGGGATGTAACCGGGTGCCACGGCAGCATTGTATGACAAGTCCCGGCCGACGCAACACCAGGTGGGTAAGACGCTCATGAGCTACTCCTTCACGGAAAAGAAGCGTATTCGAAAGGATTTCGGCAAGCACCCTCAGGTGCTCGAAGTGCCGTTTCTTCTGGCTACCCAGATTGACTCCTACAAACAGTTCCTGCAGCTGGGTGTCGGCGAGGCCGACCGCCAGGAGTCGGGGCTGCACGGTGCGCTCAGTTCGGTGTTCCCGATTACCAGTTATTCGGGCAATGCCGCGCTGGAATACGTCAGCTATGAGCTCGGCGATCCCGAGTTCGACGTGACCGAATGCAAGCTCAGGGGGATGAGTTATACCGCGCCCCTGCGCGTCAAGGTTCGCCTGGTCATCTACGACAAGGACAGCCCGGCCAAGAACAAGCGGGTCAAGGAAGTCAAGGAGCAGGACGTCTACATGGGCGACCTCCCGCTGATGACCGACACCGGCACGTTCATCGTCAACGGCACCGAGCGAGTGATCGTCAACCAGATGCACCGTTCGCCGGGCGTTTTCTACGATCACGACAAGGGCAAGACCCACTCCTCGGGCAAGCTGCTCTACTCCGCGCGCGTGATCCCTTACCGCGGCTCGTGGCTCGACTTCGAGTACGACCCGAAGGACTGCATCTTCACGCGCATCGATCGCCGCCGGAAGCTCCCGGTAACGATCCTGTTGCGCGCGCTGGGCATGACAGAAGAGGAAATGCTCGATTACTTCTTCGACAAGACCAAGGTCACGCTGCGCAAGGGCGACGCCAAGATCGACCTGGTGCCGCAGCGCCTGCGCGGCGAATCGGCCCTGTTCGACATCGCCGACGCCAAGGGCAACGTGATCGTCGAGAAGGACAAGCGAATCACCGCGCGCCACGTCAAGCTGATCGAAGAGGCGGGCGTGAAGACGCTCGACGTGCCCGATGACTACCTGATCGGTAAGATCCTGGCCCACGATATCGTCGATACCGATTCGGGCGAGCTGGTCGCCAAGGCCAACGACGAGATTACCGAAGAAGCGCTCGAGGCGATGCGCGAGGCCAAGGTCAAGAAATTCGACGTGCTCTACGTTAATGACCTCGACCAGGGCCCCTACATCTCCAACACGCTGCGCATCGATCCCACCAGCAACGAGCTGGAGGCGCTGTGGGAAATCTACAAGATGATGCGTCCGGGTGAGCCGCCGACCAAGGAAGCGGCGCAGAACCTGTTCCAGAACCTGTTCTTCACCTCCGATCGTTACGACTTGTCGGCCGTCGGGCGGATGAAGTTCAACCGACGCGTGGGCCGCAAGGACATCGAAGGTCCGGGCGTGCTCGACCGCGAAGATATCCTCGAAGTGCTGCGGGTGCTCATCGATATCCGCAACGGCAACGGCACGGTCGACGACATCGACCACCTCGGCAACCGTCGCGTGCGTTCGGTCGGCGAGATGGCCGAGAACGCCTTCCGGATCGGCCTGGTGCGCGTCGAGCGCGTCGTCCGCGAGCGCCTGACGACGGTCGAAAGCGAGGGTTCCTCGCCGCAGGACCTCATCAACGCCAAGCCGGTGGCCGCTGCGATCAAGGAATTCTTCGGCTCCTCGCAACTGTCGCAGTTCATGGACCAGAACAACCCTCTGTCGGAAGTCACCCACAAGCGCCGCGTCTCGGCGCTCGGCCCCGGCGGCCTGACGCGCGAGCGCGCCGGCTTCGAGGTGCGCGATGTTCATCCGACGCACTACGGCCGCCTGTGCCCGATCGAGACGCCGGAAGGCCCGAACATCGGTCTGATCAACTCGCTGGCCTGCTACGCCCGCACCAACCAGTACGGTTTCCTCGAAACCGCCTACCGGAAGGTCGCCGGCGGCAAGGTCGGTGACGAGGTCGAGTACCTGTCGGCCATCGAGGAAGGCGAGTACGTGATTGCGCAGGCCAACGCCGACCTGGACAAGAACAAGAAGTTCAAGGATGAGCTGATTCCCTGTCGTTACCAGGGTGAGTTCACGCTCAAGCGGCCTGACGAGATCGACTACATGGACGTCTCGCCGCGCCAGATCGTGTCCGTGGCCGCCTCGCTCGTGCCGTTCCTCGAGCACGACGATGCCAACCGAGCGCTGATGGGTTCGAACATGCAGCGCCAGGCCGTACCGACCCTGCGCGTCGATAAGCCGCTCGTGGGTACCGGCATGGAGCGTTCCGTGGCGACCGACTCGGGTGTGACCACCGTAGCCAAGCGTGGTGGTGTGGTCGACCAGGTCGATGCCGGTCGTATCGTGGTTCGCGCCAACGACGACGAAGTCGGCGAGAACGACCCGGGCGTCGATATCTACAACCTGGTCAAGTACGAGCGCTCGAACCAGAACACCTGCATGAACCAGCGTCCGCTGGTCAAGGTGGGTGACGTGGTCGAGAAAAAGGATGTGTTGGCCGACGGTCCCTCGACGGACCTGGGCGAACTGGCCCTGGGCCAGAACATGCTCTGCGCCTTCATGCCCTGGAATGGCTATAACTTCGAGGACTCCATCCTCATCTCCGAGCGTGTGGTCGAGGAGGATCGCTTCACCTCGATCCATATCGAAGAGCTGACCTGCGTGGCCCGCGACACCAAGCTGGGTTCGGAGGAAATCTCGGCCGATATTCCCAACGTCGGCGAGTCGACGCTTGCCAAGCTCGATGAATCCGGCATCGTCTATATCGGTGCCGAGGTCAAGGCGGGCGACATCCTGGTCGGCAAGGTCACGCCCAAGGGCGAGGCGCAGCTGACCCCGGAAGAAAAGCTTCTGCGTGCGATCTTCGGCGAGAAGGCGTCCGACGTGAAGGACACGTCCCTGCGTGTTCCCACCGGTATGGACGGTACGGTCATCGACGTTCAGGTCTTCACGCGAGAGGGTGTGGAGAAGGACGCCCGAGCCATCGCCATCGAGAAGGAAGAGATTCGGCAGGTCCGCAAGGACCTGGACGATCAGCTTCGGATCATGGAAGACGCGATCTTCGCGCGCCTCGAATCCGTCCTGGTCGGCAAGGTGGCCGACAAGGGACCTTCGGGCCTGAAGAAGGGCGCCAAGGTGACCGAAGCCTATCTCGCCGAGCTCAAGCGCGACGACTGGTTCAAGCTTCGCATGCGCAATGAAGACGCGCAGGAGACGCTCGAGCGCGCCGCGCGCCAGATCGAAGCGCAGCGCAAGGAGTTCGACAAGCGCTTCGAGGAGAAGAAGGAAAAGATCACCCGCGGCGACGAACTGGCGCCGGCGGTGCTCAAGATGGTCAAGGTCTACCTGGCCGTCAAGCGCCGCATGCAGCCGGGCGACAAGATGGCCGGCCGTCACGGCAACAAGGGTGTGATCTCGACGATCGTTCCGACCGAGGACATGCCGTTCATGGAAGACGGTACCCCGGTCGATCTCGTGCTCAACCCGCTGGGCGTGCCCTCGCGCATGAACATCGGTCAGGTGCTCGAGACGCACCTGGGCCTGGCCGCTCGCGGTCTGGGCCGCAAGATCGAGAAGATGCTCGAGGCCAACGAGAAGAGCGAGAAGATTCGCAAGTTCCTGGGCGAGATCTACAACTCGGACATGGAAGGCCGCGTGGACATGAAGCAGTTCACCGAGGGAGAGGTCATGGAAATGGCCGGCAACCTCAAGGGCGGCGTTCCCATGGGCACCCCGGTGTTCGACGGTGCCGACGAGGTGGAGATCAAGAAGCTGCTGAAGATGGGCGACATGCCCGAAACCGGCCAGATGACGCTCTACGACGGGCGAACGGGCAATCCGTTCGATCGCCCGGTCACGGTCGGCTACATGTACATGCTCAAGCTCAACCACCTGGTCGACGACAAGATGCACGCCCGTTCGACCGGTCCGTACTCGCTGGTGACGCAGCAGCCCCTGGGCGGCAAGGCGCAGTTCGGCGGGCAGCGCTTCGGCGAGATGGAGGTCTGGGCGCTGGAGGCCTACGGCGCGGCGTACACGCTGCAGGAGATGCTCACCGTCAAGTCCGACGATGTGCAGGGCCGCAACCAGATGTACAAGTCCATCGTCGACGGCAATTATCAGATGACCGCGGGTATGCCGGAGTCCTTCAACGTATTGGTGAAGGAAATCCGCTCGCTGGGCATCAACATCGAACTCGAAGAGTCCTGATTTCGGAGGAGGCAGCAAGTGCGCGACCTTTTCAACCTGTACAAGCGTCAGAACCAGATCACGGAATTTGACGCCATCCGCATCGGCCTGGCTCCCCCGGAGCTGATCCGTTCCTGGTCCTTCGGCGAAGTCAAGAAGCCGGAGACCATCAACTACCGGACCTTCAAGCCGGAGCGCGAGGGCCTGTTCTGTGCGGCGATCTTCGGGCCGGTGAAGGACTACGAGTGCCTCTGCGGCAAGTACAAGCGCATGAAGCACCGCGGCGTGAAGTGCGAGAAGTGCGGCACCGAGGTCACCCTCACCAAGGTGCGGCGCGAGCGCATGGGTCACATCGACCTGGCCTCGCCGGTGGC
The DNA here is from genome assembly GCA_036351755.1 of Wenzhouxiangella sp. Classification (GTDB taxonomy): domain Bacteria; phylum Pseudomonadota; class Gammaproteobacteria; order Xanthomonadales; family Wenzhouxiangellaceae; genus Wenzhouxiangella. The sequence goes on along the minus strand of JAZBPT010000164.1, from coordinate 7,379 downwards.
CCACATCTGGTTCCTGAAGTCGCTTCCGTCCCGCATCGGACTGATGCTGGACATGACGTTGCGCGACATCGAGCGCATCCTGTACTTCGAGTCCTACCTGGTGCTCGACCCGGGCATGACCATGCTCGAGCGCGGCCAGCTGCTGACCGACGAGGAATACCTCGACGCGATGCAGGAGTACGGCGACGAGTTCGACGCCCGCATGGGCGCGGAAGCGGTGTTCGAGCTGCTCAAGAACATCGATCTCAACTCCGAGCTGGCGCAGCTGCGCGAGGAAATCGCGGCGACCAACTCCGAGACCAAGATCAAGCGCCTGTCCAAGCGGATCAAGCTCATGGAGGCCTTCATCGAGTCGGGGAACCGGCCCGAGTACATGATCCTGACCGTGCTGCCGGTTCTGCCGCCGGACCTGCGTCCGCTGGTGCCGCTCGACGGGGGCCGGTTCGCGACATCGGATCTCAACGACCTCTACCGTCGCGTGATCAACCGCAACAACCGCCTCAAGCGCCTGCTCGAGCTCAACGCGCCCGACATCATCGTGCGCAACGAAAAGCGCATGCTGCAGGAGTCGGTCGACGCGCTGCTCGACAACGGCCGCCGCGGTCGCGCCATTACCGGCACCAACAAGCGTCCCCTGAAGTCCCTGGCCGACATGATCAAGGGCAAGCAGGGTCGTTTCCGACAGAACCTTCTGGGCAAGCGCGTCGACTACTCGGGCCGTTCGGTCATCGTGGTCGGTCCCACGCTCAAGCTGCACGAGTGCGGCTTGCCCAAGAAGATGGCGCTGGAACTGTTCAAGCCGTTCATCTTCTCCAAGCTGCAGCGTCGCGGCCTGGCCATGACCATCAAGGCGGCCAAGAAGCTGGTCGAGCGAGAAGAGCCGGAAGTCTGGGACATCCTCGAGGAAGTCATCCGCGAGCACCCGGTCCTTCTCAACCGTGCGCCGACGCTCCACCGTCTCGGCATCCAGGCTTTCGAGCCGGTGCTGGTCGAGGGCAAGGCGATCCAGCTGCATCCGCTGGTCTGCACCGCCTTCAACGCCGACTTCGACGGTGACCAGATGGCCGTGCACGTGCCGCTTTCGCTGGAAGCCCAGCTCGAGGCGCGCGCGCTGATGATGTCGTCGAATAACATCCTCTCTCCGGCCAGCGGCGAGCCGATCATCGTGCCCACCCAGGACGTCGTTCTGGGCCTGTACTACATGACCCGCAAGAACGCCGGCGCCAAGGGCGAGGGCATGTGCTTCTCGAGCGTCGCCGAGGTCAACCGGGCCTACTCGAACCAGAAGGTCGAATTGCAGGCGGCCGTCACCGTGCGTATCCGCGAGATCGAGATTGCCGAGGACGGAACCGAAACGGAGGTCTTCAATCGCTACGAGACCACGGTCGGCCGCGCCCTGCTGCGGGAGATCCTGCCGATGGGCCTGCCCTTCGAGCTTGTCAACCAGGTCCTCAAGAAAAAGCAGATATCCAAGCTGATTGACGAGTGCTACCGAAAGCTCGGCCTGAAGAAGACCGTGGTCTTCGCCGACCAGCTGATGTACACCGGGTTCGCCTATTCCACGCGCGCCGGGGTGTCGATCTGCCTGGACGACCTGCAGGTTCCGCCGGAGAAGAGGGCGATTCTGGAGCGGGCCGAGAAGGAAGTGGTCGATATTCAGGATCAGTACGCTTCCGGCGTGGTGACCTCGGGTGAGCGATACAACAAGGTCGTCGACATCTGGTCGCGCACCAACGAGGAAGTCGCGCGCGCCATGATGAAGCGCATCGGCAAGCGGACCCGCGTCGACAGCAAGGGCGAGGAAGTCGAGGAAGACTCGATGAACTCGATCTACATCATGGCCGACTCCGGCGCCCGTGGTTCCGCGGCCCAGATTCGCCAGCTGGCCGGCATGCGCGGCCTGATGGCCAAGCCGGACGGCTCGATCATCGAAACGCCGATCACCGCGAACTTCCGCGAGGGCCTCAACGTCCTGCAGTACTTCATCTCCACCCACGGTGCGCGTAAGGGCCTGGCCGATACGGCGCTCAAGACAGCCAACTCCGGTTACCTGACGCGTCGTCTGGTCGACGTGGCCCAGGACCTGGTGGTGATCGAGGAAGACTGTGGCACCGAGCGCGGCTTGGAGATGCTGCCGATCGTCGAAGGTGGGGACATCGTCGAACCGCTGGGCGAGCGTATTCTCGGCCGCACCGTCGGCGAGGACATCTACCCGGCCGACAGCGACGAGGTGCTGTGCCCGCGGGGCACGCTGCTCGACGAGGAATGGGTGGAGACGCTCGAAGAGCACGGTATCGATCGCGTCTTCGTGCGTTCGCCGATCACCTGCGATACCCGCCACGGAATCTGTGCGGCCTGCTACGGTCGCGACCTGGCGCGCGGTTCCATGGTGAACCAGGGCGAGGCGGTCGGCGTGATTGCCGCTCAGTCAATCGGTGAGCCAGGCACGCAGCTGACCATGCGGACCTTCCACATCGGTGGTGCGGCCTCGCGTGCCGTCGCCGTCGACCACATCGAGGTCAAGTCGGCCGGTTCGGTCCGGCTCTACAACCTCAAGTCGGTCGAGAACGTGGACGGGAAGCTGGTCGCCGTCTCGCGTTCGGGTGAGTTGTCGGTCATCGACAGCCATGGCCGCGAGCGCGAGCGCTACAAGATTCCCTACGGTGCGCTGCTTCACATCAAGGAAGGTGATTCCGTCGACGTCGGCCAGCAGGTCGCCAACTGGGACCCGCATACCCATCCGGTCGTCGCCGAGCTGGCCGGTGTGGCCAGCTTCCACGACTTCATCGGCGGCGTGACCGTCGAAGAGGAAGTGGACGAAGTCACAGGCCTGACCTCGATGGTGGTCACGGACCCGAAGAAGCGCGGTTCGGAGGGCAAGGACCTGCGTCCGATGATTCGCCTGCTCGACAAGAAGGGCAAGGTGCTCAACATTCCGGGTACCGAGCAGCCGGCGCAGTACTACCTGCCGGCCGGGGCGGTCATCAACTGCTCCGACGGGCAGGAGATCAAGGTCGGCGACGTGGTCGCGCGCATTCCGCAGGAATCGTCCAAGACCCGCGACATCACCGGTGGTCTGCCACGGGTGGCCGATCTCTTCGAGGCGCGCAAGCCCAAGGAGGGCGCTATCCTGGCTGAAGCTTCCGGTGTGGTCAGCTACGGCAAGGAAACCAAGGGCAAGCAGCGCCTGGTGATCACCGACGAGAACGGCGACACCCACGAGGAGCTGATCCCCAAGTGGCGCCAGGTCCTGGTGTTCGAGGGCGAGCACGTGGCCAAGGGCGAAACCGTCGTCGACGGCGAGCCCAACCCGCACGACATCCTGCGCCTGCTCGGGGTCGAGCGCCTGGCCGACTACCTGGTTCAGGAAATCCAGGACGTCTACCGCTTGCAGGGTGTCGGGATCAACGACAAGCACATCGAGGTGGTGATCCGCCAGATGCTGCGTAAGGTCGAGGTGACCGATCCGGGCGACAGTAGCTTCCTCAAGGGTGAGCAGGTCGAAGGCATCCGGGCCATCGAAGAGGCCGAGCGTCTGGAGGAGTCCGGCAAGGTTCCGCCGCGCTTCCAGACCGTGCTGCTGGGCATCACCAAGGCCTCTCTGGCGACCGAGTCGTTCATCTCGGCGGCTTCCTTCCAGGAGACCACGCGCGTACTGACCGACGCGGCCGTTCGCGGCACCGTCGACAGCCTGCGCGGCCTGAAGGAAAACGTGATCGTCGGGCGGCTCATTCCTGCCGGTACCGGGCGTATCGCGGCCCAGCGACGCAAGGAGCGCCGCCACGAGGAGGCCGATGCCGAGCTGGCCGCGCTGTTGCGCGCCTCCGACGCGGAGGAGGCCAAGGCCGAGGAATCGGCTGGTGGGGACTCCGAGGAGTAGGTCGCTTCGACCGGTTTGTGGCGTCGGACTCCGGCGCCGCGGGCCTGGCAAGCTCAATTTTCAAGGACCAAGCACCAAGTACCAAACAAATCGAAAGCACCAATTTCCAATGGCCTAAACGCCCGCGCTAGCGGACATCGGAGCCGGCTTCTCGTTTTGGTCATTGAGATTTCGGCCATTGGCCCTTGTTTGGAATTTGGCGCTTGGGATTTGGGATTTCCGGCCGAATCCGGGCCTCGGCGCTCGTGACCGTCCCGCCCGTTGCATTTAGCCCGTCCCGGGTGTTGACACGCCCCACACAACCCCTTAGAATTCTCGTTCTTCGGCAGGCCGGGTTTGCGGCCTGTCGTTTGTTTTCTTGTGATAGCAAAAAATTATGGCGACGATCAATCAGTTGGTCCGCAAACCCAGGCGGCCCCAGGAATCAAAATCGAACGTGCCCGCGCTCGAGGCTTCACCTCAGAAGCGTGGCGTCTGCACCCGCGTGTACACCACCACGCCGAAGAAGCCGAACTCGGCGCTTCGCAAGGTGGCGCGTGTGCGCCTGACCAATGGCTACGAAGTGACGAGCTACATCGGTGGCGAAGGGCACAACCTCCAGGAGCACTCCGTGGTGCTGATTCGCGGCGGTCGTGTGAAGGACCTTCCCGGCGTTCGCTATCACACCGTACGCGGCAGTCTGGACACCGCGGGTGTCTCCGATCGCCGCCAGGGTCGCTCCAAGTACGGCGCCAAGCGTCCGAAGAACTGACGGAACTAGACAATGTCACGCAAGCATTCGAATTTTGAGCGCGACATCCTGCCGGATCCCCGATTCGGTAGCGAGATGATCGCCCGCTTCATCAACATGGTGATGATGGACGGCAAGAAGTCCGTCGCCGAGCGCATCGTGTACGGCGCCATCGAGGAGATCGAAGGCAAGGGCAATGCCGAGCCGCTGGCCGCCGTCGAGAAAGCGCTCGAAAACGTGGCGCCGGCCGTTGAGGTCAAGTCTCGGCGCGTGGGCGGTGCCACCTACCAGGTGCCGGTCGAGGTTCGGGCGAAGCGTCAGCAGGCGCTGGCGATGCGTTGGGTGATCGACGCCGCCCGCAAGCGCGGCGAGAACACCATGCCGCGCCGCCTGGCCGGCGAGCTGCTCGACGCCATGGAAGAGCGCGGCTCCGCCGTCAAGAAACGCGAAGACACCCACCGGATGGCCGAAGCCAACAAGGCTTTCGCCCACTACCGCTGGTAAGTCGCAAGTAGCGAGGTTCGTATCGTGTCACGCAAGGTATCCATCGAGCGCTATCGGAACATCGGCATCATGGCTCACATCGATGCCGGCAAGACGACTACGACCGAGCGCATCCTGTTCTACACCGGTATTTCGCACAAGATCGGTGAAGTCCATGACGGCAATGCTGTCATGGACTGGATGGAGCAGGAGCAGGAGCGTGGCATCACGATTACCTCCGCTGCCACGACCTGCTTCTGGCAGGGTATGGACAAGGATTGGCCGGAGTACCGGATCAACATCATCGACACCCCGGGTCACGTCGACTTCACTATCGAAGTTGAGCGTAGCCTGCGCGTGCTCGACGGTGCCGTGGCCGTCTTCTGCGCCGTCGGCGGTGTTGAGCCGCAGTCGGAGACGGTGTGGCGCCAGGCTACCAAGTACGAAGTGCCGCGCATGGCATTCATCAACAAGATGGATCGCATGGGTGCGAACTTCCATCGCGTGGTCGAACAGATTCAGAAGCGCCTGGGTGCCCGCCCGGTTCCCATTCAGTTGCCGATTGGCGCAGAAGAGGAATTCGAGGGTGTGGTCGATCTGGTGAAGATGCGGGCCATCTACTGGGATGCCGACAACATGGGCACCACCTACGAGGCCCGTGAAATTCCGGACGACCTCAAGGAAGAGGCGCAGGCTGCCCACGAGCAGCTGGTCGAATCCGCCGCCGAGGCTTCCGAGGAAATGATGGAGAAGTACCTCGAAAGCGGCGATTTGAGTGCCGAGGAGATCATCAAGGGCCTCCGTGAGCAGACCCTGGCTAACGAGATCGTCCCGGTGCTTTGCGGTACGGCGTTCAAGAACAAGGGTGTGCAGGCGCTGCTCGACGCCATCGTGGAGTATATGCCTTCCCCAACCGAGGTGAAGGATATCCGCGGCGTCAACGAGAACGAAGAGGAAGAGCGTCGTCCGTCCAGCGACGAGGCGCCCTTCTCCGCCCTGGCGTTCAAGATTGCCACCGACCCCTACGTGGGATCGCTGACGTTCTTCCGTGTCTACTCGGGTGTGGTCAAGGCCGGCGACACCGTGTTCAACCCGGTCAAGGGCAAGAAGGAGCGCATCGGCCGCCTGCTGCAGATGCATTCCAATTCGCGCGAAGAGATCAAGGAAGTGCGCGCCGGCGACATCGCCGCGGCCGTCGGCCTCAAGGATGTGACCACCGGTGACACGCTGTGCGATCCGTCCGACGTGATCACGCTCGAGCGCATGGAGTTCCCGGAGCCGGTCATCGCCGTCGCCGTGGAGCCGAAGTCCAAGGCCGACCAGGAAAAGATGGGTATCGCGCTGGGCAAGCTGGCGCAGGAAGACCCGTCGTTCCGCGTGCGCACCGACGAAGAGTCGGGCCAGACGATCATTTCCGGCATGGGTGAGCTTCACCTGGATATCATCGTCGACCGCCTCAAGCGCGAGTTCAAGGTCGAGGCCAATGTCGGCAAGCCGCAGGTGGCCTACCGCGAAACGATCCGTCAGCCGGTCGAGGCCGAAGGCAAGTTTGTTCGCCAGTCCGGCGGCCGCGGCCAGTACGGTCACGTCAAGATCAAGCTCGAGCCCAACGGCGAGGGTGGTGGATACGAGTTCGTCGACCAGATCGTCGGCGGGGTCGTGCCCAAGGATTACATCAGTTCGGTGGACAAGGGCATCGAGGAAGCCATGCAGAACGGTGTTCTCGCCGGCTATCCGATGGTCGACATCAAGGCGACGCTGTTCGACGGGTCATACCACGAAGTCGACTCCAGCGAAATGGCGTTCAAGATCGCCGGTTCGATGGCGTTCAAGGACGGGGCCACCAAGGCCAAGCCCGTCATCCTCGAGCCGGTCATGAAGGTCGAGGTGGTGACGCCCGAAGAATACATGGGTGACGTCATGGGTGACCTGAATCGTCGCCGCGGCCTGGTCCAGGGCATGGAAGACGCCCCGGCCGGCAAGATCATTCGTGCCAACGTTCCGCTGTCGGAAATGTTCGGTTACGCCACCGATCTTCGCTCCATGAGCCAGGGTCGTGCCAACTACGTGATGGAGTTTCTCGCGTACGAGGAGGCGCCGAGCAGCGTGGCCGAGAACATCATGAAGAAGAGCGCCTGAGCGCAAGAAATCTGAAGAGGATTAGCAGCTATGTCCAAGGCAAAGTTTGAACGCACCAAGCCGCACGTCAACGTGGGCACGATCGGTCACGTTGACCACGGCAAGACGACGCTGACGGCGGCGCTGACGAAGGTGTGCGCGGAAGCG
>JAZBPT010000163.1:0-11781 GCA_036351755.1 Wenzhouxiangella sp. | reverse complement strand
CGCCGAACTGGGCGACGCTTCGCCCGAGGCCGGCGAGGAAATGCTGGCCTACTGGCGCGACGAGTACGAAACCTTCCAGCGCTACGACCGCGCCGACTACGAAGGCCAGGACCTGCTTTCCTACGACGTGTTCGACTTCTTCATGTCGAACCAGATGGCCGATGCCGACCGCTGGCGTTTCCACAACTTCCCGGTCAACCAGCTGTTCGGGGTCCAGAGCAACCTGCCCGACTTCATGGTGCAGCAGCACGTCGTCGAGGACGAACTCGGCGCCGAACACTACATCGCGCGCCTGAACCAGTTCGACGAGAAATTCGACGGCGTACTCGAAGGCCTGCGGATTCGCGAAGAGCGCGGCATCCTGCCGCCCTCCTTCGCGGTCACGAAGGTCATCGAGCAGATCGAGGGCTTTCTCGACAGCGCGCCCGAGAAACACCTGCTGGTCTCCAGCCTGGACGAGAAGATGGGCGAGATCGACGAGGCCGAGCTCGAATCCACTCGCCGCGAAGAACTGCACGCGCAGGCCGTCGCGGCGGTCGAGCGCTCGGTCTACCCGGCCTACGATAACCTGCTGGCCTACCTGCGCGAACTCGAACCCAAGGCCGACAGCAACGGCGGGGTCTGGCGGCTGCCGGAAGGCGACGCATTCTACCAGCAGGCGATTCGCCAGCACACGACGACCGACATGACGGCCGAGGAGATCCACGAGATCGGTCTGGCCGAAGTCGAGCGGATCGGTCGTGAGATGGACGCCATCCTGCGCGCCGAGGGCCTGACCGAGGGCACCATCGGCGAGCGCGTGCAGCAACTGGCCAAGCGGCCGGACCAACTCTACCCCGATACCGAAGCCGGCCGGGAACAGATACTGGCCGACTATCAGGCGATCCTCGACGAGATCGACCCGGCGATGGACAAGTACTTCAACCTGCGGCCGGAGACCGGCGTCGAAGTCAAGCGCGTGCCGGAGTTCGCCGAGGAAACCTCCGCCGGCGCCTACTACCAGCGTCCCTCGCTCGACGGCAAGCGCAAGGGCACATTCTTTGCCAACCTGCGCGACGTCTCCGAAGTGCCGAAATTCGGCATGCGCACCCTCGCCTACCACGAAGGCATCCCGGGCCATCACTTCCAGATCGCCATCACCCAGCAGCTCGAAGGCATCCCGATGTTCCGGCGCCTGGTGCCCTTCACCGCCTATTCCGAAGGCTGGGCGCTCTACACCGAGCGACTGGCCTGGGAGATCGGCTTCCAGGACGACCCGCTCGACAACCTCGGGCGCCTCCAGGCCGAAATGTTTCGAGCCGTGCGCCTGGTGGTCGACACCGGCATGCACCACAAGCGCTGGACGCGCGAGGAGGCCATCGACTACATGCTGGCCAACACCGGCATGGGCGAAGGCGAAGTCGAGGCCGAAATCGAGCGCTACCTGGTCATGCCCGGCCAGGCGCTGTCCTACAAGGTCGGCATGATGAAGATCCTGGAACTGCGCGAACGGGCCCGGCGCGAGCTGGGCGAGGATTTCAGCCTGCCCGAGTTCCACGACCAGGTCCTCGGAAACGGCGCCCTGCCCCTGACGCTGCTCGAGCGCGTCGTCGACGACTGGATCGAAAGCAAGCGCGCAGCCTGACCAAGACCTGCCGCTCGCTCCAACAAGGGGCGAGCGGCGGATCAGGGGTGCTAGGATACGAGCGGAGTCCTACCAGGAGCTACCGATGCAATCCCGCACGACGAAAGCGTTGCTGATCGGAGCCGCCACACTGCTGGCAGCAGCCTGTGCGACCTCGCCCCCGAACGGAGTCGAACTGGCGCAGAATGCGCCTTGGTGGGAGTCGGCCGGACCATGCCGAATCTGGGTTCCGATCCAACCTCAACCCGGTCGGACACCGGCCTGGGATCCCGGCCCGTCCACCTCGAGAATGTCGAACACCGGCGATTGCCGTGATCTCCAGGCCGCCATGCCGGACGGAGCGGTCCTGATCGGTACTCGCTGAGCCTCTCGGAAACGCGCGTTATTCGCGTAGCCGCTCGATCCACGCCGGAACCGTCGGCTCGCCGCTAAAGATGCTTCGATCCATATCCGCCGTGATCGCCCAGCGATGCAGCCAGGCGATACCCGCCGGTCCGGTGTAACCGTCGATCGGACGGTCATAGGCGGGGTGTTCGGTCGCCGTTTCGATGTCGACCCAACGGTATCCTCGGGCTGCCAGGGCATCGAGCAGTTCGTCCAGCCAGTCGGCGTTGAGCGCATTGGCGTGGACCAGAAGGGTCTGTGGCAGCAGCTCGCCGACAATCTGCCCTGACTGATCCTCGTAGAAGTCGACGACTTCGAGCATGTAGCGCACATAGTCCTCACCGATGCGGCGCATCAGCTTTTCGTCGCCCTGGTTGAACGCATCGGCATAGACGTCGGCGTAGATCCACTCGCTGTTGTCGATCGTCACCGGGGCGATCCGGTAGCCCTGCGATGCCAGGAACGAACGCGTCTCGCTCTGGATCTGTGCCGAGCGGCCGACGTGCAGGAAGGGATGGCGAAACCACTCGGGCGTCTCGCCGCGTTGTTCGAGAAGTGGGCGCAGCACACGCTCTCCACGCAGGACGTCGTCCATCCAGGTGTCCGGCTCGACGCGGTGCAAACTGAGATGGCTGTAACCGTGGTTGCCCAGCGCCATGCCGGCGTCCAGCCAGCGGCCGAGCAAGTCGACGCGCCGATCTTTCAGCTCACCCTCTTCTTCCAGCTTGTTCTCGTTTACGAAGCCGATCGCCGGTACCTGACGGACTTCCAGCAGCGACAGCAGCTCACGCGTGATCCGTTCTTCCTGCTCGAAGCTGTGCCTTCCCGGAGGACCGACCGGCAGGTCGTCGATGGTGACGGCCATGCTGCCCTCAACCGGGTCATTCACATTCGCGGCATCCGCCAGCACGACACCCGGAGCTGCCCACCACCCGGCGAACGTCGCGATGACCAGCACCGAACGCCGAACGGCGAGGAGCGAAATCGATTTGTTCATCGCGATGGGCCAGCTCGACAAGGCCTCATCATACTTCGCCCGGGCCGGGACGATGCGTCCCGACCCGGACAGGGCGATCAATCGACCAAATCAACCTGGAAACCAGCCGTATAGGCCTGGAGGCCGAAATGGCCGTAGGGGAAGCTGTAGCTTGCATCTTCGCCCGAGATCCGCGAGCTGTGAATGCCCCCCACCGTGCATGCGCCGGTCGTGCAGACGACCTGGTCCGACCAGGACTTGATCGAGTAGACGCGATCGCCGAGGGGCTTGCCGTCGAGCCAGTCCAGGAACGGACTGCTGACGGAAAGGCCCCAATAGCCGCAGGTGCTGTTCCAGACATTCCAGGGATAGGTGCCGCAGGTCCACAAGCCGCGAAAGGCGCCGGCCACGCCGACGAACGCATCCACATCGCCGGCCAGGCCGTAGTCGACGACCTGCTTGGCCGCCAGGGTCGCACCCATCGAATGACCAATGATGTCGATCTCGCCCGAGCAGGACACGGCCAATGCCTCGACGATGGCATCGACGACCGGACCTTCCTCGCTTCCGCTGTGGTTGTTGCAGGCCGCACAGCTCTTGCTGCCCCAGTCCGGCCGCTGGATCTCACCGGCGGCGTAACCCGACGCAAGCAGCTCGCTGTAGGTCTCGCTCCAGTCGGCGGGCGAACCGGCATTGCCGTGAACCAGCACCACGGCGTCCTTGCAGGCCATGACGGGGCCCGCACAAAGAGTCAGCAGCCCAAGGGCCAGCAGGGTGATCGATCGACAGTTCATGGCGCTTTCCCTCGATTGAATTACACAACAGCTTGGCTTCGTGTGCCGACTTCGTTCAATTGGACTAAAGGGAAGAAGGGCGAGGGTGTACTCTGAAGAAAAAGACGGGCGACGACGCCCTACCCGGATTCCGACCATGCCCAACCTCCAGATCGCCGTTCTCGTCGCCTACTTCATCGTGATCTTCGGCGTGGGCGTCTACGCCACCCGCTTCATCGGCAACACGACCGACTTTCTGCTGGCCGGCCGCCGCCTCGGACTGGTGCTGGCAACCGCGACCCTTTGCGCTACGCATTTCGGCGGCGGCTTCGTCATGGGCTCGGGCGAGTGGGGATTCGACTACGGCCTGACCGGCATGGCCTATGCAGCCGGCGTCGGCCTGTCGCTGGTCGTGCTGGGCCTCGTTGCGGCCCGCCGAATGCGCAGCCTGGCCATGTTCACGGTGCCCGATTACCTGGCATTGCGCTATGAAAGCCAGGTCGTGCGCGTGCTGGGCGCGGTGCTTTCGCTGGTCGCCATCATCGGCATCATCGGTGCACAAGTCTGGGCGGCGCAAGGCGCCCTGACGATCGTCGGCCTCGACCCAACTTGGGCGGCCATTGCCGCCACCGGGCTTTTCATCGTCTACACCGCCCTCTCCGGCCTGTGGGGCGTGACGCTGACCGATGCCGTCCAGCTTGCAATCATCTTCGTCGGCGTGCCGCTTGCCGCGGTCATGGCGCTTGGGGAAGCGGGCGGCCTGGACGGGATCCGGGCCGGCATCGAGGACCTGGACCTGTCCGTGTCCACCGACGCCTTCTTTCACCCGCTCGGTGCGGGTCTGGGCATGGTGCTCGCCGCCATCGTGCCCACCATGATGTACACCTTGATCGGCCAGGATTTCTACCAGCGCCTGTTCGCCGCCCGCGACGCGAATACCGCACGGCGAGCGGCCATCCTGGCCGGCGTACTGCTGGTACTCTTCGCCGTCTTTCCCGTAATCACCGGCATGGCGGCCCGATCCTTGTTCGGCAGCGAGATCGAGGCCTCCCAGGCCATCCCGAAACTGATCGCCGAAGTGCTCCCTTCGACGGCGGCGGCGATCGTGATCGCGGCCATCGTCGGCGCGATCATGTCCACTGCCGACTCCCTGCTGGTGGCGGGCACCGCCCACGTGACCAACGACCTCTACGTGAAGCTCCTTGCCCCCGATGCCGAGCCGGACAATCGCCGCCTGCTGCTTATCTCTCGCGTGGTCACCATCGTCATCGGTGTGCTGGCGCTCTGGATGGCGTTGGCCTTCGAAGCGATCATCGATCTGCTGCTGATGTCCTACACGCTGTATGCCGCCGGCGTGTTCATCCCGGTCGTGCTCGGCCTGTACTGGAAACGCGGAAATGCAGCCGGCGCCATTGCCGGAATCCTGGGTGGTTCCGGCCTGGGCGTGGCCGGCGAGCTCGGCTGGGTCGACCTGTCCACCATGCCGATGATTGGAGGGTTCCCGATCATCGTCAACGGGGCGCTGGCATCGCTTCTGCTGTATGTCGCGGTCTCGATGCTGACCCCGCCGGGCAATCGCAACCCGGTCCTGGACGACGGGGCCTGATCAGCGGGCGGGTGTATACTCGGGCGTGCCGGCATTGGCGCAGTGAGGACGGTCCCGGATCGTCGCGGTCGTGAGTACGAAACCCGATCCGAAGCACTCAAGCGGAACAGAACCATGAGCCTCTCGAACGAAACGGCTCCCGACGACATGGCCGACGAGGTTCGCTCGGCGATTCGCTCGCACCAGCGTCGCGGCTGGATCGGCAAGTTGTCCTGGATACTGACCGCGGTCGTCCTCCTTGCATTCGTCACCTGGTGGCTGTGGCCCCGCGAAGAATCGATCGAATGGCAGGCCGAGGCCATTGATCGCGGTGACATCGTGTTGACGGCGACCGCCACCGGAAACCTCGAGCCGCGCCGGGAAATCACGGTCGGCGCCGAAATCTCCGGGCTCATTCGCGAAGTGAATGTCGACGAGAACGACACGGTCGACGTGGGTGATGTCCTTGCGCGATTCGACACGGAGGAGCTCGAGGTGAGCCTGGCGCAGGCACAGGCACGGCTGGCGCTGGCCAGGGCCTCGGTGGCGGAGGCCGAGGCTACGCTGGAGGAATCCCGGGCGAATGAGCGACGGCTGGCCAACCTGGTCGAGCGCAATGTTGCTTCGCGCGCGGAACTCGACGCGGCCAGTGCCGCGGTCAAGCGAGCGGCTGCCCGGATCGACTCGACGCAGGCGTCGGTCCGCGAGGCCGAGGCCTCGGTTTCCGCGGCCCGCACCCGACTGCACAAGGCCGTCATTACCTCCCCGATCAACGGCGTCGTGCTCAAGCGCAACGTCGAGCCCGGCAACACCGTGGCGGCCAGTTTCCAGGCGCCCGAACTCTTCGTCCTGGCCGAGGACCTGCGCGAAATGGAGCTGCACGTCTCGGTCGACGAGGCGGACGTGGGCCTGATCGAGGCAGGCCAGCCGGCAAGCTTCACCGTAGATGCCTGGCCCGGCCGCGAGTTCGAGGCTCACGTGCTGCGCGTCTTCCTGTACCCGAACATCGAAAGCAACGTGGTCACCTACACCACGGTCCTGGATGTCGACAACAGCGACGAGAGTCTCCTGCCGGGCATGACCGCCACGGCAACCGTCACGACGGGAACTCGTGAGGATATCGTACGGATCCCGAATGCCGCGCTCCGTTTCCAGCCGCCGGCAGAACAGGCCGGCGGCGGCATGCTCTCTGGGCCGCCCGGAATGATGAGCAGCCCGTCGGGTGCGACGGGAAGTGCGGTCTGGCTCCTGCGCGACGGCCAACCCGAAAGAGTCCCGGTGCGAACCGGGCATACCGACGGCCTGTATACGGAATTGCTCGGCGGAGCTGTATCGGTCGGCGACCGGGTCATCGTCGGCCTGGTCCGCTCGGACAGTTGATTCACGCCGCCGTGTCCAGCCAGAACGCCCCCGGCAGGATTGTTCCCCCCACCGTGCTACAGATGCGCGGCATCTACAAGCTCTACGGCCAGGGCGCAGCCGAGGTTCGGGCTCTCGACGGTATCGATCTCGACATCACCGCCGGCGAATTCGTGGCGGTCATGGGCCCGAGCGGTTCGGGCAAGTCAACCTGCATGAACATTCTCGGCTGCCTCGATGTCCCCAGTACCGGCGAGTACCTGTTTCGGGGCGTGGATGTCGACTCGCTCGATCGCGACGAACTGGCCTTGCTCAGACGCAAGTTCATGGGCTTCGTATTCCAGAGCTTCAACCTGCTGCCCCGAACCAGCGCCCTGGCGAACGTGGAACTGCCCCTGATCTACGAGAACGTTTCACGCAAGCGCCGAAAGCGGCTGGCGCTCGATGCGCTCAGGCTCGTGGGGCTGGGAGACCGCGCCGACGCCAGGCCCAACCAGCTCTCCGGCGGCCAGCAGCAACGCGTGGCCATCGCCCGTGCGCTGGTCACCGAACCGCCTTTTCTGCTGGCCGACGAGCCGACCGGCAATCTCGACACGCGCACGGCCGACGAGATCATGCACCGCCTTGTCGAGCTCAGGAACGAACGTGACCTGACCATCGTCATGGTCACGCACGAGCCCGACATCGCCATGTATGCCGAGAGGGTGCTCTACTTCGTCGACGGCAAGATCCAGCGCGACGGCCCGCCGGGGGAGGTATTGTCTTGAACAGCACAGACACACTGGCAATGGCGGGCCAGGCCATCGCCCGCAACAAGCTTCGCTCTTTCCTGACCACGCTGGGCATCATCATCGGCGTGGCCAGCGTCATCGCCATGGTCCACCTCGGCCAGTCGGCCACGAGATCGGTCGAGCAGCAGTTCGCCAACATCGGCTCGAACCTGTTGTTCGTGATGCCGGGCATGTCGCAGCACGGCCCGAGTGCGCTTCGTGTATCGGCCGAGCCCTTCGAGATGGAGGACGTTGCCGCCATACGCCGCGAAGTGCCGGGCATTCTCGTCGCACCCGCAGTCTCTCGCAACGAAACGGTGGTCTACGGTAACGCTAACCAGAACATCCGCGTCGAAGGAAGCACCAACGAATACTTCACGGTGCGCAATCACCCGGTCGCCCGCGGCCGCGAATTTGAAAAAGCCGAGCTGAGCTCAGGTGCTGCCGTGTGCATCATCGGCACGACCGTCGTCGATGAAATGTATCTCAATACCGAAGCGCTGGGATCCAATCTGCGCGTCGGCCGGACGGCCTGCCGCGTGATCGGCGTTCTCGAGCAGCGCGGCTTGTCGATGGGTCAGGATCGCGATGATGTCATCGTCATGCCGATCAAGGCCGTGCAGCGGCGCCTGGCGGGCAACCTGGACGTCAACACCGTCTACATCTCCGCACTGCAGGACGGAACGAGTTCACGCGTGAAAAGAGAGATCGAATCCCTGTTGCGTCAGCGCCGACGGATCACCCAGGACGAGGACGACGACTTCTACGTCCGCGACACCCAGGACATCATGGACGCATTGTCTGAAACCACCGCGACCATGACGCTACTCCTGGGCGGAATCGCTGCCGTCAGCCTGCTGGTCGGCGGTATCGGCATCATGAACATCATGCTGGTGTCGGTCACCGAAAGAACCCGTGAAATCGGGATCCGCCTGGCGATCGGCGCCCGCTCCCGCGACGTTCTCCAGCAGTTCCTGGTCGAGTCGGTGGTACTGGCCACGCTGGGCGGCGTCATCGGCGTCCTGATCGGGATGGCCGGCACCTGGCTGATGACCGAGCAATTCAATATGCCCTTCGTCGCCTCACCCGGCGTGATCGTGCTCGGCTTCTCCTTCTCGATGACGATCGGAGTCGTATTCGGCTACTTCCCGGCGCGCAAGGCGGCCCGCCTCAACCCCATCGACGCCCTGCGCCATGAGTGAGGCGGCGATCTGTTCTCGAAGACAGGAATCCTCCGGGCTAGGCAAGCTGGGGGCCGGTCCAGATCAAGGCCCGTTCACCATCCGACACCGACTATTCAGCCGGACCTGCGCCGGCATCGCAAGCCGAACCCCGAGCGTGTAGCATTCACAAGGGGCTCGGCAGCAACCGCCGGGGGCATTAGGTTGTCTGCTGGGACCATGGCCGGGCTGCCACCACGATGCAGGGAGAAACCATGAGCGAACTTTTCGAAAAGCGAGACCGGATCGAGCCGGTCTGGAACGTCATTCCGCAATTCTTCAAGTATCCGTTCAAGGCAGATGTCCTGCCGATGCTGGTGTTCATGGCCCTCGGCTCGCTTTTCATGCTGATCCCGGTGCTGGGCATCGTGGCGTGGCTGTTGCTGTGGGCGATGCTCTTCAAGGTCAGTTACGAAATTCTCAGTTCCACGGCCAGCGGACACATGGACGGGCCGCCGGCGGTCACGCAGATGGCCGATGGCATCATGTTCAAGCACATCGCGCTGCTACTGCTCATGGTCGTCGGCTACGTACTGGTTGGCGGCTTCATCGGATCGCCCCTGGCCGTGCTGCTGCTGGGCCTGTTCGTGCTGCTGGCGCTGCCGGCCGCGATCATGACCCTGGCGATGACCCAGAGCCTGCTGGCCGCCCTGAACCCCGTCACCTGGATCATGATCATGCGCATCACGGGGGGAGCTTATGTGCTCACGTCCGTCTTCCTGCTCCTGATGCTGATCAGCCGAACCTGGGTCGAAGGACTGCTGCTGCCCCTCGTGGGCAACTCGATGGCGCTGTTCAATGTCGTCTCCTGGGCGATCACGGGCTACTTCATGGCCGCCAGTTTCCACCTGATGGGCTACCTGCTGTACCAGCATCACGACGAGCTCGGCATCGAACCCACCGTCACACCGGGCGGCAACGATTCGGAGGACGAACACCCCCTGATCGCGCAGGCTTCCGAACTCGTGCGTGACGGCCGGCCGGAAGAAGCCACGAAGCTGCTCCAGGAAGAAATCGAAAGGCGCGGGGCCGAGCCGAAAGTCCACGAGTTCTACCGCAAGCTGCTGCACAACCGCGGCGAGAACGAGCGGTTGGCCGAGCACGGCGCGATCTACATCCCGGTACTCATCCACGCGCACGAGAACGTGGATCGGGCCATGGAAGTGGCCGAAGAGAGTCTGGCGGCCGGGCGCGATTTCCAGCTGCGCCAGCCCGGCGACCTGCTTCCCCTGGTCCGGCGCGCATTCGAGCGGGGGCGACACTGGCTGGTACTGAAACTGAGCAGCGGCTTCGGCAAGCGCCACCCGAAACATCCGGACCTTCCGGAGCTTTACTTTCTGGCTGCCCAGAGCCTGGTTGAAACCGACGGCGACAGCGACAAGGCGGTCAGCACGGTACGGCAGTTGATCAAGCGCTTCCCCGACCACCCACTGGCCGAGGACATGCATCGATTCGAACGCAGTTTCGCGACGGGCTGACCCATCGTACGGCGTCAGGCCGAATCTTGCAGCGAGGACGCCAGGCGGCGATAGCGGTCGGCCAGCGCCGCATCGTCACCGGCGCCGCCCAACTGGTCGGCCAGTTGCTCGCAAAGCCGGGCCAGGCCGGGAACCGGCTTGCCCAGCCGGGCCATGCGGTCGATCAGCGCCCGAGCCTCGTCGAAGCAATGCCAGCGGATGAAACGGCCGGACAAGCCGATCGCGAGCCCGGCCCGCATACGCAAGCGGCCCCCGGTGACCGCCAGATAGCGATTGAATGTATCGATTATCAATTGTCGCTCATCGGGTACATCACCGGGCAACTCGAGAATGCGGCGGGCGGCATCATGCAGGTCCGGGTCGCCGCTACGCAGCTGGCAGGCGGCCAGGTAGAGCCTCAGCAGCTCGTCATCCCGGCCGTGGCGCGCGAGCAGCGGTCTCAACAGCTGCTTGGCCTCGGCGGCGTCCAGCCTGTCGAGGGCAGACTGTGCCTTGCGCACCGCCTTGCGGTCGCCATCCAGGTCTTCTTCGCCAGTGGCGCTGTCGAGCCAGTCCTCGCGCACCTGCCCGGTGCGGACGAGGAGAAGGCCGATCACGGCGCCGCTGACGATGCCACCGATATGCGCATCGTAGGCGACGTTGCTCCCCTCGAACGTAAAAAACGAAAAGATCTCCCAGCCCAGCCACAGGGGGAGCAAGACGAGCGCGGGGCCACGGACGTAATCGAAGTAGACAAAGACCCAGTAGAAAAAGCGGATCCGCCGCATGCCGTAGACCAACGCCAGCAGGCCCATCAAGCCGGCGATGGCGCCCGAGGCGCCAACCATGCCGTTGCCTTCTCCCCAATGGATCGCGAGCGACAATCCGGCGGCCCCGAGCCCACCGACCAGATAGGCGACCAGGAACCTCGATCCGCCCAGCGCCGGTTCGAGCAGTATGCCCAACAGGACCAGGAACACCATGTTGCCGATCAGGTGCATCAGCCCGCCGTGCATGAACATGTGCGTTGCCAGAGTCGAGGCCCGGAAGTCGTCGTATCCGAGCATGTAACTGCGCGTAAAGCTCTCCTCCCGATCGGCCTCGAGCCGCTCACGCGCCGCCTCCCATCGTCGAAAGGCTTCGCTCTCGGCCGCCACGAACCACTCGTCGCGGATGGCCTGCAGGAAGTCCGGCTCGCGCTCGATCGACATCAGGCGGATGAAATCAGCCTGTTCGTGTTCGCCCACCTCGGGAAGCATCTCTTCGATCCGCGCGGGCTCGACATCGTTGGCGCGCGTGGTTTCGGCCCACTCGAGGAACCAGTTCCACTCCTTTTCCAGCACCCCGCTTTCCAGGTAACGTTCGGCAGCCCGCTGTTCGACCACGTCGTCGTTGGACTGGAAGATGGCAAAGACCAGCGCATTGGCGAGCACGAGCAACACCGTAACGAACGGCAGGTTCTCGCGAGTGGGCTTGCGATGCAGCGGAAGGATCAGCATGGCTACCGATGTTAATGCGGCGGGGGCGCCGTTTCCATTGCCGGAGCCACGGGACGCCGTGCAGGACAGGGCGGCCGAAAAAGAAAAAGGCCCGCTCGAAGGCGGGCCTTTCTCGTGTTGGCGTCCCCACGGGG
>JAZBPT010000162.1:0-15600 GCA_036351755.1 Wenzhouxiangella sp. | reverse complement strand
GCCGGCCGACGAGTTCTTCTCGGCCAAGCTCGAGGAGCAGGACCAGCGCCACGAGCATTTCGAGGACACCGTCTACAACCTCGAGCCCAACCTCAAGGAGGGGCCGGGCGGCCTGCGAGACATGCAGATGATCGCCTGGGTGACGCGACGCCACTTCGGTACCTCGACCCTGCACGGGCTGGTCGAGCACGGGTTTCTGAGCGAGCGCGAACACGAGGACCTGGTGGCCGGCCGTGAGCACCTCTGGCGCCTGCGCTGGGCCCTGCACGAGACGGCCGGCCGCGCCGAGGAACGACTCCTGTTCGAATACCAGCGACGCCTCGCCGAGCGGTTCGGATTCGGCGACTGCAGCGAGAGCAACGAGCCGGTGGAGCGTTTCATGCAGGGCTACTACCGCAACGTCATGCAGCTCGAGCGGCTCAACGAGCGCCTGCTGCAGAGTTTTGACGAGGAGTTGCTCGCCGGCCGCCGCCATCTGCCCTCGGCCGATATCGACGAGTTCTTCCGCATCCACCACGGTTACCTCGAGCTCAAGGATCCGCACGTACTGGTCCAGTACCCGGAACTGATCATGCGCATGTTCCTGGTGCTGGCCGACCACCCGGATGTGCGCGGCGTGCGCGCCACGACCATCCGCCTGGTGCGCGAGCATCTCTACCTGATCGACGCCGACTACCGGCGCGATCAGCAGATCCTGGACATGTTCCTGGCCCTGCTCAAGCGCGAACGCCTGGTCTACAGCCAGCTGGCGCGCATGAACCGCTACGGCGTGCTGGCTGCGCTGCTGCCGGAGTTCGCGCAGATCACCGGCCGCATGCAGTTCGACCTGTTCCACGTCTACACCGTGGATCAGCACACCCTGTTCGTGATCCGGAATCTCAGGCGCTTCGCCTACGCCAAGCACCCGGACCGATTCGCCCACGCCATCGAGATCTTCAAGCGAATCGAGCGCCCGGAAGTGCTCTACCTGGCCGCGCTCTTCCACGACATCGCCAAGGGTCGCGGCGGGGATCATTCGGAACTGGGTGCGGAGGACGCGCGCGCTTTCGTCGACCGGCTCGACATGGCCGCCGCCGACCGCGACCTGGTGGTATGGCTCGTGCGCCAGCACCTGCTGATGTCGCGCACCAGCCAGCGCGAAGACATTTCCGACCCCGAAGTCGTCAGCGCCTTCGCCGAGAAGGTCGGCGACCAGCGCCACCTCGATCACCTGTTCGTGCTGACCGTAGCCGACATCGCCGCGACCAGCCCCCGGCTGTGGAATTCCTGGAAGGACAGCCTGCTGTGGGAGCTGTACAAGGCGGCGACCGACGCATTGGGGCGGGGCCTCGAACATCCGGTGGATCGCCAGGCCAGTCTCGACGAAACCCGCGAGGAAGCGATGGTTGAGCTGCGCGCGCTTGGTCACCGGGACGAGGCCGTCGAAGCCTGCTGGGGCCACCTGCCCGACCGCGCATTCCTGCGGCTGGACGCCGAGCAGCTGGTCTGGACGACCGGCGAAGTGCTGTCCGGCGGTGAGCTGCCGCTGGTGGCCTATCGCCGCCTCGAGGACAAGGGCATCAGCGAAATCTTCGTACACGCCGAGGACTTCGCGGGCCTGTTTGCGGTGGTGGCGCGGGAGCTCGACCGCATGCAGCTCAACGTGCTGGCCGCGCGCGTGGTCACGACGGCCGACGGCAAGAGCTGGGACATATTCCAGGTCATGGACGCCCACAGCCAGCCGCTCTACGATTCCGACGCCGTGCGCCTGAAGCGCTCGCTGGTCGAGCAACTGGCCGCGCGCGAAGTCCGCCCCCTGCCGCCGCGCCCTGTGCCGCGGCGGCTTCAGCCCTTCATGGGACGCTCCGAGATCATGCTGTCGATCCGCGACGGTGTGACCGACCTGGAAATCGCCGCCACCGATCGCCCGGGCCTGCTGTCGGCCATCGCCGAGGCCCTGGTCAGCCGGGGCCTGCGCCTGCACGACGCCCGCGTGGCCACCTTCGGCCAGCGCGTCGAGGACATGTTCACCATCACCACGGCCGACGGCGGGCCGCTGGATCGGGAAGCCTGCGACGCGCTTGAAATGGAACTCCGCAAGCGGCTCGACGTTTGAACTTTGGTGTTTTGGTACTTTGGTGTTTTAGTTTTTTGGTAAGGATCTGATTGCGCAGTGCGGGCCCAAACGCCGCAGCGCGAGTATCATCCGAATGACCAAAACACCAAAACACCAAAACACCAAAGAACCAATACCGATGCTGAACGAACTCGATAAACTCAAGATGGCCATCGAGGCCGCGTGGGACCGTCGCGGCGATCTCTCCCCCGAATCGGCCGACAGCGAACTGCGCGGGCAGGTCGATACCTGCCTGCAGGGACTGGAGTCAGGCGAACTGCGCGTGGCCGAACCCGACGCCGACGGTAACTGGCAGGTGAACGGCTGGCTCAAGCAGGCCATCCTGCTGCATTTCCGCATCACGCCCAATCGAGTGATGGCGGGTGGCGCAAGCAACTACTTCGACAAGGTCGACCTGCGCTTTTCCGACGAAACCGATACGCCGGATCGCTGCGGCGCCCGCGTGGTGCCCACCGCCACGGTGCGGCGCGGCGCGCATATCGGCGACGACGTCGTGCTGATGCCCAGCTACGTCAATATCGGCGCCTACGTCGGCGCGGGCAGCATGATCGACACCTGGGCGACCGTGGGCTCCTGCGCCCAGATCGGCTCGGGCGTGCATGTCTCCGGCGGTGCGGGCATCGGCGGCGTGCTCGAGCCGCTGCAGGCCAACCCCACCATCATCGAGGACGGCTGCTTCATCGGCGCGCGTTCCGAAGTGGTCGAGGGCGTGATCGTCGAGAAGGGCGCCGTCATCGGCATGGGCGTTTTCCTCGGGCAGTCCACGCGCATCTACAACCGCGAGACCGGCGAGATCACCACCGGTTGCGTTCCGGCGGGCTCGGTGGTGGTAGCCGGCAGCCTGCCCGCCGACGACGGCAGCCACAGCCTGTACGCCGCCATCATCGTCAAGCAGGTCGACGAGAAGACCCGCTCGCGCACCTCGGTCAACGAGTTGCTCCGAAGCGTCGGCTGATCCCTGCGTGTTGCCGGGCGGACGCCCGACTGTTGCAGGCGTCGGCCCCGAAACCGGGGCTCACTGCGTCCGCACTTCGCTGTCGCCGATGAACACGTAGTAGAGTAGCGGCACCAGCAGCACGGTCATCACCGTCGATACCAGAAGACCGAAGATCAGCGAGATCGACAGGCCGTTGAAGATCGGGTCGGGCAGGATGAAGGCCGCACCCAGCATGGCCGAGATCGCCGTCAGCGCGATGGGTTTGAGCCGGACGACGCCGGCGAGCACCACTGCATCCTCCAGCGATTCACCTTCCTCGAGCAGCTGGCGAACGAAGACCACCAGCAGGATCGAGTTGCGCACGATGATGCCGGCCAGCGCGATCATGCCGATCATGCTGGTGGCCGTGAATTCCCGGCCCAGCAGGGCGTGGCCCGGCAGGATGCCGATCAGGGTCAGCGGGATCGGCGCCATCACGATCAACGGGATCAGGTAGGCGCGGAACTGCGCAACCAGCAGCAGGAAGATCACGAACACGCCGACCGCGTAGGCCAGGCCCATATCGCGAAAGGTTTCGTAGGTGATCTGCCACTCTCCGTCCCATTTCAGCGCCGGCGTGCCGGCCCAGTCGGGCTGGTTGATCCAGTACTGCGTCGGCGCGCCGGCCTGGTCGTAGAGCTCGGACGCCAGGGCGAACATGCCGTAGAGCGGCGAGTCGACCTCGCCGGCCATGTCGGCGGTGACGTAGGTCACCGGCAGCAGGTCCTTGTGCTGGATCAAACCCGGCCATTGCGATTCCTCGATACGGGCCACGTCGGCCAGGCGGATCATTTCCCCCTCGCGGTTCGTCACCGGCAGGGACATCAGGGCCGAGGGCTGCGCCCGGTCGCCCTCGTCGAGGATCACGCGGATGGGCACGGCGTACTTGGCGCCGGCATCGCGCAGGTAATCGACATTGCGCTGGCCCAGGGCGACGGCCAGGGCATCGACCACCTGGGCCTGGGAAACGCCCAGGGTTGCCGCCCGGTGTCGGTCGACCACCACACGCCACTGCGTCGTCGGGGCGGTGACGGTGGTGTCGATGTCGACCAGGCCGTCGATGTTCTCCATTTGCCGGGCGAGCTTGCCGGCCAGCTCGGCTCTCGCCTGGGGCGTGGGGCCGTAGACTTCGGCAACCACCGGGGAAAGAACCGGCGGACCGGGCGGAACCTCGACGATCTTCACGGCCGCGCCGAAGCGCTCGCCGATGGCCGTCAGGGGGGCGCGCAGGTCCAGCGCGATCTCGTGCGACTGGCGGTCGCGCTCGTCGACCAGGTTGATCTGGAGATCGCCGTGGTAGGGCTCGCCCCTGAGGTAGTACTGCCGCACCAGGCCGTTGAAGTTGATCGGCGAGGCCGTGCCGGCATAGGCCTGCCAGTTGGACACCGATTCGACATTCGAGAGGTATTCGCCCATTTCCAGCAGCACGCGCATGGTCTCTTCCATGGGGGTGTTCTCGGGCATGTCGACCACGACCTGGAGCTCGGACTTGTCGTCGAAGGGCAGCATCTTGAGAACGACCGCCTGGAAGACCGGCAGCAGGGCGACGAGCAGGGTGAGTCCCACCACGCCGCCGGCCAGCAGCCAGCGCCGCTTGCGGTTGTCGCCCAGGAATGGCGTGAACATGGCCGAGAACAGACGATGCAGGCGCGGGTTGATACCCTCGGTGGATTTCTCCGCCTGTTCGCCCGAACCGTCCTCGGTTCCCTTGCCTCGCCAGAGCAGGCGGACCGCCAGCCAGGGCGCCAGCACGAAGGCGACGACCTGCGAGAGCACCATGCCCGCCGAGGCGTTGATGGGAATCGGCCCCATGTAGGGCCCCATCAGGCCGGTTACGAAAGCCATGGGGAGCAGGGCGGCCATGACCGTCAGGGTGGCCATGATCGTCGGCGTGCCCACCTCGTCGACCGCGGCGGGGATGATGTCGCGAATGGGGCGTTTCGAGATGCTGATGCGGCGGTGGACGTTTTCGACGATGACGATGGCGTCGTCGACCAGGATGCCGATCGAGAAGATCAGGGCGAACAGGGAGACGCGGTTGAGCGTGAAACCCCAGGCCCAGGAGAACACCAGGGTCAGCAGCAGCGTGACCAGCACGGACAGGCCGACGATCAGGGCCTGGCGCCAGCCCATCGTGGCCAGCACGAGCAGGATCACCGAGACCGTCGCCGAGACCAGGTCGCGGATCAGCGAGCGGGCCTTGGCCGAGGCGGTCTCGCCGTAGTTGCGCGTGACCAGCACTTCGGTGTTGTCGGGAATGACGCGGCCGTGGAGGCTGTCGAGCCGGGCCTGCACGGCATCGGCGATGTCGATGGCGTTCTCGCCGGGCTTCTTGGCGACGGCCAGGGTCACCGCCGGATGGACACGGCCCTGCTCGCCTTCGCCGCCGGGACCGAAACCGAGCATGACGCTGCGGTCGGGTACGGTTTCGCCGCGGTTGACTTCGGCGACGTCGCCGAGGCGCACGGCCGTGTCGCCGTGCAGGCCGACGACCAGGCGCCGGACCTGTTCGGTCGTTTCCAGCAGGCTGCCCGGCTGGAGCGGGATGGAGATGCCGTCGCGGACGATGCGCGATTCGCCAGCGGCGCTGTTGGCGGCCTGCAATGCGTTTCGGATGTCGGCCAGGGTGAGGCCGTAGCCGGCCAGCCTTTCGGGGTCGAAGACGACGTCGACGCGGTCCGGAATCCCGCCGATGGTATAGACGTCACGGGTGCCGGCGACCCGTTTGAGGGCGACTTCCAGGGTATGCGCCAACCGGGTCAGGTCCTCGCCGGTCTGGCGGCCGGTGGGGTCGTGAAGCGTCAGGGTCAGGATCGGGACGTCGTCGATGCCCTTGGGCTTGACCACGGGCGGCCCCGCGCCGAGGTCGGCGGGAAACCAGTCGCTGTTGGAGTAGACCTTGTTGTACAGGCGAACCAGGGCGTCCTGTCGCGGAATGCCGACTTCGAATTCGACGGTGATCACCGCCTGGCCCTGGCGCGACGTCGAATAGACGTGCTTGACGCCCGAGATCTCGTCGAAGATCTGCTCACCCGGATTGGTGATCAGGAACTCCACTTCCTCCGCGCTGGCGCCGGGGAAGGGCACGAACACATCGGCCATCGTGACGTCGATCTGCGGCTCTTCTTCCTTGGGGGTCACCACCACTGCAAGCATGCCGGCGATGATCCCGACCGCGGCGAGCAGGGGCGTCAGCCTGGAGTCCTGGAAGACTCGGGCAATGCGCCCCGACGGGCCCATACTCGGCTGTTTGTCGCTCATTGCGCCTCGCTCCGGGCAAAGATCGCCTCGGGGTCGAGTGCGACCTCCTCGCCTTCGCTCAAGCCCGACAGGACTTCGAGACGATCGCCCTCGCGCGCGCCGATGCGAACCTGCCGCAGGCGGGGCGGGCCGGACTCGTCGCGCACGAACACCGCGCGCAGCTCACTGCGCCGCAGCAGGCTGTCGGCGGGAATCCAGAGGGCCTCGCGCCGCTCGACCGGCAGCATCACGCGCACCAACTGCCCGGGGTAGACATCCATCTTTCCGTTCTGGAAGGTGATGCGGACGGTTACGCCGTGGCCGGGCGAGTCGGCGAAGGGAAAGCGCGTGATCTTTCCGATCGTCATCTCGCGACCGTCATCGAGTATCACGCGCAGATCGCTTTCATCGTCCACCAGGTCGATATAGCGCTGCGGCACCGACACGACCACGCGCAGGGGGTCGAGTGCAAAGCCGCTCATCAGGGCCTGTCCGGGCCGCACGGACTCCCCGAGCTCGACGTGACGGGCGGTGATGACGCCGCCGTAGGGCGCCGTGATTCGCGTGTAGTCGAGTTGCTCGCGTGCTTCCTCAACGCCGCTTTGAGCCCTTGTGACGCGGGCTCGGGCTGCATTGAGCGCATTGCGGGCCTGGTCCAGGTCGGACTGCGAGGCGACGCCGCGCTCGGCCAGGGGTTCGATGCGAGCGTAGCGCTGCTGCGCATCCTCGAGACTGGCCTGCGCTTCTTCGAGATTCGCTTCGGCCTGCTGCAGTCGGGCGCGTTGTTCCGTATCCTCGAGCCGGGCGATGAGGGTTCCGGACTCGACGATGTCGTCGACGTCGTAGGGCAGTTCAACGATGGTGCCGGCCGTCTGCGCGGAAACCGTGCTTTCCTGGACCGCTTCGACCATGCCGTCCAGGCGCACCGATTCGACTAGGCTCTCCCGCTCGACGGGCGCCCATTCCACGGCTTCTGACGGGGCGGAGAGGGCGGTCGCCCCGATGACTGCGGCGGCCAGCATTAGGAATCGCGAGTTCATGTCTTTCCCTGCATTCAGTGGTGAATGTATATTAGCATAACGCGATATAATGGTGCCAGCCCCCGATTCAAGGCCTGTCGGCTTGCGCGGGGCGCCGGCCGTTCCCAGATTTGGAGAAATCATGATCGTATATGGAATCAAGAGTTGCGACACCTGCCGTAAGGCGCGGCAATGGCT
This sequence comes from Wenzhouxiangella sp., assembly GCA_036351755.1. Classification (GTDB taxonomy): domain Bacteria; phylum Pseudomonadota; class Gammaproteobacteria; order Xanthomonadales; family Wenzhouxiangellaceae; genus Wenzhouxiangella. Next base: position 8,051 of record JAZBPT010000162.1, on the reverse strand, counting down.
GGAGACCTCTGGTCGGGACTTCGCATGGCGCGATCTTCGCGAAGACGGACCGGACGAGTCTGCCCTCCGGCGCTGGGTGGAATCGGTCGGCGTGAATCGCCTGGTCAACCGGCGCTCGACGACTTGGCGCGGCCTGGGAGAATCCGAGCGTGCCCGGGCCGAGGATCCGCAGTCGGCGCCGCAGGTGCTGCTCGAGCATCCGACGCTGATCAAGCGACCCGTCTTCGAGCTGGACGATCGCGTCCTGGTGGGGTTCGACGACGCTGTGAAGCGGGCCCTGTAGACTGTTGTTCATGGAAACGGCGTCCGAAACGGTCACGCTCACGGCGGTCACGCGGGCGCAGCGCGAGGCCCGCGAGCGCCAGCTTTCGCCGTTGGCCACCCGATCGTTCGATACCCGCGGGCGCGAAGTCCAAGAACAGCCCGACGCCTATCGCACGGAGTTCGAGCGCGATCGCGACCGCGTTCTCCACTCCAAGGCCTTCCGCCGGCTCAAGCACAAGACGCAGGTGTTCATCAATCCCGAGGGCGACCATTTCGTCACCCGGATGACGCACACCCTGCAGGTCACCCAGGTCGCCCGGTCCCTGGCCGCCGCGCTGGGCCTGAACGAAACGCTGACCGAGGCCATCTGCCTCGCCCACGATTGCGGCCATACGCCCTTCGGACACACCGGCGAGGCTGCGCTTTCGGACTACGTCGAGGGTGGCGAATGGCTGCACTCCGAGCAGGGGGTCCGAATCTTCCGGGTCCTGGAACCGCGCAACCTGACCTGGGAAGTGCTCGACGGCATTCGTGCCCACACATGGCGCGTCAAGCCGCCCCCGCATAGTGCGGAAGGCTGGGCCTGCCGCTACGCCGATCGCATCGCCTATCTCAATCACGATCTCCAGGATGCGCTTCGAGCCGGTGTCATCGAGGCCGACGACGTTCCGGCCGATGTCATCGCTGTCCTCGGGCCGCTCGAGGGACGCAGTTGGATCAACGCCATGATCGAGGCCGTGATCGATGAATCGATCAGGCGTGGCAAGGTCGTCATGCGGGCCGATGTCCTGCAGGCGATGAAGCGCTTCCGCGAATTCATGTTCGAGCGTGTCTATCTGCGCCCGGAAGCTCTGGCTCAGAACGAACGCGCTCGTGGCGTGATCCACCAACTGGTCGAGTACCTGCTCGCTCACCCGGAACGCATTCCCGACAGTTACTGCATTGCCGATGCTGATCGCCTCACCCAGGTGCTCGATTACGTCGCCGGCATGACCGATCGCTACGCACTCAATCTGCATGACCGGTTGTTCAGGCCGCGCGGCCTCGTCTAGGCGCCATGCCGTTGCGCGTCTACCTGGCATACGGATCCAACCTGCACCCGCGTCGGCTCGAGGCGCGTGTGGGAGCGGTAGAATTCTTGGGCGCAGTAAGGCTGTCCGGCTGGTCGCTTCAGTTCGACAAGCGGGGCGGTGACGGTTCGGCCAAGGCCAACCTCCGCGCAGCGCCCGATACCGGCCATGTCGCGTATGCGGCCGCTTACCGCCTGCAGCGCGACCAGATTCGTCTGCTGGATGTTTTCGAGGGTTGGGGGCACGGCTACGAGACCCTGCCGATAGCCGTGCGACTCGACGGTGAAGAAGTCCAGGCGTTCACCTACCTGGCGCCCACGCAGTGGCTCTCGGACGATCTCCTGCCGTTCGATTGGTATGCCGACCTGATCGTCGCCGGAGCCCGGTTTCATCGATTCGACACGTCTTACGTCCGCAAGATCGCCGCACAACCTGCCAAACGGGACCGCGACCTCCACCGTGCAAGAAGGGAACTGGGCGAGATGAACCTGGCGCTACACCGCCACTACAAAAGGTGATGCGGATCATATACTTGTTTGCGTTCGGTTATGCGCGTCTGTTAAGGTGACATTAATCTCGAGCTTCAGTAGCGCGTTCGAGTCGGAACATCGAGGGGATCCTCTGCTCCGGCGCGCTTGTTTAGGCAAGTGCGCTCTGCGCAAGCTCTCCTGGTCCGTTCGGGCTCCTTCGTGGCTACCGAAGGTGATTCACAGACTTATTGTTAAGGGAGAGCAAGATGCGCAAGCCATCCTGGTTGAGACTGACTGCATTCCTGGTCCTGGCATGCACTCTTTCCGTTGCGAGTGCATCGGAAGGTCAGGACGAGGCCGATATGCTCAAGGAGCAGATCGACCGCATGCAGCAGCAGCTCCTTGAAATGCAGCGTCAACTCGACGATTTGCGTGCAGAGCGCGACGAAGAAGAGCAAAAGCGCGAAGAAATGGAGTCCCGTCTCGCCGACGTCGAGGAAGGCGGCGCGGACGAGGAAAAGGTCAAGGAAATTGCTTCCGCGACCTACGACGAGAAGAAGTCCACCGAGATCGATGTGGGCGGCGCGGTCCGCTTCCAGTATGTGCTGGAGGATTACAACGATTCCTCCAAGGAAAACAACGGCACGCTGGAAATGGATACCGTCCGGCTTAACTTCGACGGTACCGTCGGGGACGTGATCCTTTCGGCCGAGTGGCGCTGGTACCAGTACATGAACGTCATTCACCACGCCTGGGCCGGCTACGACTTCACGGACTCGCTTCAGGGCCAGATCGGCGTCAACCAGGTGCCCTTCGGTGTCACGCCGTATAACTCCCACAGCTTCTTCTTCAGTTCGAATTACTATCTCGGGCTCGAGGACGACTACGATTTCGGCGCCAAGCTGATCTACGACGAGGGTCCGCTGAACATCCAGGGCGCGTTCTACTGGAACGACGAGCTGGGCGGTTCGGACGGTTACTTCGGCTTCGACGGCGGCGACTTCCCGAACTTCCTCAACGACCGCTACTCCTACGATATCGTGGGTGCGAGAGGTCCGGGCGAGGGAAGCTATGCCGCTCCGGGTAATTACGCCTTCGACAGCAATATCATCAACGGTCGTGTCGCGTATACGCTTGGACACGGTACGGACTACTCCACCGAACTGGGCTTTTCCGGCCAGTATGGGGATGTCGTGGACAACGCCAGCGACAGCATTGGCAGCCAGTCGGCTTTCGCCGCCCACCTGGTCGGTAATTACGGCCCCTGGAATGTACAGCTGCAGGCGACCGAGTACGAATACGACATGGACAACGGCATGCAGCGCATGGCCGTCGGTGCTTACGATTTCTTCGACACCATCGCGGCGGAAGCGACGTCCTACACCGGCAACGTGGCATACAGCCTTCCGGTGAACTGGGGTCCGGTTTCCAACCTGACCTTCTACAACGACTATTCACTCGTTACGGACAAGTCGGGCGGCCTCGAAGATACCTGGATGAATGTCACCGGCGTGGCAGTGTCGGCCGGCGGTCTCTACACGTACATCGATTTCATTCAGGCCGAGAACCAGCCTTTCGTCGGCGGAACGATGGATTCAACCACCGAACCCGGTACGAATACCCGTTTCAACATCAACTTCGGCTACTACTTCTAAATAGCCGTGGACCCGTCAGACCCGATGACCGCTACCCACCAGCCAACATGGTGGCGGCATCGGGTCTTTTTCTTGAAAGAGGGTTCCAAGGAAGGGAGAGCAAATCATGAGTGAGTTCGACGAACAGAACCAGAAACCAAAAGAAATCGAACAGATCGAGCAGATCTACGACACCGACTATGAGGTCGGCCAGGACAACGTCGAAGCCATGGGGATGGATATTCATCACCCCGTCTTCGCGATTGCCGCTACGCTGATCGTGTTGTTTGTCGTTGGGTCGCTGATCTTTCCCGACGTATCCAACGATGCGCTCAACGCGACGCGTGTCTGGATCGGCGAGACTTTCGACTGGCTTTTTCTGACCGCAGGTAATATCTTCGTATTGTTCTGCGTTGCCCTGATCATTCTGCCGGTCGGCAAGATCAGACTGGGCGGACAGGACGCCAAACCCGAGTTCGGCTATCTTTCCTGGTTCGCGATGCTTTTCGCGGCCGGCATGGGCATCGGCCTGATGTTCTGGGGCGTTGCCGAGCCGGTGGGTTACTTCACCGAATGGTACGGGACACCGCTTAACGTCGGCGGCGGCAACGCAGAGGCCTCTCTGGGCGCCACCATGTATCACTGGGGTCTGCATCCCTGGGCCATCTACGGCGTGGTCGCTTTGTCCCTGGCTTTCTTCTGCTACAACAAGGGCATGCCGCTGACCATCCGCTCGACCTTTTACCCTCTGCTGGGTGATCGCGTCTGGGGCTGGTTCGGCCATTTCATCGACACGTTGGCGGTACTGGCCACGCTGTTCGGCCTGGCGACATCGCTCGGCCTGGGGGCCAAGCAGGCCGCCGGCGGCATGTCGTTCCTGTTCGACGTCGACGGCGGATTGATGACGCAAGTCGCCATCATCATCGGCGTGACCGCCGTGGCCGTCGTTTCGGTCGTCCGAGGCATCCACGGCGGTGTGCGCGTACTGAGTAACCTCAACATGTTCGTGGCCGCCGCCCTGCTGATCTTCACCATGATCGCCGGCGGTTTCGTGGCCTTCCTGGCCAACATGGGCACGACCGTGTGGGGCTATATCGAATACATGCTGCCGCTGTCGAACCCGGTTGGACGTGAAGACCAGACTTTCTATCACGCCTGGACCATCTTCTTTTGGGCCTGGTGGATTTCCTGGAGTCCGTTCGTCGGCATGTTCATCGCCCGTGTATCGCACGGCCGGACGGTTCGTGAATTCATGACCGCGGTGCTGATCGTGCCGGTGGTCGTGACCGTCGTGTGGATGAGCGCTTTCGGCGGTGCCGGTATCGACCAGGTCGTTGCCGGTGTCGGCGAACTCGCCGGCGGCATCGGGGATTCCTCGCTGGCGCTGTTCCAGATGCTGAATGAGCTGCCGATGACGGCAATCACCTCGTTCCTGGCCATTGTCCTGGTACTGGTGTTCTTCATCACCTCCTCGGACTCCGGGTCCTTGGTGATCGACAGCATCACGGCCGGCGGCAAGCTCGACGCTCCGGTTCCCCAGCGCATCTTCTGGGCCGTGACCGAGGGTGTCGTGGCCGGTGTGCTGCTGGCGGTTGGCGGTGACGCCGCGCTCAATGCGCTGCAGGCCGGCGCCGTGAGCACGGGGTTGCCCTTCGTCGTTATCCTGCTGTTCATGTGCATCAGCCTGGCCAAGGGCCTCAATCACGAGCTGGTCCTGATCAAGCACGGTCACGCCTGACCGGTCAAAGAGCAACAACAAGAAGAAAGGGCCCCGTTACCGAAAGGTGCGGGGCCTTCTTCGTTTCGGGGGATTGTCAAAGCGGCGGGTGCTGGCTAGGATATTGACCAGTGCGGGCGTCGTATAATGGCATTACCCCAGCTTCCCAAGCTGGAGACGAGGGTTCGATTCCCTTCGCCCGCTCCAGTTCGGAGATCAGAGGACGGAGGACAGAGGACCGAAACCGCTAGTCAATACGCTTTCTCTGCCCTCTGCCCTCTGCCCTCTGCCCTCTGCCCTCTGCCCTCTGCCCTCTGCCCTCAGACCAGTGCGTCGGCGAAGGCCTGTACGGAGCGTTCCAGGGCGGCGAGGTTGTAGCCGCCCTCCAGCGAGGCGACCAGGCGGCCCTTCGCGTATTGGTCGGCCACCTTGCGAAGCTCCTGTCCGATCCAGTAGTAGTCGTCGTCCTTGAGCCGTAGCTGCGCAAGCGGATCCTCGTAGTGTCCGTCGAAGCCGGCCGAAACCAGGATCAGCTGGGGCTTGAAAGCCGCCACGCGGGGGAGGAGCTGCGAAAGCCAGGCATCCCGGAAGGCGTCACTGGTCGCGCCGGGAGACAGCGTGGCGTTCAGCACATTCCCGGCCAGCGTCGTCTCCGGATCGCCCGTTCCCGGATAAAGCGGGGCCTGGTGGGAGGACACGAACACGATTTCGTCGTTGCCCGAGACGATCTCTTCGGTGCCGTTGCCGTGGTGTACGTCGAAATCGCAGATGGCGATTCGCTCGAGGCCGTGCGTCTTCATCGCGCGGGCCGCGGCCAGCGCGATGTTGTTGAACAGGCAAAAGCCCATCGCCCGGTGCGACTCGGCGTGGTGCCCGGGCGGGCGCACAACCGCAAAAGCACGCTGGCAGCGGTCTTCCAAAACCTGGTCGACGGCGTCGCAGGCGGCCCCTGCGGCCAGGAGGGCGGCTTTCAGGGAGCCCGGGCCAAACCACGTGTCCGGATCGATGGCTTCGCGCCTGCCCTCAGCGTCCAGGCGCTTGATGTAGTCGATGTGGTGCGGTGTATGGGCCAGTCTCAGCGTGGCGTCGTCCACCGGCGTGGCCTGGCGGAAATGCACGTTGCTCATTCGCTCCAGGCCGCGCATGGCCGCCGCCAGTCGGGCGGGGGATTCCGGATGCTCGCTGGGGGTGATGTGCCCGGCACAGTCGGGATGGGAGATGATTCGCAGCATGCGGCTCAGCCCTACTTGCGTTCGTGGTTCCAGAACACCTCGCCGGCGCCCGAGGCGCGAGCCGCTGTGCGGGCGACCACGAATAGGAGATCCGACAGACGGTTGAGGTAGCGGATGGCCGGCTCGTTGACCGGTTCGTGCCGTGCCAGCGCGATCACGCGCCGCTCCGCCCGCCGGCAGACCGTCCGCGCGAGGTGCGCGTGAGCGGCGGCCGGTGAGCCGCCCGGCAGGATGAATTCCTTGAGCCGGGGAAGCGATTCGTTGAGCCGATCCAGTTCGCCTTCGAGTCGTTCGATGTGGCTGTCGGCGATCATCTCGCTTTCCGGGATGCACAGCTCGCCGCCCAGGTCGAAGAGATGGTGCTGCACGTCGAGCAGCAGGCTGGCCAGCTCGTCGAGTCCATCGGCCTTGTTGAGTTCGGCAATCACTACGCCGATGACCGAATTGAGTTCGTCGACGGTGCCGTAGGCCTCGACGCGGCGGCTGTCCTTGGCCGTGCGGCTGCCGTCGCCCAGGCCGGTGGTGCCGTCGTCGCCGGTGCGTGTATAGATCTTGGAGAGTCGGTTGCCCATGGCCGTGATTATAGTTTGTTGGCTGGTTGGCTGGTTGGCTGGTTGGCTGGTTGGCCCTCGTTCGGTGCAACTTAACGGGTAGTGCGTTAATGTGATTTCAGTTTCCCACTCCGGAGCGCCGCCATGACCGCTAAAGTCTTGCCCTACTACCTTGCGAACCAGGCCGTGTTCGCCAACGAAGACCTCGAGGTGCTGGACAAGCATACCGGCGAGGTGGCCTGGCGAGCCGCCCAGGCCGACGATTCGATCGTCGATGAGGCCGTCGCCGCGGCGGTCAAGGCGACCCGGCCGATGGCCGAGCTGCCCGCCTACAAGCGCCGCGACGCGCTGCTGCACTGCGTCGAGCGGTTCCGTGAGCGCGAAGAGGAGCTCATCGAGGTTCTGATCGTCGAGGGCGGCAAGGTTCGCCGGGACGCCAAGGGCGAAGTCACGCGCCTGATCGAGACCTTCCAGGTCGCCGCCGAGGAAGCGACGCGCATCGGCGGCGAAGTGATCCCGATGGACATCAGCCCGCGCGCGGAAAAGTACACGGGCATGTGGAAGCGAGTGCCCATCGGGCCGGTTTCGTTCATCACGCCGTTCAATTTCCCCTACAACCTGGTGGCCCACAAGATTGCCCCGGCGATCGCCGCCGGCTGCCCGTTCATCCTCAAGCCGGCGGGCAAGACGCCGGTCGGGGCACTGCTGATCGGCGAGATCCTGACCGAGTGCGACCTGCCCGAGGGCGCGTTTTCGATCCTCTGCGTCGACCGGGACGCCGCCTCGCGCTTCACCGAGGACGAGCGCCTCAAGATGATGAGTTTCACCGGTTCCGACCTGGTCGGCTGGAAACTCAAGGCCGCGGCCGGCAAGAAGCCGGTAGTCATGGAGCTTGGCGGCAACGCCGCTTGCCTGGTTGATCACGACGCCGATCTCGACGACGCGGTCGCTCGCGTGGTCTTCGGCGGTTACTACCAGTCCGGCCAGAGCTGCGTGTCGGTGCAGCGCGTGATCGTCCACGACGATATCTACGAGGCTTTCAGCGACAAGCTCTGCGAGCAGGTGGGCAAGCTGCCCGGCGGCGATCCGCGCGACGAGAACACCTGGGTCGGC
>JAZBPT010000161.1:0-26454 GCA_036351755.1 Wenzhouxiangella sp. | reverse complement strand
GACGAGGCGGTGGCGCTGGCCAACGACACGGACTACGGACTGGCCGCGGCGCTGTGGACGCGCGCGGAACGCGGCGTCGCCATCGCGCGGCGGCTGGAAACCGGCCAGGTTGCGGTCAACGGCATCGTCAAGACCGATCCGAGGCTTCCCTCCGGCGGCGTCAAGCGCTCGGGCATCGGCCGCGAGCTCGGCCCGCACGGCATACGCGAATTCGTCAACGCCCAGCAGGTGTGGGTGGCTTAGTCAGAAACGCTCTGGAAGTGAGGTTCACGCCAAGGCGCGAAGACGCCAAGGTCGCCAAGGAAAGAAGCAGAAGAAAAAGAAGCAGAAGAGTAAGCGGCCTTGATTGAAGCAATATCCGAGGGGCTGTTGCCCAAATTAGTAATGAACTGATTTCCTGGTTACTTGGCGACCTTGGCGTCTTCGCGCCTTGGCGTGAGGCGAATCAGCGACAGGGTCCGATCGAAATTGCATTGATCAGGGACTCGACGCGCGCTCGAGCAGGGCCTCCTTCATGCGCTCGTTGAAGGGTTCCTCGCCGAACCAGATCTGGAAGAACTGATGGCCGTGCCCGCGGTCGGGGCATTCGCGGAGCAGCTCGTCGTTGCGGTAGAGCGCCAGGCGTTCGTCAGGCTGGTAGACGACGTCGAAGCGTTCTCCCTCGACCGCGTCGACGTAGGCGTTGGCCAGGCAGGCCAGTTCCTCCGGGAGCGCCCCGCGGGATTCGAGATCGAGGTTCTCGACCAGCAGGTCGTTGGCGCTGTCGATGAGGTCCGGACCCGCAATGTCGCGGTCGAGTTCCAGGGAGAACATCTTGGGAACGCGATCCAGGATGCGGTCCCTGTCGTCGCAGTCGGCCAGGTGAAGGCTGGCGGTGCCGACGCTGAACAGGCCGATGACCTTCAGCTCCACCTCGGAGCATTTCTGCAGGTCGGTCTTTCCGGCAGAAGCTTCACCGGCGGTCGAAAGAAGCGCCGAAATCGCCAGGACCGTTGCGGGAAGGAGGCTTGCGGTCAGCGGGCGGTTCACTGCATCGCTCCCTGGGCGCGCCGGACGAAAAAGCCGACCACGGGCAGGTGGGCATAGAGGGCGCTGCCGCTGTCCCAGAAGTCCTGGTGGAGAATGATCCGGCCATCGGCGTTGAAACGCAGGTGCGTCATGCCGATCGAGTGGGACTCGACCCGTTTGCCGGCGGCCCGGGTCAGGAAAGACATTTCCCAGCGCACGTAGACGTCGGCACCGTCCCGGACGACGCGGTGAACCACGACGCTGTTCTCCTCCAGATTCGATCCGGTTCGAGCCATGTAGTCGACCAGGTCTGACCGCTTGCGGATGATGTGCACGGTGTCGTTGAAGTAGATTTCTTCAGCGTAAAGTTCGCCAATCCGCTCCGCCAGGTCATCGCGAGTCAGGTCCGCGTAGGTCTGGCGGAAAGTGTCGACTCCCCGATCCACACCGGCGCTGTCGCCGGGCATGGCTTCCAGTGCCTGGTGGTAGGCGTCGACGGTCCGTTCGTCCATCATCGGTCCGCTCCCGGCGCAGGCCGCAGTCGCCCCGAGCACGAGGCCGGCGGCAAGACAGCTGATCGTTTTTCTGTTTGTTTTCATGGCCAGGATCATGCCCGCTCGCATGTTCAGCCGGAGTGAAGGAACGACTTCACGCCGACTTGATGGGCCGGGGCGTTTAATCTGCGGCCAATCGGATTGGATAAACGTAAGAAATGCAGCAATTTTTCGCCTGGTTCGATTCCCAGCAGCGTTTTCGGGACGACACCGACGATCCCCGTCGGGTCGACTGGCTGCGCATCATTCCCTTCATCGGGCTGCATCTGGCCTGCCTGGGCGTGTTGTTCGTGGGCGTCTCCACCACGGCCGTCGTGGTTTTCGCGGCGAGCTACTTCCTGCGGATGTTCGCCATCACGGCTTTCTATCACCGCTACTTTTCGCATCGGACTTTTCGCACCAGCCGGCCGGTCCAGTTCCTTTTCGCCCTGATCGGCGCCTCGGCCACGCAGCGCGGCCCGCTTTGGTGGGCGGCCCATCACCGGCACCATCATCGGCATGCCGATACGGACCAGGACGTCCACGCGCCACGGCACGGTTTCTGGTGGAGCCACATGGGGTGGTTTCTCTGCCGCGAAAACTTCGAAACGCGGGCCGACCAGATTCCCGACCTGATCGTCTACCCGGAACTGCGCTGGCTGGATCGCTATGACCTGCTCGTGCCGGTGATCTTCGCGGCGGCGCTCTTCGGTCTCGGCAGCTTCCTGAACTGGCTGGCCCCAGGGCTGGAGACCAGCGGCATGCAATTGCTCGTCTGGGGCTATTTCCTTTCCACCGTCGTGCTGATCCACGTCACGCTGACCATCAATTCGCTCGCCCATGTCTGGGGTAGTCGGCGTTACGCGACACGGGACGACAGCCGCAACAACTTCTTCCTTGCGCTCCTGACGCTCGGTGAAGGCTGGCATAACAACCATCACCACTTCCCCGGCTCGGCTCGGCAGGGCTTCTTCTGGTGGGAGGTCGACATCAGCTACTATCTGCTCAGGATGATGAGTTGGTTCGGGCTGGTCAGCGGTCTCAAGCCGGTGCCCGTTCGAATCCGCGAGGCGCGGCGAGTCAAGTCATGAAGATCGCGATCGTCGGCGGTGGCGTGTCCGGTCTGTATGCCGCCTGGCATCTTTCGAATCGTCACGAGGTGACCGTCTTCGAAGCGGCCGACCGCCTCGGTGGCCATGCCGATACCCAGATCGTCGACGACGAGGGCGTCGAACGGAACATCGACACGGGATTCATCGTCTTCAACCGCCGGCACTACCCGCTGTTGACGGCGTGGTTCGAATCGCTGGGAGTAAGCTCAAGCAGGACCGACATGAGCTTCGGCGTGAGCGATACCGGTTCGGGGATGGAGTACAACGCCAGCACCCTCGGCCGACTCTACTGCCAGCGCCGCAACCTGCTCAGCCCGCGTTTTCACGGCATGGTCCTCGACATTGCCCGCTTCTACCGGCGAGCGCCTTCTCTTCTGGCCGAACTCGACGAGCGCATCACGCTCGGGGAGTGGCTCGAGCACAGCGGTCTGGGCGAAATGTTCGCGTCGCGGCACATGCTGCCAATGGCCTCGGCGCTCTGGTCGGCGCCGATGGGCGACGTCAAGCAATTCCCCATGAAGCACCTCCTGGCCTTCATGGACAATCACGCCATGCTGACCCTGGGCGAGCGCCCGGCCTGGGAAACCGTCCACGGCGGCAGCCGACAGTACGTCGAATCGGCCCGGCGCTGTGCCGCCCGGTTCGAGATCGCCACGCCCGTTCGGGGGGTCGAGCGGACCGACGAGGGTGTGGTCGTCAGAACGCCCAGGGACGAGGCGCGCTTCGACGCGATCGTTCTCGCCTGTCATTCGGACCAGGCGCTGGAACTCCTGGCCGACGCCAGCCCGGTCGAGCGCTGCGTCCTTTCCGCCGTCCCGTACCAGCCCAACGAGGCCGTTCTGCACACCGATGTCTCGGTGCTGCCGTCCAGGCCGGCGGCCAGGGCGGCCTGGAATGTCCGCATCGACGGTGAGGAGGGCAGGCGCTGCCGGGTCTCCTATTACATGAACCTGCTGCAGAACATCGAGAGCCGACAGCATTTCGTGGTCTCGCTCAATCAGACCGAGCTGATCGATCCGGCCCGGGTTCTCGTGCGTCGCAACTACGCTCATCCGGTTTTCACGCCGGAGGCCGTGACCGCCCAGTCGCGATGGGGCGACATCAACGGCTTGCGCCGAACCTGGTTCTGCGGTGCCTGGTGGGGCTGGGGATTTCACGAGGACGGCGCCCGCAGCGCCCGGCGCGTCATCGACGACATCGAGGCCCGCCATGGATAGCGCGATCGCCACCGGCCGTGTGTGGCACGAGCGCGTGACGCCCAGGCCGCACCGCTTCGTCTACCGCACCAGCTACACCCTGCTCGACATCGACCGGATTCCGGATGTCTTCGGCCGCAGCCGGCTGTGGTCGATGGAGGGCCGCAACCTGGTCAGCTTCCGGCGCGGTGACTTCCTGCGGCCGCTTGATCGCTCGCTTCGCCGGGCAGTGCTGGATCGGGTGGCGGAGGAAACCGGTCGCCGGCCCGAGGGGCGGATACTCCTGCTGGCTCACCTGCGCCAGTGGGGCTTTTGCTTCAATCCGGTCAGCTTTTACTTCTGTCTCGATCGGAACGAGCGGTTGAACGCGATCGTCGCGGAGGTGCACAACACGCCCTGGAACGAGCGGCATGCCTATGTGCTCGATTGCCGCGACCAGTCCGGGCCCGACTATCGCTTTGGATTCGACAAGGTCTTCCACGTCTCTCCCTTCATGCCGATGGATATGCGCTACGACTGGCGATTCCGCGTCGAGGACGAGCGGTTGCGCATTCACATGCGCCTGAAGCAGGCGGGCCGACAATACTTCTCGGTCGGGATGCTCTTGAGCATGGAGCCGATGACTTCGGCAGCCATGCGCCGCATGCCGCTGAAGTTCCCACTGATGACGGCCAAGGTCGTCGCGGCGATCTACTGGCAGGCATTCAGGCTCTGGTTGAAGAAGACGCCGTTTCACTCCCATCCGGACAAGGTGACGCAATGACGCACACGGATAGAACGATCGACGAAGCGGATGTCGGTTCCGGCGGCGGGCTCGACCGCTGGCTGCGCGCCCGCGTGCTTGCCCGCCTGGGTTCGATCGAGCAGGGCCGACTGACCATCGAGGACGCCGATGGCGAATACGCGCTGGGTGAGCCCGAGGATTCGCTACAGGCGACCGTAGTGATCCACGACCTGCGCTTCTGGCGCCTGATGGCCAGCGGCGGCAGCGTCGGTGCGGCGGAGGCCTGGATGGCCGGTCTCTGGGACAGCCCTGACCCGGTCGCTGTCGTCCAGGTGCTCTCGCGCAATCGGCGGGTGCTCGACGAGATGGAAACCGGCGTGGCGCGAGTGACCAACGTCCTGCTCGGGGTGTGGCACGCATTCAACCGCAACAGTCTGCGCGGCAGTCGCCGCAATATCGCCGCGCACTACGACCTGGGCAACGAGTTCTTCGAGGCCTGGCTCGACGAGCGGATGATGTATTCCAGTGCCCTGTACACGGCCGAAGAGCAAACGCTCGAGCAGGCCCAGGTCAACAAGCTCGACCGGATCTGCCGCAAGCTCGACCTCGGTCCGGAAGACCACCTGCTGGAAATCGGCACCGGCTGGGGCGGACTGGCGATTCACGCCGCCGAGAAATATGGATGTCGCGTGACCACGACCACCATCTCGCGCGAGCAGTACGAGTTCGCGCGCAGCAAGGTGCAAGCGGCCGGTCTCGAGGACCGGGTGACGCTGCTGATGCGTGACTACCGGGACCTCGAAGGACGATACGACAAGATCGTGTCGGTCGAAATGATCGAGGCGGTCGGCCATCAGTACCTGGACACTTACCTGGGCAAGATCGATGCCCTGCTGGAGCCCGGCGGGCTCGCGCTGATCCAGGCCATCACGATCGAGGACTATCGTTACGCCAGCGCGGTGAAGAACGTCGATTTCATCAAGCGCTACGTCTTTCCGGGCGCCTTCATCCCTTCGGTGAGCGCCATCGTCTCATCGATGGCGCGCTCGAGTCGCCTCGGTCTGGTCGAGCTGGCCGATTTCGGCGCCAGCTATGCGCGGACGCTGGCCGCCTGGCGAGACCGGTTCGAGGACCAGTGGGAGAGCATCCGCGAAATGGGTTTTGACGAGACATTCCGGCGGCGCTGGCTCTGGTACCTCGCTTATTGCGAAGGCGGCTTCCGGGAGCGGGCCATCAGCGACGTGCACCTGCTCATGGCCGGTCCGGATTGGCGTCCGTCGGCCCGGCACGGACTGTCCGGCGGACGCGAGTTGATCGCATGAAGCGCGATTTCTGGATCAACCAGGGCCTGTTCCAGCTCAGCTGGCCGGCTTGCGTGGTCGGCGCATCCGCGGGCGTGGCGGGGTGGACAGGTACCTCGGTGGTGGCGGCGATGGCGCTGTGGCAACTGCATCCCCGCCGGCGCCATCCCAGCGACTGGCGCATGATCTCCCTGTGCCTCGTCATCGGGTTCTTGCTCGACTCGCTGTGGGTGCAAATGGGCCTGCTCGCCTACGCCATGCCCTGGCCCTCGACGCATTTCGCCCCGTTCTGGATTCTCCTGCTGTGGCTGGCGATGGCCCTGGTGCTCAATCACTCGATGAGCGTATTCAAGAACCGTCTGCTGTTGATCGGCATCCTCGGCGGAATCGGCTCGCCCATGTCGTATTTCGCCGGTTCGCGTTTCGGCGCGGTCGAGTGGCTGGCGCCCGCCTGGCAGGTCGTCCTGGCTACGGGGCTGAGCTGGGCCCTCCTGCTACCCGCGCTGTTCTGGCTGGCCGGCAGGCCCCGGCGGCGGCGCGACGGCGACCCCTCCAATCATTCGTTTTCACGGAGCGCGACTTCATGAAGCCCATTGATCTGGCCGAGAAGGGCCTGGTGCCCGACTGGCTCATCCGGCGCGGCATTCGCAATTTGCTGGCCAAGCGGCTGCGAGAAGAGCGCGCTGATGATCCCGAAGCGCAATCCGAGCGCTACCAGGCCCTGATGGACGAGCTGGCCGAGTCCGCCATCGCCATTGAAACCGATGCCGCCAATGAACAGCACTACGAGGTGCCCGCCGCCTTCTACCAGCTGGTGCTGGGACATCGCCTCAAGTACTCGAGCGCGTTGTGGCCGCCCGGTGTCGGCAATCTCGACGACGCCGAGACGGTCATGTTCGATCAGACCTGTCGCAACGCCGGGTTGGAGGACGGACAGGACATCCTCGAGCTGGGATGCGGCTGGGGATCGCTGACGTTGTGGATGGCGGCGAACTACCCGAGCAGCCGGATCACGGCCGTCTCCAACTCGAGTTCGCAGCGCCACCATATCGAGGCCCGAGCGAAGGATCTGGCGCTGAACAACGTCGACGTCATCACCTGCGACGTCAACGAACTGTCGCTCGACCGGCAGTTCGACCGCGTGGTCTCGGTCGAGATGTTCGAACACGTGCGCAACTACCGCCAGCTCCTGGAGCGCATCGCCGGCTGGATGAAGCCGGACGCCCGCCTGTTCGTGCATATTTTCTGCCACCGTTACCTGGCCTACCCGTTCGAAAAGGAAGGGGAGGACAACTGGATGGGGCGCCACTTCTTCACCGGCGGCCTGATGCCGGGTGCCGACACGCTGTTACACTTCGCCGATGATGTGGTCATCGAACGTCGCTGGCTGTATTCGGGCGAGCACTATGCAAGGACCGCGCGTGCCTGGTTGGAAAATCTCGACCAGCGCTCCCGCGAGGTCCGTTCGGTCATGCAGGCCACCTACGGCGACGCGGCGTCGCTATGGCAGCAGCGCTGGCGAATCTTCTTCATGGCCTGTGAAGAGCTGTTCGGCTTCGACCGCGGGCGCCAGTGGCTGGTCGGTCATTTCCTGTTCCGCAAGGCAAAATGAAGCCGTTTAATCGTCTCCTCACCGGCGGGTTGCGCACTCGGCTGGTGCGCGTTTTCCTTCTGCAGGTGCTGGCGATCAGCATCGCCACCGTTCTCGGCGTCTATGCTGCGGCCTGGGTCGTCGAGCGGGTACTTGTGCAGGAAGCACTGAACGGGGAGGCGGAATACTTCTGGGAACAGCATGAGGAAAATCCGCATTTCCCGCTGCCGGATACCAACAACCTGACCGCCTACATGGCCCCCAACGGCGATCCCTCCAATGTGCCGGGCTGGCTCCGTGACGAGACACCCGGCTTCCGGCGGGGACATCGCCACGATGATTCTTCCCCCGTCATCCACGTGTCGCAGCGTGGCGACGACCGCCTGTACCTGGTGTTCGACGAAATGCAGGTGTCTTCCCTGGCCTGGTACTTCGGCGTCGCCCCCCTGACCGGCGTGCTTCTCCTGATCTATCTCCTGACCTGGCTTGGGTACATCATGTCGCGTCGGGCCGTTTCCACGGTCGTCCAACTGGCAGATGCCGTTCGCAACTACGACTTTCGTTCGGGTCAGTTGGAAGAGCTCAGCGAGGAAGCGTTCGGGGAAACCACCGATACCGAGACTCTGGCGCTGATCAACGCCTTCAACCAGTTCATCCATCGGCTCGAGTCCTTCATCCAGCGAGAGCGGAACTTCACCCGCAACGCCAGCCACGAGTTGCGCACGCCATTGGCAGTGCTGCGCTCGAACCTGGGCCTTCTCGCCAAGCAGAGCGACCCGGAAGCGCGGGCCAAAACGGTGGAGCGCATGAACCGCACCGTGCGCGACATGGAGGCGTTGGTCGAGACACTGCTGATCCTCGCGCGCGAGAGCGAGTCGCGCCTGAACTGGTCGTCGGTGGTGCTCAACGATCTGCTGGCCGACCAGCTTGAGCAGATCGCATCGACTTTCGATCGCCCAGAGGTGAGCACCGGGGTGCGCGCCAATGGTCTGCTCGAGATCAGCGCCCCGGAAAGGGTGCTGGCCATTGTCTTCACCAACCTGCTGCGCAATGCCCTGAGCTACACCGAGAAGGGGCACGTGCACGTGCTGATCGATCGCAACGGCGTGACCGTCCAGGACTCCGGCTGCGGCATGGCCGAGACCGACCTCGAGCGCATGTTCGAGCCGTTCTATCGGGGCCACGACCGCTCCAACGAGGGATACGGCCTGGGCCTGTCGATCGTGCGCCGCCTGTGCGATCGGTTCGGCTGGCACCTGCACGCCGACAGCGAACTCGGCGCCGGCACCGAAATCCGCGTCGAGTTCCCCCAGGCCACCTTCAAACCCTTCGGCGGTGATGCCAGTTGACGCTCTGGAAGTGGGCCTCACGCCAAGGCGCGAAGGCGCCAAGGACGCCAAGAGTTGCGAAAGAAAATCCTTGAATCGGATTGACCCTTCGCACTTTTTGGGCTTTTGAAGTTTGTTCTGTCTGTTCGACAATGGCTGGTAGCCTTCAGACTGATCAGCAGAAACATTCTTCTTGGCGAACTTGGCGCCTTCGCGCCTTGGCGTGAGGCCAACAAGCACAGACGCCGACGAAGCCCGTATCATTGGGGCCTTCGTAACTGTCACAATCCGGACATGTCCTTCCAACAAGCCGCCGCGCGGGCGGGTGCCAACATCGCGCTGGTCAAGTACTGGGGAAAGCGCGACCAGCGATTGAACCTGCCGGCTGCCGGGTCGATTTCCGTCACGCTGGCCGGGCTGGAGACGCGCACGACCGTCACGCCCGATCCCACCCTGGGTGCCGACGAATTCGTGCTCGACGGTGTCGACCAGCCGCCCGGGCGCGTCGGTGCCGTACTCGACCTGGTTCGCGAACGGGCCGGCGAGACGGTGGCGTGCCGGGTGGAGAGCCGAAACAACTTTCCGACCGGTGCCGGTCTGGCTTCGTCGGCGTCGGGATTCGCCGCACTGGCGGTGGCTGCCGGCCGTGCTTTCGGCCTGGACCTGTCCGAGAGCGATTTGTCCGGCCTGGCCCGGCGCGGTTCCGGCTCGGCGGCGCGATCGATTTTCGGCGGTTTCGTGGAGATGGATGCCGGATCGCTCGACAGCGGTGCCGACGCCGTGGCCCATCAGCTCCTGCCGGCCGGGGACTGGCCGCTCGAAGTCGTGGTCGCGATCACCGATTCGGGCAGCAAGGCCGTGGGATCGCGCGACGGCATGAACCACACCATGAAAACCTCGCCTTACTACCCGGCCTGGGTCGAAACGGTGGCGGACGATCTCGACGCGGCGCGTTCGGCGATCGCCTCGCGCGACTTCGAGGCCCTGGCCCGGACCGCGGAACACAGCGCGTTGAAGATGCACGCCTCGATGCTGGCGGCGCGTCCGGGACTGATCTACTGGAACCCGGCCACGCTGGCCTGCCTGCACGCCGTGCGCACCCTGCGGTCGGCGGGAACGGGCGTGTTTTTCACGATCGATGCGGGCCCTCAGGTCAAGGCCGTCTGCCTGCCGGGCGACAGTGAGCGGGTCGCCGGACTCCTCGCTGAGCAGCCCGGCGTGCACGATATCCTGGTGACCGGCCTGGGTGCCGGCGCGGCGCAGGTGCCCTCCCGGTGACGCGCTGGGTTGCCACTGCGCCGGGCAAGGTCGTCCTGCTGGGCGAGTACGCGGTACTGGAAGGCGCACCCGCTATCGTTCAGGCCGTGAATCGGCGCTGCCGCGTCGAGCTGACCGAATGCGCCGCCCCCGATTGCCGGATCGAGGCGCCGCAGCTCGACATCCCGCCGGTGCGTTTCGCGCCGGAGGATTCGGGTTCGCTGCGCTGGCAGGAAGCCGTCCCGGCACCATTCGCCCGGACCGCTGCCTTGATCGACGCCGTGCTGGGCCGCATCTCTCAAGCGGGCAGTCGTGTCACGCCGTTCCGGATGCGAATCGACACCGCCGAACTCTTCGATGCCGGCGGCAAGCGGCCGGTCAAGCTGGGCCTGGGTTCCAGCGCCGCCACCGCGGTGGCGATCGACGCGGTGCTGCACGCGGCCTTTCTCGGCGACCAGCCAGGCGAATCGGCGGCTGAAACCGTCGCCAGGCTGCTGGTTCCGGGACGCGAGGCGCAAGGCAATGCCGGCAGCGGCATCGACCTGGCCGCGAGCCTGTGCGGCGGTCTGCTGGCCTACCGAATCCGCGACGAGCAGATCGAAATCCGGCCGCTGTCGATGCCGGATGCCGTGCGGACCTGCTTCGTGTGGGCCGGCGAGCCCGCCTCAACGGCCGATCTGCTCGCCGCATGGCGCCGGTCGCGCGAGCTTGCGCCGCGCGGGCACGGCGGCCTGCTCGGCGAGATGCAGAGCGTGGCGAGCGCGGGGGTCGAAGCCCTCGAGCGGGGTGATGCCGAGGCGCTCCTCGCGCGTTTGTCGGATTACGGCGAAATAATGGGTAAAATGAACGATTTGGTCGGCTGCGAGGTCGTGACGACCGAGCACCGCATGGCGAGCGGCTTCTCACAGTTGCTGGCCGGCGTCTACAAGCCTTGCGGCGCCGGCGGCGGCGACCTGGGCATGGCCGCCTCGCTCGACCCGGAGTTCGGGTCGCGGATGCGCCACCTGTGCCGACAGGCCGGATTGAAGACCTTGTCGGTCCGTCCCGATCTGCAGGGTGTGCGCGTAACACGAGAGTGACGAGTTGATGGAACGATCCCGGATTCCCCGCTTCTACAAGATGTCCGTGCCCGAACGGGTGCGGACCGTGCGTGATCGCGGCCTGCTCGGGCCGGAGGACTACCAGGACCTGCAGTCCGGGCGGCACACCCTGTCGGTGCATCTCGCCGACAAGATGATCGAGAACGTCATCGGGGTGATGGGGCTCCCGGTCGGCCTGGGGCTGAACTTCCTGATCAACGAAAAGGAGTACGTCGTACCGCTGGTCGTCGAGGAGCCCTCGATCGTGGCGGCGCTTTCCTCGGCGGCCAAACTGGCGCGCGAGTCCGGCGGATTCACCGTCGAGAGCATGGAGCCGCAGCTCATCGGCCAGATCCAGATCGTGGACGTCGCCAATCCTTCCCGCGCCAAGGCCGCCTTGCTGCAGCGCAAGGCCGAGATTCTGAACCTGGCCAACAGCCTGCATCCGAAGATGATCGCCCGCGGCGGCGGCGCGCGCGACCTGGAGGTCTTCATCCATCCCTCGCAGGGGCCGGGCGGCGACATGGTGGTCGTCCACCTGCTTGTCGACACGCGCGACGCCATGGGCGCCAACCTGGTCAACACGATGTGCGAGGGAGTCGCCTCCCTGGTCGAGAACATCGCCGACGGGCGGGTTTTCCTGCGCATCCTGTCGAACCTGACCGATCGTGCGCTGGTCAGGGCACGGGTGCGGATTCCGGTCGAAAAGCTCACCGGCAAGGGCTTCGACGGCGAGCAGGTTCGCGACGGCATTATCGTGGCCAACGACTTCGCGCGGATCGATCCCTATCGCGCGGCCACGCACAACAAGGGCATCATGAACGGTATCGACGCCGTGGCCCTGGCCACGGGCAACGATTGGCGCGCCATCGAGTCCGGTGCCCACGCCTACGCCGCCCGCGGCGGACGCTACGCCTCGCTGACGCAGTGGTACAAGAACGACGCCGGTGACCTGGTCGGGGAGCTCGAGATTCCGATCAAGGTGGGTACGGTGGGCGGGCCGCTGCAGACCAATCCCACCGTGGCGCTGAACATGCGCATGCTCGGCGTCGAGTCCGCTCGCGAATTGGCCGAGGTCATGGGCGCCGTCGGCCTGGCGCAGAACTTCTCGGCGATTCGCGCGCTGGTCACCGAAGGCATCCAGCAAGGGCACATGACCCTGCACGCACGCTCGGTGGCCACGGCCGCGGGCACGCCGCCCGAGCTGTTCGACACGGTGGTCGAACGCCTGATCGCTTCGGGTGAAATCAAGATCTGGAAGGCCGAGGAAATCATCGCCGAGGTGCGTTCGCAGTCCGAGCCGTCGAAGGTGTCGGTCGAAGAGGACGAACGCCGGGACGAGGAAACGACCCTCGAGGGCGAGACACTGGGGGCAGGGCACGGCAAGATCATCCTGCTCGGCGAGCACGCCGTGGTTTACGGGCGTCGCGCCATCGCAGCGCCGATCCCGCTGGCCATCCAGGCGCGCGTCGAGGACGCGCGCGAAGGCGTGGAGCTGATCATCCCGCGCTGGGGCGTGGAGCAGCGCCTGGACTTCAAGGCCAAGCACCCGCAGTCCTTCGCGCGCTCGATGGCGCGGGTACTCGAGGCGCTCGGCCTGCAGGGGCGCGGCATGCGTATCGAGGTGTTCCCGAACGTGCCGCGAGCGATGGGCCTCGGTGGCTCGGCGGCACTGGCGGTGGCCGTGATCCGGGCCATGGACGCGCATTTCTCGCTCGGCCTGAGCGACGAACGGATCAACGAGCTGGCGTTCGAATGCGAAAAGGTCGCTCACGGGACGCCTTCGGGGATCGACAACACCCTGGCGACCTGGGGGGAATTCATGCTGTTCCGCAACGGCGAGCAACCGCAGCGCGAAGTCATCGAGGTGGCCGAGCCGCTGCCGATCGTCATCGGCATGAGCGGCGTCGAGAGCCTCACGGCCCGCACCGTTGCCCGCGTGCGCGAGGCCTGGAAGAAGAACCCCAATCTCTACGAGCGGATTTTCGACGAGATCGACACCCTGGCGGGCAACGGCCTCGATGCGCTCAAGACCGGCGACTACGACACCCTGGGCGAGCTGATGAACGTCTGCCAGGGGCTGCTCAACGCCATGCAGGTGTCCAGCTGGGAACTCGAGGAGATGGTGCAGGTCGCCCGCAACAACGGTGCCGTGGGCGCCAAGCTCACCGGCGGGGGCGGCGGTGGCTCGATCATCGCGCTGTGCCCCGACGACAGTGCGCGCGTGGCCCGCGCCATTCGCGCTGCCGGCTACAACGCGCTGGAGGTACAGATCGGTGGCACTTGATCAGGCCGGGCCGGCGCGCGTGGTGTCGTCAGACAGCGAGCAGCTGATTCTCGTCGACGATCGCGACCGCGAAATCGGGACGCTGTCCAAGGGTGCCTGCCACGACGGCGACGGTGTTCTTCACCGTGCCTTTTCCGTCTTTCTTTTCGACCCGGCCGGAAGGCTGCTGATCCAGCAGCGGGCCGGCGAAAAGCGCCTCTGGCCGCTGTACTGGGCCAACAGCTGCTGCTCGCATCCGCGCGCCGGCGAGGACATGGCCGAGGCAACTCTGCGTCGCACGGAGGAAGAACTCGGCGTACGCGCCGAATTGGAGTTCGTCTACAAGTTCCAGTACCAGGCCCACTACAAGGACCTGGGCGCAGAGCACGAACTGTGCTGGGTCCATATCGGACGCACCGCCGAGACCGAGGTCCGCCCGAATCCTTCGGAAATCGCCGACTGGCGCTTTCTCACGCCGGCCGAAGTCGACGTCCTGATCGCCGACGAGTCGGCCGACGTGGCGCCGTGGTTCCGCATGGAGTGGCGCGAGCTGCGCCGGGCTTACTGGGAGCGCGTCGAGCGGCTCGTCAATCCGTGATCGGTGTTTTGGTGTTTTAGTACTTTAGTATTTTGGTGTTTTGGTGTTTTGGTGGGTCGGGGCGCCTGAGCCACCCCGACCCGATCCCGGCCACTCGAATCTCGAGCAACCAAAAAACCAAAAGACCAAAAGACCAACGAACCAAAGAACGAACGAACCAACGAACGAACGAACCGTCAGGCTTCGTCCGGCGTGGCCAGCTTGAAGCCCATTCCCTGGACCGTGTGCAGCAGCTTGTGCTCGAACGGGCGATCGATGCCCTTGCGCAGGTTGTAGACGTGGCTGCGCAGGGTGTCGGAATCGGGCAGGGTGTCGCCCCACAGTTCATTCTCGATCTGCTCGCGGCTGACCACGCGCGGCGACTCTCGCATCAGGATCTTGAGGATTCGCATGGCCGTCGGCGACAGCGTGATTCGCTGGCCGGCGCGCTCGACGCGCAT
The DNA here is from genome assembly GCA_036351755.1 of Wenzhouxiangella sp. GTDB lineage: Bacteria > Pseudomonadota > Gammaproteobacteria > Xanthomonadales > Wenzhouxiangellaceae > Wenzhouxiangella. The sequence goes on along the minus strand of JAZBPT010000161.1, from coordinate 12,021 downwards.
CAGGCGCGGGTCGAAGACCAGGTCGCCGACCTTGAGCTGGCCCTCCCCGGTCTCGCCGCGGGCGCGGCGGATGAGGGCGCGCAGCCTGGCGATCAGTTCCTCGGTCTCGAAGGGCTTGACCACGTAGTCGTCGGCGCCGGCGTTGAACCCTTCGATCTTGTCGTCGAGCTGGTCGCGGGCGGTCAGCATCAGGATGGGCGTGGCCACGCCGTCGTCCCGCAGTTTCTCGGCGACCCGGATGCCGTTGACGCGCGGCAGCATGAGGTCGAGTACGATGGCGTCGTACTCGTTTTCGGTCACCAGATTCAGGGCGATCGCCCCGTCGGCAGCGAAATCGACGGCGAAATTGGCTTCCTCGAGCCAGGCACCGATGGTCGCGGCCAGGTCGTCGTGGTCCTCGACCAGCAGGATCGTGGCCTGCGGCAGTGCTTCCTCGGACATTCCTTCACTCCTTCACATTTGTGAATGGGAGCAGTCTATGCGGGGAATGTCAACGCTGGGTGAACGAAGCCTCGTGTTTTGGTTCTTTGGTGTTTTGGTGTTTTGGTAGATCGGGGCTCCGTAGCCGCCCGGGCCAATTCGGAGCCCCGCCGCCGTCGAGCAACCAAAAAACCAAAAAACCAAAAAACCAACGAACCAAAAAACCAGGTCTATCGTTTCATGTAATTGAAGAATTCCTCGTTGGTCTTGGTGACCTTGAGTTTGTCGAGCATGAACTCGATCGCCTGGCTCTCGTCCATCGGCTGCAGGATGCGGCGCAGGATCCAGGTCTTCTGCAGCTGGTCGTTACCGATCATCAGTTCCTCCCGGCGGGTGCCGGAGCGGTTGATGTCGATGGCGGGGTAGATCCGCTTTTCGGCGATACGCCGGCTGAGATGGATTTCCATGTTGCCGGTGCCCTTGAACTCCTCGTAGATCACCTCGTCCATCTTCGAGCCGGTGTCGACCAGGGCGGTGGCGATGATGGTCAGGCTGGCGCCGTCCTCGATGTTGCGGGCTGCGCCGAAGAATCGCTTGGGTCGCTGCAGGGCGTTGGCGTCCACACCGCCGGTAAGCACCTTCCCCGAGGAGGGCACGACGGTGTTGTAGGCGCGCGCCAGGCGGGTGATGGAGTCGAGCAGGATGATCACGTCGTGCTTGTGCTCGACCAGGCGCTTGGCCCGCTCGATCACCATGTCGGCAACCTGCACGTGGCGCGTGGCCGGTTCGTCGAAGGTCGACGAGATGACCTCGGCGTCGACGCTGCGCTCCATTTCCGTGACTTCCTCGGGACGCTCGTCGATCAGCAGGATGATCATGTGCGTCTCGGGGTTGTTGGCCCGGATCGCCGTGGCGATGTTCTGCAGCATCATGGTCTTGCCGGCCTTGGGCGGGCTGACCACCAGGCCGCGCTGGCCTTTCCCGATCGGCGCGATCAGGTCGACGATTCGTCCCGTGATGTCCTCGGTCGAACCATTCCCGCGCTCGAGCACCAGCTGTTCGCGCGGAAATTCCGGCGTGAGGTTCTCGAACAGGATCTTGTTCTTGGAGTGCTCCGGCTTGTCGTAATTGAGCTCTTCGACTTTCAGCAGCGCGAAGTAACGCTCCGAGGACTTCGGCGGCCGGATCTTCCCGGAGATGTAGTCGCCGGTGCGCAGGTTGAAGCGCCGGATCTGCGAGGGCGAGACGTAGATGTCGTCGGGCCCGGCCATGTAAGAGGCTTCGGCCGACCTGAGAAAGCCGAAGCCGTCCTGCAGGATTTCGAGCACGCCGTCGCCGTAGATGGCGTCCTTCTTCTGGGCCTTGGCCTTGAGGATGGCGAAGATGACGTCGTGCTTGCGCGAGCGCCCCATGTTGTCGATGCCGAGTTCCTCGGCCATCTCGACCAGTTCTTTGGCGGATTTCTTCTTGAGTTCGGTCAGGTTCATCGCTTGAATGTCTTTACGGGAGTCTGCTGGTCGTACCGCGGGCGAACAGGGAGGTTCACCGGTCGCGGCGACCGGAAAAGGACCATGGTCAGGTTCTATCGCATATTGCCCCGGAGATCCGGGAAAGGGTTCGGGAATTAAGGAACTGCCGGACGGTGACCCGCCCCGATTGGGCGTAAAGTTAGCACCATTCGACGGCCGAGTCCAGCCGCCGAGGTCAAATCCGCCGGGCCGGGCGGCCCGGCGGGAAAGCGATCAGATGGTTTCTTCGACGAAGGACTTCAGCGCGGACTTGGTCAGCGCGCCCACCTTGGTGCCCTGGTGCTCGCCGTTTTCGAAGATCATCAGGGTCGGGATGCCGCGGATCTTGTAGCGGCTGGTCACCTGCTGGTTCTCGTCGATGTTCAGCTTGGCGATCTTCAGCCGGTCGCCGTACTCGTCGGCCAGTTCGTGCAGGATGGGTTCGATCATCTTGCACGGGCCGCACCATTCGGCCCAGTAGTCGACCAGCACCGGTCCGTCGGCCTTGAGGACGTTCTCCTCGAAATCGCTGTCGGTTACATGAATGATGTTGTCGCTCACGGCTCGTATTGCTCCTTGAAATCGGGGTTTGCGGCGGCCATTTGCGTCCGCGCTCGGCAGAAACGGACGATTGACAATATACTATGCCACGCTCGCCTGTGTGTTGACTCCCCCGCAGAATCCGGGTCGAGATGGCTTGCCGCCATCCGGGGTCACACGCAAGGTCAAGGCAATCCACCAGAATTTCAAGGACTACATCATCTCCGTGACCGAACACACTGGCACCCAGCAGGTGCTGACCGAGACGCGCTTCGATTCCTTCGATCTGCACCCGGACATCCGCCGCAGCCTGGCCGAGGCCGGGTTCGAATACTGCACGCCCATCCAGGAACGAACCCTGCCCCTGGCCCTTTCGGGCCGCGACGTGGCCGGCCAGGCCCGCACCGGCACCGGCAAGACCGCCGCTTTCCTGCTGGCGGTGTTCCAGCGGCTGCTTTCGCCGGATTCGATCGGGCCGGGGCCCAATCCCCGCTCGATCATCATCGCACCGACGCGCGAGCTGGCCATCCAGATTCACCGCGACGCCGAATTACTGGGGAAATACACGGGCCTGCGCTCGGTACTGACTTATGGCGGCGTCGACTACGGCAAGCAGCGCGACCAGATCGCGGCCGGCGTGGACATCCTCATCGGCACGCCGGGCCGGCTGATCGACTACCTCAAGCAGGGCGTCTACAACCTCAAGGTCATCGAGGTGGCGGTGCTCGACGAGGCCGACCGGATGTTCGATCTCGGCTTCATCGCCGACATCCGTTACCTGTTCCGCAAGATGCCGCCGGTGGACAAGCGCCAGACCCTGATGTTCTCGGCCACCTTCCCGCTGAAGGTCACCGAGCTGGCCTACGAGCACATGAACGACGCGCAGACCATCCGTTTCGAGGAAGAGCAGGTCACCAGCGACCGGGTGCGCCAGTGCGTCTACTACCCCTCCAACCGCGAGAAGCTGCCGCTGCTGGTCAAGCTGCTGCGGGGCATGCCCGACGGCCACGTGATGGTGTTCGTCAACACCCGCCACGAGACCGACCGCGTGGCCCGGACGCTCAAGGCCAACGGCATGAACGCCGCCATGCTGGCCGGCAACGTACCCCAGAAGAAGCGCCAGACCCTGCTCAAGCGGTTTCACGACGGGGAACTCGACGTGCTGGTCGCCACCGACGTGGCGGCTCGGGGCCTGCACATTCCCGATGTCAGCCACGTCATCAATTACGACCTGCCGCAGGACGCCGCCGACTATGTCCACCGAATCGGCCGCACCGCCAGGCTCGGAGCCACCGGCGACGCGATCAGCTTTGCCTGCGAGGACTACGCCTTCCACCTGCCCGAAATCGAGGAGTACATCGAGATGCAGCTGCCGGTCGAGCAGCACGATCCCGACGACCTGCCCGAGCTCGAGCGGCCGGCGCCGCGCAAGCCCAGCGGCAAGAAGAAGGGCGGGCGCCGCGGTGGCGGCGGTCGCGGGCGCGGCGGTCGGGGACGCGGTGGCCGCAGCTCCGGTGGCGGGCCCGGTTCGCGCAGCTGAATCCGCGTCGCGAGACCGATCGCTCCTCGGGTCGGGGGCGCGACCCCGACCCGCAGGGCCTCCTTTCCGACCCCTCCGAACCATAGCCGGTCTGTGCTAATCTCCCGCCAGAACCAACCCCCGGAGTCGACTGGTCCGTGTCCGCCATGATGTCACCCGCCTGGTCTTCGCGACTGGCCTTGTTGAGCAGCGCGCTATTGGCGCTGGCGGTGGTCTGGCTGCTGGTGCGAGCGCTGTGGCTGGTGCTCGGGGGCGTCTCGGTATCCTCGGCGCCGGCGCTGGCCGTACCCGAAGTTTCCGAAATCGGCGGCGCCAGCGGCGAGTTCCGCTGGAATCTGTTCGGTCGTTCCGCGTCGCCGGCAGTGAGGCTCCAGCCGGTTCCGGTTTCCGACAGCCGCCTGCGCCTGAAGGGCGTCATGACCGGCGAGCGCGGCTACGCGATCATTTCGGTCAGCGGCTCGGGCGAAGACGTCTACCGTGTCGGCGACGACTTGCCCGGCGGCGGCGAGGTCGAGGCCATCGAGTCGCGCCGTGTCATCATCGTTCGCAACGGCCGCCGCGAGACCCTGGCGCTGGACCCCAATGCCGTCTCCGGCGGTCGCTCGTCCGGCCGTCCGGCCCGCGATCAAGCGGTGGCCGAAGAGCCTTCGCGGCAATTGCCGGGCATCCGGGGCCTCAACGCGCCGGCCGGCGCAAGCGTGGCGTCGCTGCCCGATGCCGCTCGCTCGCTCGGGCTCGACGCCGGCGCGCTGGCCCAGTCCATTTCGGCCATGCCCGTGGCCGGAGGCGGATTCCGGGTGCGGCCCGGACGGGACGCGCGCCTGTTCCAGGAGCTGGGTCTTCAGGTCAACGACGTGGTCTTGGCGGTCAACGGGCAGCCGCTGGAGACCGCGCAGGGAGTGCAGCGATTGTTCGCCGACGTGCTGTCGCGCGGAGAGGTCGCCATAACCGTGCGACGCGGCGGTCGCGAGATGACGCTGCGACCCGATCTCGAGCAAATCATGGGGAGTCTGCAATCACGATGATCAAACAACTTCGACTGGCCGCCGTCCTGCTGCTGTTGCTGCCGCTGTCGGCCCCGGCGCAGGAAGCGGCCGACGAGAACGGGCACGTGCTCAATTTCAAGGACGCCGATATTCGGGCGCTGATCACGGCCGTGGCCGACATGACCGGCCGCTCGATCATCGTCGACCCGCAAGTGACCGGCCAGGTGACGGTGATCTCCTCGCAGTCGCTCGATGAGGACGAGGTCTGGGACGTGTTCCAGTCCATCCTGCGCGTGCACGGCTACGCCGCCGTGGGCGACGAGCAGACCGTTCGCGTGGTGCCGGACGTCAATGCTCGCCAGGACGGCCGTGTGCCGGTCGACGACATGCGCGGCGGGGGTGACGAGCCGGTCACTCGCATCATGCAGCTCGAGCACGTCGATGCCGCCGAAGTGTCGCAGCTGCTGCGCCAGCTGCTGCCCCAGTCGGCCTACATGGTGCATCACGAAAGCTCCAACAGCCTGATCATCAGTGACCGGGCCAGCAATATTCGCCGCATCGAGACGATCATCGAGCGTCTCGACGCGGCCATCGACCAGGAAGTCGAGGTCATCGCCCTGTCTCATGCCGACGCCGCCGAGGTGGTCGGCCTGATCAACCAGATCTACCCGGCCAATGGCGGCGCGCAGTCGGCGGTGGCCGACGAGCGCACCAACACCGTCGTGCTCTCCGGCGATCCGGCGCGTCGCCTGCGCTTGCGCACCCTGATCAGCCACCTCGACACGCCGCTGGAGTCCGAGGGCAGCACGCAGGTGATCTACCTGCGCTACGCCACGGCCGACACGCTGGTGCCGGTGCTCGAGGGCATGCTCGAGCTCGATGCCGAAGAGGGGGCGAAGGCGCGCATCCAGGCGCACGGGGAGACCAATGCGCTGGTCGTGACCGCGCCGCCTTCGGTGTACCGCTCGATCGAGTCGGTCGTCGACCAGCTCGACGTGCGCCGCGCGCAGGTCCTGGTCGAGGCCATCATCGCCGAGGTCTCCATGGACACGAGCCGGGAACTGGGCATCCAGTGGCAGGCCTTCGAGTCGGGCGATTCCGGTTTCTTCGGCGGCACCAACTACCAGGGCGGCGGCAACAACATCCTCAACCTCTCGGCCGGCCTGGGTGCCGCCGGCGAGGAAGGCAACCTGCTCCTGCCCGGTCGCGGTCTCAACCTGGGCTATGTCGGCGGCACGACCAGCCTGCTCGGCGTGGAGCTGCTCGAGATCGGCGGCCTGGCCCGCGCACTGGCCAGCGATTCGAACACCAATGTCCTGTCGACGCCGTCGGTCGTGACCCTCGACAATCACGAAGCGAGCATCAACGTGGGCCAGGAAGTGCCGTTCCTGTCGGGCAGCTATTCCACCCAGGGCGTGGCGACCGGGGAAGGGCAGGTCAATCCCTTCCAGACCATCAACCGCGAAGAGATCGGCGTGAAGCTCAACGTCACCCCGCACATCAACGAGGGCGATACGATCATGCTCGACATCTCGCAGGAAGTCTCGGACCTGGCGCCCTCCGCTGGAGCGGTGGACCTGATAACCAGCAAGCGCACGATATCCACCCGCGTGATGGTGCCCGATGGCTCGATGCTGGTACTCGGCGGGCTGATCAGAGACGACTTGCAGGAAGGTCGCGAGGAAGTCCCGGGCCTGGGTCGCATTCCGCTGCTCGGCGAACTGTTCCGCTATCGCACGACGAGCAAGGTCAAGCGCAACCTGATGGTCTTCATCCGGCCGCAGATCCTGCACGACAAGGAACTGATGGACAGCGTCACGCGCTCGAAGTACACGCGCATCCGCGACCTCCAGCTCGACCAGCGCGAGGCGGTCGACGGCCTGAGCCGCAAGTCGCAGATGCCCCTGCTGCCCGAGCTCGAGGCGTTCATGCAGGCCGCTCCCGCCAACGCGGAAGACGCGGGCAGCGATGGCCGGTGAGTTCCGGCCCGGTTACGGATTCGCGCGCAAGCGCGGGGTGGCGGTGGCCGGTCACGGCGCCGGCGGCCGTACCCGGCTGGTCGTGCGCGAACCGGTCGACGTGGTCGCCGTGCAGGAAGTGCGTCGCCGCCTCGACGGGCCGGTGCAGGTCGAACGCCTGCCGGCCGCCGATTTCGATCGCCTGATCACCGAACTCTACGAGGCCGACGATGCCGCGGCGCGCCACGCCGCCGAGGATCTCGGCGAGGATCTGGACCTCTCCCGGCTGGCCGAGGACCTGCCCGAACCGGCCGACCTGCTGGAGTCCGAGGACGACGCGCCGATTATTCGCCTGATCAACGGCGTACTCACTCAGGCCATCCGCGAGGGCGCCTCCGATATCCATCTCGAGCCTTTCGAGGAGCGCCTGTCGATTCGCTTCCGCGTCGACGGCGTGCTGCGCGAGGTGATGACGCCGGCGCGTGGCCTGGCGGGGTTGATCGTCTCGCGCATCAAGGTCATGGCGCGGCTCGACATTGCCGAAAAGCGCGTGCCGCAGGACGGCCGCATCGGCCTGCGCATCGCCGGCCGGCCCGTCGACGTGCGCGTTTCGACCCTGCCGTCGAATCACGGCGAGCGCGTGGTGCTGCGCCTGCTCGACAAGCAGGCCGGCCGCCTCGACCTGGCCGAACTGGGCATGGACGAGGCCACGCGTGATCGCATGGAGGCGCTGATCGAGCGCCCGCACGGCATCCTGCTGGTCACCGGGCCGACCGGCTCGGGCAAGTCGACCACCCTGTACGCGGCGCTCATGCGGCTCAACGATCGCAGCCGCAACATCATGACGGTCGAGGATCCCATCGAGTACGACCTCGACGGCATCGGCCAGACCCAGGTCAACCCCAAGGTCGACCTGACCTTCGCCCGCGGCCTGCGCGCGATCCTTCGCCAGGATCCCGATGTGGTGATGGTCGGCGAGATTCGCGACCTGGAGACGGCCCGCATCGCGGTGCAGGCCAGCCTGACCGGCCACCTCGTTCTCTCGACCCTGCATACCAATACCGCCGTCGGCGCCATCCCGCGCCTGGTCGATATGGGCGTCGAGCCGTTCCTGCTGGCCTCGAGCCTGATCGGCGTGCTCGCCCAGCGACTGGTGCGCGTGCTCGATCCCGAAGCCCGCGAGGCCTACACGCTGGAGGCCGCGGAGTTGCAGCGCCTGGGCGTGAGGACCGGGAACGGCGCCACCCTCTACCGGCCGCGTGCCGACCTGCCGGCGGACCAGTCCGGCTACCATGGCCGAACCGGGATCTACGAATTGGTGCCCGTCAACGAGGCCATGCGCGGGCTGATTCACGACGGGGCAGCCGAACAGGCCCTGGAAAACCTGGCCCGGGAGCTGGCGCCCTCGATCTTCGAGGACGGCTGGCGGAAAGCGCTGGCGGGGACGACCAGCCTGGAGGAAGTGTTGCGGGTGACGAGGACTGCTTGATGACTGGGGTTCGGTGTTCGGGGTTCGGGGTGCCGGAAAACAGGTGGCTTCTCTGGAATAGGTGCCAGCGTGATGGCCGTGGCGTAGCGATAGACGTGATCGCATGCGGCCGATCGAGGACCGCCCGGAACCCTGAACCCGGAACCCCGAACCCGGTGTTTTAGATGCAAGCCTTCGAATACCAGGCGCTGACCGACAAGGGTGTGACCACCCGCGGGGTGGTGCAGGCCGACAGTGCGCGGGCGGCGCGGTCGCAGCTGCGCGAGCGCGGCCTGGTGCCGCTGGAGGTCCACGGCGTCGAGGCGGCCCAGCGTCGCGGCGGTGGCGGTCTTGGCGGACAGGGGCGCGAACGCGCGCTATTGCTGCGCCAGATGAACACGCTGCTGACCGCGGGGCTGCCCCTGGAGGAAGTGCTGTCGGTGCTCGTCGAACAGGCCGACCAGTCGCGCTCGCGCAGGCAGCTCGGCGCCATTCGGGCGCGTGTCATGGAAGGCCAGAGCCTGTCGGCCGCCATGGCCGAGCAGCCGCGCCTGTTCCCGCCGCTCTACAGCGCATCGGTGGCGGCCGGCGAGCGCGCCGGCGCCCTCGACGGCGTGCTCGAGCGGCTCGCCAGCTTTGCCGAACAGCGCGAGGAAATGCGGCGCAGCTTCTCGCTGGCGTTGGTCTACCCGGTGGTGTTGACGGTCATCGCCATCGCCGTGGTCACCGGGCTGATCGGTTTCGTGGTGCCGCGGGTGGTGGGCGTTTTCGAGCAGGCCTCGCGGGAATTGCCCCTGCTGACCCGCAGCCTGCTCGGGCTGTCGGAGTTCATCGGCAGCTGGGGCTGGTTCGTTTTGATCGTGATCGCGGCCCTGGTCTTCGCGGCGCTGGTGGCCCTGAGGCAGCCCGGGGCCAGGATGGCCTTCGATGCCTGGCTGTTGCGGGTGCCGGTCTTCGGTCGCCTGGCGCGCTCGCGCGAGACCGCCACCCTGACCCGAACTCTGGCTATCCTGGCGGCCAGCACCGTGCCGCTGGTCGATGCCCTGCGCGTGGCCGGTGAGGTCATTGCCAACCGGCGGATCCGAGCCGACGTGGCCACGGCAGCGGCACAGGTTCGCGAGGGTGTTTCGCTGACCCGCGCCCTGGGGCAGTTCGACTGGCTGCCGCCGATGGCGAGAAGGCTGCTGGCCGGCGGCGAGAGGAGCGGTGAACTCGCACCCATGCTCGAGCAGGCCGCCCGGCTGCAGGAGCGCGAGTTGCAGGCGGCCAGCCAGCTGCTGCTGGCGGTGCTCCAGCCCGTTCTCATCCTCGTCGTGGGCCTGGTCGTGCTCTATATCGTGCTCGCCATCATGCTGCCCATCATGTCCATGAGTCAGTTGCTTTCCTGAGGACGGCGATGAGTGGTTCCGAGCACATGGTCCGGTTCGAGCAGGTGGCCAAGCGCTATCCCGGGGGCATCCAGGCCCTGGGCGAGGTCAGCTTCGACCTGGCGCGCGGCGAAATGGTGTTCCTGACCGGGCATTCGGGGGCGGGCAAGTCCACGCTGCTCAAGCTCATCGCCCTGCTCGAGCGCCCGAGCCGCGGACGGGTGCTGTTCGACGGCCGCAACGTCGGCCGGATCTCGCGGCACCAGATTCCCTGGCTCCGGCGCCAGATCGGGATCGTGTTCCAGGATCATTCCCTGCTCAGCGACCGGCGCGTGTTCGATAACGTCGCGCTGCCGCTGGTCATCGCCGGCGTCGCCTACCCGGAAATCCGCAAGCGCGTGCGCGCCGCGCTCGACAAGGTGGGGCTGCTCGAAAAGGAGCGCATGTATCCGCCCATGCTCTCGGGCGGGCAGCAGCAGCGGGTGGGCATCGCCCGGGCCATCGTCGCCAAGCCGCCGCTGCTGCTGGCCGACGAGCCCACGGGCAACCTCGACCCGGAGCTCTCGGCGGAGCTGATGCAGTTTTTCGTCTCGCTCAATGAACTGGGAACCACCGTGCTCATCGCCAGCCACGATCTCGACCTGATTCGCCGGCTGCAGCGCCGGGTCCTGGTGCTCAAGGACGGGACCCTGGCCGACGATGTCCCCGCCCGGCAGGTGGCGGCGCCGTGAGCCGGCGCGCGGGCTCCCAATCGGGCGGGGTGCCCTGGCCGGGCGGGATGCGGGCCTGGGCGCGGCGGCACGCCTACAGCCTGCTTTCCTCGCTCGGCGCGCTCGTGCGCCATCCGCTGGCCACGCTGATGACGGTGGTGGTGCTGGCCATCACGCTGAGCCTGCCGACCGGTCTGTACATGACCCTCGACAACGCCGAGCGGATCAGCGACGGCTGGGAGCGTCTCGACACCGTGTCGGTGTTTCTGGACGTCGAAATCGAGGAGCGGGGTGCCATGCAACTGGCCTCCCTGCTGAGCACCTGGCCGGGCATCGTCGCCGTCGATCCGATCAGCCCGCAGGCCGGCATGGCCGAACTCACGGGCCGGCTCCAGCTCGACGACGTGTCGGACCGCATCGACGCCAACCCGCTGCCCTGGGTGCTCGAGGTCACGCCGGCCGGCGGTCAGGACGTCGAGACTCTCTCGGGCCGCCTTCGCGGCGCCGAGGGGGTCGATCAGGTCGTCGTCGACCTGCAGTGGCTGGAGCGCCTGGGCGCCATCCTGGCGCTTCTCGAGCGGCTGGCGATCCTGCTCGGCGTGCTCTTCGCGGTGGCGGTGGCCTTCGTGATCGGCAACACCATCCGCATGGACATCCACAATCGCCGCGAGGAGATTCGCGTGCTGGCGCTGGTCGGCGCCACCGACGGATTCGTGCGCCGGCCCTTCCTCTACTCGGGATTCTGGTACGGCCTGGGCGGCGGCCTGGCCGCCTGGCTGGTCGTCGAACTGAGCCTGTTCGTGCTTTCCGGCCCCGTGGGGCGGCTCAGCGGCACTTACGCCAGCGATTTCACGCTCGCTTCGCCGCCGTGGCAGGTCGTCGCCACGCTGGTGCTGGGCAGTGGTATTCTCGGGGTTCTGGGCGCCTGGCTGGCAGTGGGCAGGCACCTGAGGGCCATCCACCCATCTTGAATCGCGCAAAGCGGTTGACTTGTCGATCGGGATCGGACAAAATTGCGGGCTTCGTCTGGAAAGTCGGGTCGTCGGATTGTCCGATCGAGCAAGATGAACGGATTTCCGGAGGGGTACTCAAGCGGTCAACGAGGGCAGACTGTAAATCTGCTGGCTTAGCCTTCGCAGGTTCGAATCCTGCCCCCTCCACCAGATTTCGAGGTTTGGAAGTAGTCGGTTTTTCCGAGCGGGTGTAGTTCAACGGTAGAACCTCAGCCTTCCAAGCTGATGATGTCGGTTCGATTCCGATCACCCGCTCCAGCTTTTTGTTAGAGCGCCCACGTAGCTCAGGCGGTAGAGCACTCCCTTGGTAAGGGAGAGGTCACTGGTTCAAGTCCAGTCGTGGGCACCACGATCATCGACAACTGGAAAGCAAAACAAAACGGAGTTTTGAGGCATGTCCAAGGCAAAGTTTGAACGCACCAAGCCGCACGTCAACGTGGGCACGATCGGTCACGTTGACCACGGCAAGACGACGCTGACGGCGGCGCTGACGAAGGTGTGCGCGGAAGCG
>JAZBPT010000160.1:0-3299 GCA_036351755.1 Wenzhouxiangella sp. | reverse complement strand
TTGAGGGATGCGCTGGATCCGAAGGATCGGTTATGAAGACAGGGGTTCGGGGTTCCGGGTTCGGGGTTCGGGAAAACATTCCGGGGGTTCATCCGGGATCGTTGCAGAGAGGTTGTCATGGCGTTGCTTGAAGTGCGGGACCTGACGGTGTCGTTCGATACCCCCGATGGCGTGGTGCACGCGGTCAACGGGATCAGTTTCGACCTGGAGCCGGGCGAAACACTCGGGCTGGTCGGCGAATCGGGGTCGGGCAAGACGCAGACGGCGCTGGCGTTGATGGGCCTGCTGGCGGAAAACGGCCGGGCGACCGGCTCGGTAAAATTCCGCGGGCAGGAGTTGCTGGGCATGTCGCTGTCGGAGTTGACCCGGGTTCGCGGCTCGAAGATCTCGATGATCTTCCAGGACCCGGTCAGCTCGCTCAATCCCTACCTGACGGTCGGCGACCAGCTCGTCGAGGTGCTCACGCACCACCGCAATCTCAAGAAGAAGCCGGCCAAGGAGCGCGCCGTCGAAATGCTGCGCCTGGTGCAGCTCAGCGACCCCGAGCAGCGCATGAAGCAGTACCCGCACGAGCTTTCCGGCGGCATGTGCCAGCGCGTGATGATCGCCATGGGCCTGCTCTGCCAGCCCGACCTGCTGATCGCCGACGAACCGACCACCGCGCTTGATGTGACGGTTCAGTCGCAGATCAACTCGCTGATGGGCGAGCTCTCCGAGCAATCGTCTACGGCGATCCTGCTGATCACCCACGACCTGGGCGTGGTCGCCGGCCTGTGCGACCGCGTGCTGGTGATGTACGCCGGCAAGGAAATGGAGATGGCCGGCATCGAGGAACTGTTCGCCGACCCGCAGCATCCTTATACCGAGGGCCTGCTCGCTTCGGTGCCGCGGCTGGATCGTCACGATTCGGGCATCCTGCACGCCATTCCGGGCAATCCGCCCAACCTGCTCGAGGTGCCCGAGGGGTGTCCGTTCCGGGACCGCTGCCCCTACGCCTGGGACAAGTGCCGGGCCCTGCCGGAGTTCGAGGAAATCGGCGAGGGCCGCTTCAAGCGCTGCCATCTCGAATCGCTGCCGTCGAAAGAGGAGGCAGGCTGATGCGCAATCCCGTGCTGCAGGTGCGCGACCTCGAGGTCAGCTTCCGGGTCGATGCCGGCACCCTGTTCCGCCACGACTACCGCAGCATCCGCGCCGTCGACGGCGTGAGCTTCGACGTCCATTCGGCCGAAACCCTCGGCATCGTCGGCGAGTCCGGCTGCGGTAAATCCACCCTGGCCCGGGCGCTGCTGGGCCTGCAGCGACCCAGGCGCGGCGAGATCCTGTGGCTGGGCGAGGACCTGGTGCAGCTCGGCGAGGAATCCCTGCGCCGCAAGCGCCGCGAGATCCAGCTGATCTTCCAGGATCCGCAGGGCTCGCTCGACCCGCGCATGACCGTCGGCGACATCATCGCCGAGCCGCTCAAGACCTTCTTCCCGTCGATGTCGCGCCTGCAGATCCGCGAGCGCGTCACCGGCATCCTCAAGCTCGTGGGCCTGCGGCCGGACCAGATCAATCGCTACCCGCACGAGTTCTCCGGCGGGCAGTGCCAGCGCGTGGGCATCGCCCGGGCGCTGGTGGTCAATCCGCGCCTGGTCGTCTGCGACGAGCCGGTCAGCGCGCTGGACGTTTCCATCCAGGCGCAGATCGTCAACCTGCTCAAGGACCTGCAGAAGAAGCTGCAGCTGTCGCTGATCTTCATCGCCCACGACCTGTCCATCGTGCGCCACGTCTCCGACCGCATCCTGGTGATGTACATGGGCAAGGTCATGGAGCTGGCCGATCGCTCGAGCATCTACCGCGAGCCGCGTCACCCCTATACCCGCGCCCTGATCGAGTCGGTGCCCATTCCCGACCCGGTGCGCGAGCGCAAGCGCGCCCGGCGCTCGCTCAAGGGCGACATGCCCTCGCCGCTGAATCCGCCGTCGGGCTGCGTGTTTCGCACCCGCTGCCCGTTCGCCACCGACCTGTGCGCCGAGAAGGTGCCCGAGCTGGAAATGCTCGACAACGGTCACCAGGTCGCCTGCCATCATCACCGCGATCTGCCGCCGCCGCCCGTTCCGGGCGAGGAACGCGAAGCCGAAACCGGGGAGACCGGCGAATCGTGAATGCCCGGACACTGCGCGCCCGGCTGGACGAAGGCCTGGCCGGGCTGGGATTGACGCTGGACGAAGCGCGGAAAGACCGCCTGCTCGACTACCTGGCCCTGCTATCGCGCTGGAATCGCGCCTATAATCTCACCGCGGTCGACGAGCCGAATGCGATGGTCGACCGCCACCTGGTCGACAGCCTGAGCATCCTGCCCTGGATCGAGGGCGACGAAATCGTCGACGCCGGCACCGGCGCCGGCCTGCCGGGCGTGGTGCTGGCCATCGCCTGCCCCGACAAGCACTTCGTGCTGGTTGATAGCAACGGCAAGAAGGTGCGTTTTCTTCGCCAGGTGCGGCGTGAACTGGGACTGGACAACATCGAGCCCGTCCACGCCCGCCTGGAGGAATTCGTGCCCGAACGCGCGCCCGACCAGGTGGTCGCGCGAGCCCTGGCGCCGCTGCCGCGACTGGTCGAACAGCTGGGCCGCCTGCTGGCCGGTGGGGCGACCCTGCTGGCCATGAAGGGCCGGCTCGAAGATGACGAGTGCGCCGCCGTGGCGGATGCGTACAATGTCGAGAGAATCGAACTGAACGTGCCCGGCGCGGGCGGTGCCCGCAGCCTGGCCATCCTGAGGAAGTCATGACACAGCGACGGGCCCGAATCGTGGCCGTAACCAACCAGAAGGGCGGCGTGGGCAAGACCACCACGGCGCTCAACCTTGCTGCCGGGCTGGCCGAGCTCGAGCGCCGCGTCCTGCTGATCGACATCGATCCGCAGGGCAATGCCACGACCGGCTCGGGCGTCGAACTCGAGGACGACCAGAACACGCTCTGCGAGGTGCTGATGGGCGACTGCGCCCTGTCGGAGGCCGTCGTCCACGTCGAGGCGATGGGTTTCGACCTGGTGCCGGCCAACGGCGACCTGACCGCCGCCGAGGTGGCGCTGATGGACGCCGACGATCGCGCCACGGTGCTGCGCGGCGCGCTGGCCAACGCCGCCTCGCGCTACCACCACATCATCATCGACTGCCCGCCGGCGCTGAACGTGCTGACCCTCAACGCCCTGACGGCGGCCGACTCGGTCCTGATCCCGATGCAGTGCGAGTACTACGCGCTCGAGGGCCTGACCGCGCTGCTCAATACCATCGAGCAGATCCAGGGCTCGGTGAACCC
>JAZBPT010000159.1:0-9699 GCA_036351755.1 Wenzhouxiangella sp. | reverse complement strand
GCGATCGACCAGAACACCAATACCGCCGAGCTGGATTTCCTGGAACTCGAAGGCGGCGTGTTCGGGCCAGAATTCAGCTCCGGTGATGCCACCACCGAAACCTGGGGCTCTGCCACGTTGCAGTTCAACAGCTGCAACAGCGTCACCATGGATTACGACGGTATTGACGGTAGCGGCACGCTGAACCTGCAGACGGTCACCCAGGGCAGCGAGTGCGTGGTCGAGGAAGCGTTCGACGGCTGCCCCGCCTTCGCCTCGGGTAGCCCGTTCGACGGTGCCTGCATCGTCGGCGGCGAGCAGAACGGTGATCTGACTCTGACCAACGAAATCACCTGGCTGATCCAGGGCCAGCTCGTCATCAACGACGGCGCCTCGCTGACGATCGAGCCCAACACCGAGATCATCGGCGGCACGCTCGGCGATACCGACACCCTGGTCGTCAAGCCGGGCGGCAAGATCTTCGCCGAAGGCACGGCCAACAACCCGATCATCATGCGCGGCCTCGACGCCATGACCCGAGCCGAGTGGGGCGGTGTCGTCATCAACGGCCGCGCGCCGATCAACGGTTGCGCCGAAGGCGTCGACCCCTGCACCGCGCAGGGCGAAGGCAACTCCGGTGAGTACGGCGGCAACGATCCGCACGACAACAGCGGCGTGCTGCGCTACGTCGTCGTCTCCAACGCCGGCCGTCAGTTCAGCGAAGAGAACGAACTCAACGGCATCGCCTTCCAGGGCGTGGGCGACGGCACCACCGTCGAGTACATCCAGGTCCACCTCAACGAAGACGACGGCGTCGAGTTCTTCGGCGGCACGGTCAACGCCAAGTACCTGGTCCTGACCGGCATCGGCGACGACAGCCTCGACTGGACGCAGGGCTGGCAGGGCAAGGCCCAGTACGTCATCGCCAAGCAGTACACCGACAACGGCGACCAGGGCATCGAAGCCGACAACAACGGCGACGCCAACGACTCGCTGCCGCGCGCCATGCCGATGCTGGCCAACATGACCTTCATCGGTCAGTCCAACACCGACATCGGCTTCCTGCTGCGTGAAGGTACGGGCGCCCACATCGCCAACGCCATCGCCACCGGCTTCGGCGAGTTCTGCCTCGACATCGACAACGAGTCGACCTTCCTCAACGAGGAAAACCTGAGCATCCGCAACAGCGTTCTGGGCGGCTGCGGCGAGACCTTCAGCGAAGACGCCGAAGACGCCTTCTCGGTGGCCGACTGGTTCTTCAGCTACCCGAACAACGTCGAAGCCAACCCGAACCTGAACAACTACATGCTCAACGCCGGTTCCCCGGCCATCGGCATCGGTGCTGTTCCGTTCGTGGACGACTTCTTCGACAACGTCGACTACGCTGGCGCCATCTCGCCCACGGGTGCGGACTGGACCAAGGGCTGGACGGTCGGTCTCGACCGCACGGCGCCGCTGGGGCAGTAAGCACAAGCTTCAATATCCAGACAGACCCATTGCAGTATTTGGGCCCCGCTTCGGCGGGGCCTTTTTTTCATCCGGGAATGTGATCGGGCCCGAAGGAATCCGGAAGCAGCTCCCCGATCGTGTAGGTCTTCTGCACCTGACCGGCTTCGTCGACCAAGGCCACCCAGGTCTCCGGCGAAGCGAATTCGCGAATGCGCTGGCGGCAGTCGCCGCAGGGCGGGCAGGGTCGGCCGCCGGGGCCGAGCACGTAGACCAGGCGGATATCGCGGTCCCCGGCATTTGCCATCGCCGAAATGGCGGAAGCCTCCGCACAGATGCTCTTGAAGTGGGCGACCTCGACGTTGGCGCCGCCGAAACGCCCGCCCGTTCCGGTCTCGACCACGGCGGCGACCGGATGATCCGAATAGGGTGCATAGGCGTTGCCGCGCAGGCGCTTCAGTTCGGTCAGGAGGTCTTCGTCGATGTTCTTCATGCGTGTCTCCGATGCTGTCTTGCCGTGTCGGGGGCGAAACTCGTGCCGTCGGGCAGCGGGTCGAGCCCGAAATGACTGGCCAGGGTCTGGCCGATGTCCGCAAAGCTCGCCCGCGCGCCGATGTCGCCGGCATCCAGTCCGTCGCCCCGCGCGAGGACGGGAACGTGCTCGCGCGTGTGATCCGTGCCGGACCAGGTCGGATCGCAGCCGTGGTCGGCAGTCAGGATCAGCAGGTCGCCTTCTGCCAGGCTCGCCGTCAATCGCGGCAGCTGCCCGTCGAAATACTCGAGCGCCTCGGCGTAGCCGTCCGGGTCGCGTCGATGACCATAGATCATGTCGAAGTCCACGAGATTGGCCATGACCAGGCTGCGTTCACCGGCCGACTCCATGGCGGCAAGCGTGGCCTCGATCAGCGCCGGGTTGCCGTCGGCCTTGATCGCCGAGCTGATGCCCCGGTGCGCGAAGATGTCGGCGATCTTGCCGACGGCGACGACCTCGCCGCCGTCGTCGACCAGGCGTTCCAGAATGGTCGGTGCCGGCGTCGGCACGCTGTAGTCGCGGCGATTGCCCGTGCGCTGGAAATCGCCGGCGTGGTTGCCCACGAAGGGCCGGGCGATGACTCGGCCGACAGGATGATCGCCGAAATGCTCGTCGAGCAGCTCGCGGGCGATCTCGCACAGCCGGTACAGTCGCTTCAAGCCGAAGAACTGCTCGTGCACGGCGACCTGGAAGACCGAGTCGGCCGAGGTGTAGACGATGGGCTTGCCGGTCTCGATGTGCTCGACGCCGAGTCGGGCGATGATCTCGGTGCCCGAGGCGTGACAGTTGCCCAATACCCCGGGCAACTCGGCGCGGCGGATCAGTTCGTCGAGGAACTCGGCCGGAAAACTGTTCTCCTTCTCGCGGAAGTAGCCCCATTCGAAGCGCACGGGTACGCCGGCCATCTCCCAGTGGCCCGAGGGCGTGTCCTTGCCGCTGGAGACTTCCTTCGCGTAGCCCCAGGTGCCGTCGACCCGGTCGGGCAGGGCGATGCCCGCCGCCGTCGCGCCGGTACTGGACCGGTGAGCATGGAACAGGCCCAGCTTCGCCATGTTGGGCAGCGACAGGGGCCTGCCTTGTTCGAAGCGGTGTTCGGCGATGTGTCCCAGCGTGTCGGCGCCGGCGTCGCCGAAGCGCGCTGCGTCGGCTGATGCGCCGATGCCGAAGGAGTCGAGGACGATAACGAGTGCGCGCGGCATATCAGTATTCTCCGGGAATCAGTCTCTCGGACACCAGCGCCGGCCCTTCGGTCGGGCGCTCGCCGATGCGGCAGGCTCGGCGGACGGCCGCGGCGGCTCGTTCGGCGTCGGCTTCACTGCGGGCGTGAACCAGCGCCAGGGGGCGCTCCGTGCCCACTTCATCGCCGATCTGCGCGAGCCCGGCGAGACCTACGGCCGGATCGATGCGATCTTCGGCCTTGCGGCGCCCGCCGCCAAGATCGACCACGGCCATGCCCAGCGCGCGAACATCGATCGATTCGACGAAACCCGGCCTCTCGGCGTGAACCGCCCTGACGAGCGGCGCCGAGGGCAAGTGCCGCTCCGGATTGTCCACCAGGTCTGCGGGGCCGCCCAGGGCTTCGATCATGGCGCCGAAGTGCTCGGCCGCCCGACCGCTGTCAAGAACTTCGTCGACCCGCTTGCCGGCCGACGCCCGGTCCTGCGCCAGACCGCCGGCCACAAGGGCTTCGATCGCCAGCTCTCGGCTGAGTGCCGTCAGGGACTCGCGTCGCGGTCGCCCGCGCAGGCAATCGATCACTTCGAGAATCTCCAGGGCATTGCCGGCGCTGTCGGCCAGGGGCTGGCTCATGTCCGACAGCAGCACGTGCGTTGGCACCCCGGCCGCCGTACCGACCTCGGTCAGCCGCCGTGCCAGGTAACGCGCCTGCTCGGGATCGGTCATGACCGCGCCGTTACCCGTCTTGACGTCGAGCACCAGGCCGTCGAGGCCCTCGGCCAGCTTCTTCGACAGGATCGAGGCGACGATCAGCGGCACGGACTCCACCGTGGCGGTCACGTCGCGCACCGCATACAGGCGGCGGTCGGCCGGCGCCAGTTCGCCCGTCTGGCCGATGATGGCGCAGCCCTGTTCGCGCACGACCCGTTGGAAACGCGCCGTATCGGGCGAGACCTCATAGCCGGGAATCGCTTCGAGCTTGTCGACCGTGCCGCCCGTGTGGCCCAGGCCGCGCCCGGCGATCATTGGAACAAAGGCGCCGCAGGCGGCCAGGACGGGGGCGATCAGCAGCGAGGTGACGTCGCCGAGACCGCCGGTGGAATGTTTGTCGAGCACCGGGCCGGGCAGGGCGGGCGAATCCCAGCGCAGGACGCGGCCAGAGTCGCGCATGGCCTGTGTGAGCGCCACGCACTCGCCGTCTTCCATGCCCTGGAGAAACACGGCCATGGCGAAGGCGCCGAGCTGCTCGTCGCCGACCGCGCCGTCGGTAATGCCGGCGACGAGTTCGTGAATGCTGTCCGGATCGAGCGCGCCGCCGTCGCGCTTGCGAGCGAGAATCTCACGCACCTGCATCAGTACGCATCCTTGTCCGGGGCGGGCGCTTGGGAATCGCCCAGGGTGGCCATCAGGTCGTCGAGCAAGCCCGAGGCCCCGAAACGGAAATGCGAAGGACTGATCCAGTCGGGGCCCATGATGCGCGCCGCGAGTCCCAGGTATTCGCGCGCCTGCCGGGTCGTGCGGATGCCGCCGGAGACCTTGCAGCCAACGTCCCGCCCACTGTCGCGGATGGCCTCGAGCAGGATCCGGACCGCTTCCGGTGTGGCGTTGACCGGCACCTTGCCGGTCGAGGTCTTGAGGAAATCGGCACCCGATTCGATGGCGATTCTCGCCGCCCGCCGAATCAAATCGGCCTCGGTCAACTCACCGGTCTCGAGAATGACCTTGAGCACGTGCTCTCCGCAGGCCTCCCGCGCGGCCGAAACCAGCCGGCGACCGGGCTCGTCATTGCCGGCCCGCAGTTCGCGCCAGGGAAAGACCAGGTCGATTTCGTCGGCGCCCGCGGCCAGGGCGGCTCGAATCGCTTCGACAACCGTTTCCGCGTCGTCCTCGCCGCGCGGAAAGTTCACCACCGTGGCGATCCGAACCTCCTCGGCCGGGTCGGCACCCGCCAGGGCCCGGCGGGCGGTCGCAACGAAGCGCGGATACACGCAGACGGCCGCGACCGGGCCGAAGCTCGTACCGGCCCTGCGGCACAGGGACTCGATATCGGCCTCGGTGTCGTCTGTCTCGAGCCGGGTCAGGTCGACCAGTGCCAGGGTCTGACGGGCCACTTCGTGAAGGGAGGTCATCGCGAGCTGAACGTCCTTATAAAGGCAACAGGATAACCAAATCGCCGGCGCGAGACGGGCAGGATGCCGGCATGCGCCCATCTGACTCAGGTCAATAAATGTGCGTACAATGAACTTCTAAACTGTTCGTCAGCAAGGTAACAGTCGGGCAGGACTGGGCAGATGGATTCTGACGATGGGGACAAGCCGATCCTGAGGGATTTCGCCGCGGAGTTGCTGGAGACGATGCTTGAGGTCTCCGGCCTGTTGGTTGTCGTGCTCGACAGCAGGGGACGACTGACCCTGTTCAATCGGGCCAGTGAGGAATTGACCGGTTATTCTTCCGATGAAGTACTTGGACGGGAGATCTGGCCCTTGCTCATCCCGCCGGACGAAGTGCCGGCGGTCAAGGATGTGCACCAACGCCTCACCCACGGGGAGGGACTGAATCTCTACATCAATCACTGGTTGACTCGTGACGGGAAGAAGCGGTTGATCCAGTGGCGTAATGCGGCCCTGCTCGATCAACACGGCAATCACGTCGGCGTGGTGGGTACCGGTATCGACATCACCGAGCAGGAACGCGCGCTGAGAACCCGGCTGCGCTGGGAACACGAGCGCCACTCGGTGCTCGATGCGCTGCCCATCCTGATTGCGCACGTCGGCCCGGATTTTCATATCCGCTTCGCCAATGACGGATACCGGCAGTGGTTCGGACTGGATCCGACCAGCGTCGTCGGTAAACACGTTGCCAGCGTGATCGGCGAGCGCGCCTTCGAAGTGTTGGCGCCGCATTTCCGCGAGGCCGTGGACGGTCATCGTTCCGCGTACCATGGAGAAGTTCCCTACCTTTACGGACCGGCCCGCTTCATTCACGGCACCTATATTCCCGCTCTTGACGAAGTTTCTGGCGTGGACGGCTTCTACATTGTTGCGGTTGATCTGACCGAACAGCACCGACTCCAGGAAGAACTGAACGACGAGCGAGACAAGGCCCGTCGCGAAGCACAGACCCACCTGCTGGAACTTTCGCATGCCACCCGCCTGGCGGCAACGAGCGAACTTGCCACCGGCCTCGCCCACGAGATCAGCCAACCCTTGACGGCGATTTCGGCCAGCGCCGAGGCGTGCCTGATGCTGCTGGAAAATCACCCGGGTGAGGTGGATTCGCTCCGACCGGCCCTGGAGAAGATCGCCGCGCAGGGGCAGCGAGCGCGGCAGATCATCGAGCAGTTGAGAAATTTCCTTCGCCGGGAGCAGGACGATGTGCGGATCGAGGTCGACCCGGAGGAGCTCGTCGAGCACGTCCTCCTGTTGCTCGACTCCGAACTCGTCGCATCCGGGGTGGAGGTCGAGACCATGATGGATCCGGAGGCTCCTCCGATAGGGGTCAACCGGGTTCAGATCGAGCAGGTACTGTTCAACCTGGTTCGCAATGCCATCGACGTTCTGAAGGATTTCGATGGCGAGAGGCGGATTCGCATCCGCTGCCTGACGGTGCCGGAGAAGGAAGAGCTTCGTTTCGAGGTATCGGATTCCGGCCCGGGCCTGACCGAAACCGGAATGCCGAAGTTGTTCAGTCCCTTCTACACCACGAAGCCCGAAGGCCTGGGACAGGGCCTGGCCATCTGTCGGTCCATCATCGACCGTCACGGCGGTTCGATCCAGGCGAAGAACCACTCGCAGGGCGGTGCCCTGTTCAGTTTCACCTTGCCACTCGAGGATGCCGGCAATGAATGACAGTGACGGCCCAAGAGGCACGATCGTGATCGTCGACGACGATGATCCGGTGCAGGAGTCGCTGCAGCTTCTGCTCGAGACCGCCGGCTTCCGCACCCGCCGCCACCAGAACGGCGAGGAACTGCTCCGCCACGGTCCCCCCGACGGGCCCGCCTGCGTGCTCCTGGATCTCAACATGCCCGGGCTGAACGGTATCGAAGTGCAGGAAAGCCTCCATGAGTCCGGCTGGAACGTGCCGATCGTGTTCCTGACCGGTCACGGCGATGTGCCGGCGGCGGTCAAGGCGCTCAAGAGCGGCGCGGTGGACTTCCTGCAGAAGAACCAGCTGAACGCGGCGACCCTGATCGATCGTGTCGAACAGTGCGTCGGCGAGCACAAGCGCAGGATCGCCGAGCGGGAATCCTCCGAGGCCGAGAAGTCCTTGCTCTCGCGCTTGACGCCAAGGGAGTTCGAGGTGGCCCAGCAGGCGGCCTCGGGCCTGACGAACAAGGTGATCGGTCTGGAGCTGGGCATCAGCGAGCGCACCGTCGAAATCCACCGCGGTCGGGCGATGAAGAAGCTGGGCCTCAGGAGAGCGGCCGACCTGGCGCGCATGAAACCGGCGTTCGACAAACTGGCCTCGGACTAGCACTATTTCGCAGACGTGAAGATTTCTTGACGCTCGTCACCGGTACACTTTCGGCTTCATGCTTCAATCGAACTCCATTTCCTGCCGGAGGCACCGACCTTCCAGGAAGCCAACATGAATATTGGAACGGAGCAGCCGGTGATCCATGTCGTGGATGATGACGAGGCCGTCAGGAGCAGCCTGTCCCTGCTGGGTGAGGCCCGCGGCTGGCTGGTCCGGCCCTACGCCAGCGCCCACGAATACCTCAACGCGCCTCATGCTCCCAAAGGCAACTCCGAGTGCCTGGTCCTCGACCTGCAGATGCCGGGCATGAACGGGGCGGAGTTGCTCGAATCCCTGCAAGCTTCCGGAAAACAGATCGCCACCGTCGTGCTGACCGCCTGGCCCGACAGTGACCTGGCCCGGCGTGCCGAAAGGGCCGGGGCGCGGCTGATCCTCGCCAAGCCTTTTGCGCCCGTCGAGTGGCTGCATGCCGTTGAGGAGTCCCTGTTTCCGGCGTAAGGGGGTTCCCTTATTGGCCGTTCTGCCCCTGTCCGTTAACTTCAATCAAAGGCAGCGAATGCCTGAAGTGTTGTTGGCTCCATCCGGGCCAGGCCCGGCAGGGAACGGAAATGACTCAGGGTCTACAGAGATTGAAGGGGGACACAGCAAGCGCCTCGGCACGATCGGCCGCCTGGCCTGGTCGAATCCGTATCGGTCACTCCCCGCGACGGATTCTCCAGGCCGGGGACCATCTTTTCCAGGCCGGTGAATTCGGCACCGAATCCTTCATTGTCCGCACCGGGCACCTCAAGAGTTATTGCGTCCACCGGGACGGCGAGGAGCAGATCCTGGGCATGCACGGCCCGGGCGACGTGCTTGGCTTCGAAGCGCTCATCGGCAAGCCCGCGCTCTCCAGCGTGATCGCGCTGGAAATCTGCAGCATCGAAGTGGCCGAACTGCCTCACGTGGCGCTTCGCACGAACGGCACGGAAAGTCTCGTGGAAGGCATGTACCGTGAAATCCAGCGGTTCAGCCGCCTTCTGTACATGGACCGTCATCCGGCCGAGCGTCGCCTTGCGGAATTCCTGATGGATTTCTCGCGCGAGGAGCAAATGCGGGGGAAGAGTCCGGTCGATCTGACGCTGCCGTTGAACCGCCGCGACCTGGCCCGTTTCCTGGGGCTGGCTCCCGAAACGTTGTCGAGAACCTTCACCCGCTACCAGGAGCAGGGTGTGCTGTCGGTCAACAACCGCCACATCCAGATTCTCGATCCGGCGGCCCTGAACGAAGCCGCCGGGGAATAGGGCGCCCGGAACTGCTCAGTCAGTCGTGATCCACCAGGCCGGCAATACCGGCCCGATGCGCACAGTTGGCGCAGCAGTATATTTCTCCGTCGTGCTGCACGCCGTGGCCGATGATGCGCACACCGCATTTGGCACACTCCGGCGCCAGCATCGAGATGGCGCATTCGAAACAATCGAACTCAAATGACTCGCCGTCCTTGACGATGCTGATGGTTGCTTCGTATTCGTTTCCGCAAGTTGCGCAGATTCCCATGACACCTCTCCGTTGTCGTCAGACTTACACGGCGCGCCAGCCCGCTGTTGACCCCAGAACTACCGCACGCGCGACCTCAGTCGACGATCCGCCAGCTTCCGTCGGGCTGGCGGCATGCCGTGCCGTAGACCTGTTCGGTCTTGCCGCCGATCTCGGCGTCCAGGGTGTATTCGCGGCAGGGCCCCTCGGCCGACTCGTAAGTGCGCGTCGGCACCATGCGGTAGT
This sequence comes from Wenzhouxiangella sp., assembly GCA_036351755.1. GTDB lineage: Bacteria > Pseudomonadota > Gammaproteobacteria > Xanthomonadales > Wenzhouxiangellaceae > Wenzhouxiangella. The sequence goes on along the minus strand of JAZBPT010000159.1, from coordinate 326 downwards.
CGTATCCGGTGTCGGGATTGGTCCAGGTGGTGTAGACACCCGTGCGGGTCGTTTCGAGGGTGGCCGACATCTTCATCCGGTCGAGTTCGTCCATCTCGCGCCCGATCGAACCGCCGATGGCACTGCCCGCCAGGGCACCGATCACGGTCGCCGTCGTCCGTCCGCGGCCGCTGCCGACCTGGCTTCCCAGCACGCCACCGATAATGCCACCGATGACCATGCCGGCTTCCTCCTTGGGGCCGGTGGCGCAGCCCGGGAGCATGAGAATGGGGGTAAGCAAAAGAACGACGAGAAGGCGTTTCATGGCTGTTTGCTCCGTAGGTGAG
>JAZBPT010000158.1:0-6706 GCA_036351755.1 Wenzhouxiangella sp. | reverse complement strand
CGGCAGCAGCGGCAGCCAGTACCAGGTGAAGATGTTGCCCGACTGCGCCTCGACGATGGCGGTGAGGTTGAGCGTGCCGGCCAGCACGATCACGCCGACCAGGGCGAAGCCCATGGCAATTTCATACGAAACCGTCTGCGCGGCCGCGCGCAGGCCGCCGAGCAGGGCGTACTTGGAGTTCGAGGCCCAGCCGCCGAGCAGGATGCCGTAGACGCCCATGGAGGTCAGGGCCAGGATCATCAGCAGGCCGGCGTCGATGTCGGCCAGCACCAGCCAGTCGTCGAAGGGCACGACCGCCCAAGCCGCCAGCGCCGGTCCAAGGGAAAGCAGCGGCGCGAGAAGGAACAGGAACTTGCTGGCGTTCGTCGGAACGATCAGTTCCTTGAACAGCATCTTGAACACGTCGGCGAAGGGCTGCAGCAGGCCCAGCGGACCGATGCGGTTCGGTCCCCTTCGCGAATGCATGTAGCCGAGCACCTTGCGCTCGAAATAGGTGTAGTAGGCCACGCCGATGGTCACCGGCAGGATGATCATCAGGATCTTGGCCATGGTCCACAGCAGGGTCAGCAGCTGTTCCATCATGACAGCGCCTCCAGGTGGATCTCGCCGCCGCCGGCACCCAGGGACGAGACCGGGCAGGTCGCCACGGGCAGGCCGACCGCGCCGGGCGCGACGCGCTCGTCGAGCACCAGGTCGAGCTCGGCGCTGGCCTCACCCTGCCGCACGCGCACGCGCTCGGCATTTTCCAGGCCGTGGCGCCGCGCGGTGGTCGGATGGACGGCGCAGACAGTGGCAGCGGCATGCGTGGTCTGCTGCAGGGCCGGGGCCCGTCTGAGGATGTTATCGCCGGAGTAGATCGGCACTTCGCCGGTGCGCCACAGCGTGTCGCCCTCGGCGACGAAGGGCGCGGCCGCTTCGTCGTGAGCAGCCTCCGAGGTTTCGTTGTCCAGTGCCTGCCGGGTCACGGCGTCGAGGGTGGCGAAATCGAAGCCTTCCGCGCCGGCCAGTTCACCCAGCTTGCGCAGGATCTTCCAGCCCGCGCGCGATTGCTCCGGCGCGCGCCCGACGGCCTGGAGCGTGTCGCGGTGGCCGTCGGCGTTGATCCAGGTGCCGTCGACTTCCGGTGCCGGCGAGAGCGGCAGCAGGACGTCGGCGGTTTCGCGCAGCACGGCGTTGTCGAAGGTCGTGGCCGCCACCACGGAGGCTGCGCCTTCGAGCGCACGGCGAGCGGCTGCGGGATCGGCCAGGTCGAAGTCCGGCTCGACGTCCCACAGCAGGTAGGCCTGGCGACCCTTGTCGATCATGGCACGCGCATTCAGCCCGCCCTCGCCGGGCACGCTGCCCGCCGTCCAGGCACCGGCACTGTTGGCCGGCCCGGGCAGGACGACCAGGGCGACTTCCAGCGCCTCGGCCAGCCACTCGGCCAGGCTGCGCAGCCAGCCGGCTTCGGGGTGATTGAGCGCCTGGTCGCCGAGCAGGAGAACGCCGTAGTTGGCGTCCTTGAGCATGCCGGCCACCTGCTGCGCTTCGTGTTCGGGGTGGCGCTCGGCGATGTATTCGCCCAGCTTGCCTTCGGGCAGGGCCTTGCCGGTCAGATCGGCCGCGGCCTTGGCCACGCGGGCAAAGGTGTCGACCATCGCCTGTGGCGGCACGATCATGCGCTCGGCCAGGTCGAAGTGGAAGTCCCAGGCCACGCTGTTGATGTCGGCGATCTTCGCGCCGCCCTGGCGCCAGGCCGTGCGAACGCGATGCCCCAGGATCGGCTGTTCGTGGCGGATATTGCTGCCGACCAGGAGGATGGCGTCGGCCTCGGCGATCTTCGCCGTGGGCACGTCGAGCTGCGCGCGGCCGGCCTGTGGGTGCGTGAAATCGAGCAGGCGGAGACGGTGATCGACGTTCTCGCTGCCCAGCGCGCGCGCCATCGTCGCGGCCAGGTAGTGCTCCTCGGTCGTCGCGCGCGGCGAGACCAGCACGCCCAGCTCGCTGCCGCCGTGCGTTTCGACGGCGCCCTTGAGCGCACGGGCCGCCGCGTCGAGCGCGTGGGACCAGCTCGCCTCGCGCCACTGACCGTCCACCTTGACCTGCGGGAGCGTCAGTCGATCCTCGGAGCGCAGGCCGAAATGGCTGTAGCGGTCACGGTCGGAAAGCCAGCATTCGTTGATGGCTTCGTTGTCGCGCGGGACGGCGCGCATGATCTTCGGGCCGCGGGTGTGGTAGTGCAGGTGCGAACCCAGGCAGTCGTGCGTGCCGACATACTTGCGGGCGCGCATTTCCCAGGGCCGCGCGGTATGACGGAAGGGCTTGTTGGTCAGCGCGCCGACCGGGCAAAGGTCGATCACGTTGCCCGAGAGTTCGGAGTTGATGTTGCGCTCGACGAAGGTGCCGATCTCCATGTGCTCGCCGCGGCTCATGCCGCCGAGCTCGCAGGTGCCGGCGATCTCTTCGAGGAAGCGCACGCAGCGCGTGCAGTGAATGCAGCGCGTCATGTCGGTCTCGATCAGGGGACCGACGTTCTTGTCGCGCACCACGCGCTTGCGCTCGGTGAAACGCGAGACCGAGCGGCCGTAACCCATGGCCAGGTCCTGCAGCTCGCATTCGCCGCCCTGGTCGCAGATCGGGCAGTCGAGCGGGTGGTTGATGAGCAGGAACTCCATCACCCCGCGCTGCGCGTCGACGGTCCGGCGCGATTCGGTAAACACCTTCATGCCGTCGGCCACCGGGGTGGCGCAGGCCGGCAGGGGCTTGGGCGCCTTTTCCACGTCCACCAGGCACATGCGGCAGTTGGCCGCGATCGACAGCTTGCTGTGATAGCAGAAACGCGGAATGTCGATCCCGGCCCGATCGGTGACCTGGATGATCATCTCGCCCTTCTTAGCCTCGAGCGACTGGCCGTCGACCTCGATGGTCACGGTGTCGGTATCTTGTTTCTCGACTGTTGCCATAACGCTTCGCTTCAGTGGCCGGCCGCCTGCCGGCGCGTACATTGGACGACGATCGAACGCGACGCTTCGATCACGCCGCTTGACCGATCTTGTCGGCCACCATCGAGCGGCCGTGTTCGACGTAGTACTCGAACTCCTCGCGGAAATGCTTGAGGAAGCCCTGTACCGGCCAGGCCGCGGCCTCGCCGAAGGCACAGATGGTGTGGCCCTCGATCTGCGTGGTCACGGAGGCCAGGGTGTCGATGTCTTCCATCTTGCCCTGCCCGGCCATGATCCGATGCAGCATGCGGTGCATCCAGCCGGTGCCTTCCCGGCACGGCGTGCACTGCCCGCAGGACTCGGCGTAATAGAAGCGCGCGATGCGCTTGCAGGCCGCGACCATGTCGGTGGTTTCGTCCATGACGATCACCGCACCCGACCCCAGGCCCGAACCGGCCTTCTGGATGGCGTCGTAGTCCATCGTGAGGTCCATCATCACGTCGCCGGGCAGCACGGGCATGGAGGACCCGCCCGGAATCACGCCCTTGATCTTGTGACCGTTGCGCATACCGCCGGCCATCTCCAGCAACTCCGAAAACGGCGTGCCCAGCGGCACTTCGTAATTGCCCGGCTTGTTGACGTGGCCGGACACCGAGAAGATCTTGGAACCGCCGTTGTTGGGCTTGCCGAGATCCAGGAACCACTCGCCGCCGTTGCGCATGATGGCCGGCACCGAGGCGAGCGTTTCGGTGTTGTTGATCGTCGTCGGCCGACCGTAGACACCGAAGTTGGCCGGAAACGGCGGCTTGAAACGCGGCTGGCCCTTCTTGCCCTCGACCGACTCCATCAGGGCGGTCTCTTCGCCGCAGATGTAGGCGCCGGCACCGAGCAGGTTGTGGATGTCCATGTCGATGCCCGAACCCTGGATGTCACGACCCAGGTAGCCGGCTTCATAGGCTTCCTTGAGGGCCGCTTCGACGCGCTCGAAGGGCTCATGGTGAAACTCGCCGCGCAGGTAGTTGTAGGCCACCGTCGCACCCATCGAGTACGCCGCGATGGCCATGCCCTCGAGCAGCGCATGCGGGTTGTAGCGCAGGATGTCGCGGTCGTGGCAGGTGCCCGGCTCGGACTCGTCGGAGTTGCAGACCAGGTACTTCTGCCCCGGCGCGGAGCGCGGCATGAACGACCACTTCAAACCGGTGGGAAAGCCGGCGCCGCCGCGGCCGCGCAGGGCCGATTTCTTGACCGTCTCGATGACGTCTTCCTGCGGCGTCTTGTCCTTGAGGATCTTTTCCCAGGCCTGCCAGCCGCCGTGCTTGCGATAAGCCTCCAGCGTCCAGCAGTCGTCCTCGTCGAGGTGCGTGAAACAGATGTTGTGCTCAGCCATAATCAGTGCCTGCAATTCCTTGACTCACGCAGAGCCGCCGAGAAACAGAGTGCGCAGAGAAAACCCGAATTGAAACACGCAGATTTTCTCTCTGCGAACTCTGCTCCTCTGTGTCTCTGCGTGATACTCACTGCACATTTCCTCAAGCGCCACCGACGCCGCTACTCCAACCCATCCAGAATCTCGTCGACCTTCTCTGGCGTGAGATTCTCGTGGTAGTGACCGTCGACGATCATCATCGGGGCGCCGACGCAGGCGGCCAGGCACTCTTCCTCGCGCTTGAGGAAGATGCGACCGTCGGACGTGGTCTCGCCGATGCGGGTGCCCAGCTTCTTCTCCACGTGCTCGACGATCTTGTCCGAACCGCAGAGCATGCACGAGATGTTGGTGCAGATCGAAATCGAGTGGCGACCGACCGGCTCGGTTTCGATCATCGAATAAAAGGTCGCGACTTCGTAGACCCACACCGGCGGCACTTCGAGATAGTCGGCCACGCCGTCCATGAGATCGACGCTCACCCAGCCGCCGTTCTGGTGCTGGGCGGCGACGAGCGCCTGGATGATGGCCGAACGGCGGCCCTCGATGCCTTCGGGGAACTTGGCGCGCCAGTGGTCGATCTCGCGACGGGTTTCCTCGCTGAGCAGCTCGGCCTTGCCGGCGACGGCACTGACGGTGGCTTTGTCGGTCATCGGTCGATCTCTCCAAACACGATGTCTTGCGTCGCGATCAGCGCCGCGATGTCGGCCAGCATGTGACCCTTGGCCATTTCGTTCATCGACGCCAGATGCGCATAACCGGGCGCACGCAGGTGCACACGGAAGGGCTTGTTGGCGCCGTCGGAAATCAGGTAACAGCCGAACTCGCCCTTGGGCGCCTCGACCGAAGCGTAGGTCTCGCCCTCGGGCACGCAGTAGCCCTCGGTGAACAGCTTGAAGTGATGAATGAGCGCTTCCATGTCGTCTTTCATTTCTTCGCGCTTGGGCGGGGCGACCTTGAAATTGCGCACGATCACCGGGCCCGGGTTCTCGCGCAGCCAGGCGATGCACTGCTTGATGATCTTCGCCGACTGACGCATCTCCTCGACGCGAACCAGGTAGCGGTCGTAGCAGTCGCCGTTGCTGCCCACCGGAATATCGAAGTCGACCTCGCGGTACTTGGCGTAGGGCTGCTTCTTGCGCAGGTCCCACTCAACGCCGCTGCCGCGCAGCATGGGCCCGGTAAAGCCCATCTGCAGCGCCCGGTCGGGGCTCATGGCGCCGATGCCGACGGTGCGCTGCTTCCAGATGCGATTGTCGGTGAGCAGCGTTTCGTAGTCGTCGACCCGGGTGAAGAAATCGTCGGTGAACGCCTCGATGAAATCGAGCATCGAGCCCTGCCGCCAGGCATTGATGCGCTCGAGTTCCTTGCCCTTGCGCCAGCGCGTCTCGGCCACCTTGGGCATCTCCTCGGGCAGGTCGCGGTAGACCCCGCCGGGGCGGTAGTAGGTGGCGTGCATGCGCGTTCCCGAGACCGCCTCGTAGACGTCCATCAGGTTTTCGCGCTCGCGGAAGGCATAGAGGAACACCGCCATCGCGCCGAGATCGAGCGCGTTCGAACCGATCCACATGAGATGGTTCAGGATGCGCGTGATCTCGTCGAACATGGTGCGGATCCACAGCGCCCGCTCCGGCGGCTCGATGTTGAGGAGCTTCTCGATGGCCATCACGTAGGCGTGCTCGTTGCACATCATCGAGACATAGTCGAGCCGGTCCATGTAGCCGATCGAGTGGTTGAACGGCTTGGACTCGGCGAGTTTTTCGGTGGCGCGGTGCAGCAGGCCCACGTGCGGGTCGGCACGCACCACGGTTTCGCCGTCGAGTTCGAGGATGAGTCGCAGCACGCCATGGGCGGCGGGGTGCTGCGGCCCGAAGTTCATCGTGAAATTGCGAATCTCGCTCATGAGCCGGTTCCTTCCAGCTTTTCGTCGACGTAGCGACTGTCACGGCGCACGACGCGTGCGACCGTCACGCGCGGTTCGATCTCGACCGGCTCGTAGACCACGCGACCCTTGTCCTCGTCGTAGCGAACGGTGACGTTACCGATCAGCGGGAAATCCTTGCGGAAGGGATGACCGATGAATCCGTAGTCGGTCATGATCCGGCGCAGGTCGGGGTGCCCCTCGAAGACGATGCCGTAGAGATCGAAAGCCTCGCGCTCGTACCAATTGACCGAGTTCCACACCTCGATCAGCGAGGGCAGGACGGGAAATTCGTTGTCCGGCGCATAGCAACGGATTCGGAGCCGCCGGTTGTGCTTGAGCGACAGCAAGTGCACGACCGCGGCGAAGCGATTCTGGATTTCGCCGGCTTCGGGGCGCTCTTCCCAGGAAAAGCGACCCGGGCCGAGTTCGTCGGCGGCG
>JAZBPT010000157.1:0-3194 GCA_036351755.1 Wenzhouxiangella sp. | reverse complement strand
TTCGTCGGCCGGCACTTCGTCGCGATAGGTATAGCCGAACTCGACGACCAGGCGGTCGGACTGATTCTCGACCACGTCGACGAAGCGAATCTTCGTGGTCTCGTCCCCGGCGGCTTCACCTTCGCTCTCGTAGATGCGGCCGGTCTGTCCCCCACCGCCGCAGGCGACCAGAACAAACGTCAGAACAGTGGCGAGCAGGATGCCTTTCTTCATGGATTGCTTTCTCCCTCTTCGATCAATGGAACCTAGACCCAACGCCGCACGCGCTCACGATACGCCCGGTAGTCGTCGCCGAATCGTTCGAGCAGCGCGCATTCCTCTGGCACGATCTGGAAGCGGGTCATCCAGGCCGCGAAGACCACCGGCCCCAAAAGAGCCCAGGGCGCGGCCAGCCAGACCGCCCAGGCGAGCAGCACGAACAGGAACCCGAGGTACATCGGGTTGCGGGTGTAACGATAGACCCCGGTGTGGACCACCGTACTGGAATCGCCCGGCGCCATGGGATTGACCGTGGTGCTCGCGCGCCGGAATTCCATCACCCCGGCCACTGCCAGCCAGGCGCCCGTGATCAGCAGCAGCGCGGCCAGCCCGATGCGCAGCCAGGGCGCCGGGTCGACGCCGATGGTCGTTCGGGCGATACCCCACATCGCCGCGGCGAATAACATCACGACGAGAACGGGCGGAATCTTCAGTTCCAGGCGATCGATGACCTCATCCCCTCATTCGGCGGGTCATGCAGCATCCTCCGAAGTGGCCAGGAAAGCCGGCAGAATATGAAGGCGGCTCAGCGGCGCGACGTTCACCTCACCGGGATCGCGCGGATCGATCCAGACCAGCTCGGCGATCTCCGCGGCCGCCGCGGGCCGGCCTTCGACCCGCACGACGAAGGCCTCGGCACACACGCGCATGCCGGGCTCGTGCACGGCCCGCTCCTCGAACTCGCCCAGGCGAGAGGCCGACCCGGGCACGAGCCGCACGCCGATTTCCTCGCGCAACTCGCGCTCGAGAGTCTTCAGGGAGTCCTCGCCGGGCTCACGCTTTCCGCCGGGCTGGATGAAGGTGTCCGAGCCACGCTTGCGCACCAGCAGCACACGCCCTTCGGGATCGGCAATCACGGCGGCGACCGTCTCGATCAGCCCCTCGCTCACTGATTCGCCTCCTGATCCGCCCCCGCTTCTTCGAGCAACTCCAGTATCACCGAGCGCGCTTTCGCCCAGGCCCCGGTGAAGGGCGCGATGGGATCGAAATGCCCCGCCCCTGCCACCAGGGTTTCCCGGGCGCTGACGCCGGCGCGGTTGACGTTGTTGACGTAGACCACCGTCTGCGACAGCGGCACGATCCGGTCCTCGCGGCCGTGAACGAGATGGACGGGAACGGCCGGCGGCATCAGGCGGTCCGGGCTGGCCAGGGCCAGCCGGTCGGCGTAGCGCGAGCCGTCGTCGCCGAGCAGCATCGGCACGGCGGCGTTGCAGTCGCCCGCCCCGGCCGCGTATTCGGCCAGGTCGGTGATCGCCGCCAGGCCGACGACGCCCCGCAGGCCGTCGGGAACACCGTCCTGCCAGCGGTGGTCGGTGACGATGCGTTCGCGGCTGGCCAGCCAGAGCGCCAGATGCCCGCCGGCGGAATGCCCGACCAGCACCATCCGCCCGGCATCGATGGGGTAGTTCCCCGCGATGGTTTCGAGCTGCGCCAACCCGGCAACCACGTCGTCGAAGGTGCCGGGCCAGCCGCCGCCGGGCTCGCCCAGGCGGCGATACTCGATCGCCCAGGTCGCGATGCCGTGTCCGTTGAGGTCGGCGGCCAGCGGCGCGATGTGGTCGACGCCGTACTGGAACTGCCAGCAGCCGCCGTGGATGAGCACGGCGACCGGGAACGGCCCCTCGCCCTCGGGCAGCCGCAACTCACCGAACTGCGAAGGCGCATCGCCGTAGGCAATCACTTCCCCCGCCGGCGGCTGCGGCAACTCCGTGATCTGCGACCAGGAAACGCCCTGTTGCGCCAGGGCGGCGAACGCAGTCAAGAGGAGCCCCGCGGCAATGGACAGGGACCGGACGATGGACGGCAGTCTCTTGGGCATGACACCACCTCAGTGAGGAATTGGCTCGACACGACCCTATCAGCTTTCCCCGTCGCGGCCCGACCGATCCGTACTCACCAGCAGCAACCACAGCACCGCCAGCACGGTACCGCTGCCGGCCGCCGCCAGCCCGAACTGCAGCAAGGGCAGCAGCCAGAACGCCATCGACTGGTCGGCCTGGTCGAGCAGGCCGACGAAGTGGACCACGTAGGTCGCCACCGCCGCCAGCCCGCCCAAGACCAGGGCCACCGCGATCGCCAGCAGCACCCTCGATCGGCGGCGAAGCGAGCGATCGATCATTCGCTCGACCAGACCGCCAGCTCGTGACCGTCGGGATCACGGAAATGAAAGCGCCGCCCGCCGGGAAACTCGAAGGGCTCGGCGGTGATCTCGCCGCCGGCGGCGCGGACTTTCGCCACGCTTTCCTCAAGGTCCTCCGAATAGAGGATGACCAGCACGCCGCCCGGTTCGACGGCATCGACCGGTCGAAACCCGCCGGCCTCGACACCAGGATCATCGGCGCGCCGAATGCCCACGTACTGGTCGCCGTAGTCGTTGAAGGTCCAGCCGAAGGCCTCGCGGTAGAAGCGCTTGGCGCGGGCCAGGTCGGTCACGGGAATCTCGATGTAGTCGATCGCGTGGTGCGTATGCGTGGTATCAGTCACTGACCCGTCCTCCGTGATCGGGATAGATGGATGCCAGTATGCACTTTCGGCCAGTCGACACGCCAGCGCCATCCCGCGCGGACGCGGGGGTACACTGGGATGTCATTGTGCCGAGTCGGCAGGCGATGCAAATCTGGATCAACGGCGAACTGAAGCCTGAAAGCGAGGCGAGCGTGTCGGTCTTCGACTCCGGTTTCGTGCTCGGCGACGGCGTGTGGGAGGGCGTGCGCGTGGTCGGCGGCAAGCCGGCATTTCTCCGCGCCCACCTGGGGCGCCTGGAAGAAGGCGCCAAGGCGCTGATGCTCAACGGCATGCCCGATCGCGAGACCCTGGTCGACGCCGTCCACGCCGTGATCGAAGGCAACGACCTGGTCGACGGCGCCCACCTGCGCATCATGCTCACCCGCGGCGTGCGCCGCGAGCCCTACCAGGACCCGCGCCTGATCGAGGGC
>JAZBPT010000156.1:0-2196 GCA_036351755.1 Wenzhouxiangella sp. | reverse complement strand
TCGATGATGCCGTCGTCCCACAGGCGTGCGCTGGCGTAGTACGGGTGGCCCTGGTGTTCGTACTGGTCGCGGATCGGTGCCTTGAATTTCTCTTCTTCGGCTTCGGGCCACTCTTCGCCGCGCGCTTCGAGCGAGTCGCGCTTGACGGTTGCCAACACGCTGGCGGCCTGCTCGCCGCCCATCACCGAGATGCGGGCGTTGGGCCACATCCACAGGAATCTCGGCTGGTAGGCGCGGCCGCACATGGCGTAATTGCCGGCGCCGAAGGAGCCGCCGATGACCACGGTGAACTTGGGCACGTGCGAGCAGGCCACGGCGGTGACCATCTTGGCCCCGTCGCGAGCGATGCCGGACTGCTCGTACTTCTTGCCGACCATGAAGCCGGTGATGTTCTGCAGGAACACCAGCGGGATGTTGCGCTGGTTGCACAGCTGGATGAAGTGCGCGCCCTTCTGCGCCGACTCGGAGAACAGGATGCCGTTGTTGGCGACGATACCGACGGTGTAGCCGTGGATGCGGGCGAAGCCGCACACCAGGGTGGTGCCGAAACGCGCCTTGAATTCCTCGAATTCCGAGCCGTCGACGATGCGCGCGATGATCTCGCGCACCTCGAATGGGTAGCGCGTGTCGTCGGGCAGGATGCCGTAGATGTCCTCGGCCGGGTAGGCGGGCTCGGACGGCTGCTCGTTGGGCGAGAACGCCGGCGCGGGCCGGTTGAGGTTGCCGACGAGATCGCGGGCGATGGCCAGGGCGTGGGTATCGTTCTCCGCGAAATGGTCGGCCACACCCGACAGCCGGGTGTGCACGTCTGCGCCGCCCAGCGTTTCGGCGTCGACTTCCTCGCCCGTGGCGGCCTTCACCAGCGGCGGGCCGCCGAGGAAGATCGTGCCCTGTTCCTTCACGATGATCGCTTCGTCGCACATTGCCGGCACGTAGGCGCCACCGGCCGTGCACGAGCCCATCACCACCGCGATCTGCGGGATGTTCTTCGCCGACAGCCGCGCCTGGTTGTAGAAAATGCGCCCGAAATGGTCGCGGTCGGGAAAGACCTCGTCCTGCAGCGGCAGGAAGGCGCCGCCGGAATCGACCAGGTAGAGGCAGGGCAGGTTGTTCTCCAGCGCGATTTCCTGCGCGCGGAGATGTTTCTTGACCGTGATCGGGTAGTAGGTGCCGCCCTTCACCGTGGCGTCGTTGGCCACGACCATGCACTCGACGCCGTTGACCCGCCCGATACCGGCGATGGCGCCGGCGCCCGGCGCGGCATCGTCGTACATGCCGTTCGCCGCCAGCGGGGCGACTTCCAGGAAGGGGCTGCCGGGATCGAGCAGAGTGCGCACGCGCTCGCGCGGCAGGAGCTTGCCGCGGCCCTCGTGCTTCTCGCGCGCCTTCTCGGAGCCGCCCAGGGCGGTCTTCTCCAGCTTTTCGCGCAGGTCGGCGGCCAATTGCCGGTGGTGTTCGTCGCGGGCGACGAAGTCGGCGTCCTTGCGATTGACGTGGCTGTCCAGGCGGGGCATGCGTGTTCCAGTCGGTCAAAGCGCTTCATTGTAGCTTGTTGGTTCGTTGGTTCGTTGGTTCGTTGGTTCGTTGGGCGGTCGGGCGGTCGGGCGGTCGGGCGGTTGGCACCCCAGCGCCCCGTGCGAGCCTCGAACCCTGAAACCTTCCCCCACCCAATTACGTGTTGCCCCGGCCGGATTCAGGCGGTTATAATGCCCCGCTTAGTGAAATACGGCGACTGGGGCTTTTGCACAAAGCCCGGTCTGGGAACGTTTCCAGAGGGTTTTTTGGAAAAGCCCGGTCGCCCAAATTGTTGATTTTTGGAGATTTTGAAAGATGACTCTGACCGCTGAACAGAAAAGCGAAGTTGTCAAGGAATACCAGCTCTCCGAGGGTGATACGGGTTCCCCGGAAGTCCAGGTCGCGCTGCTGACCGCGCGCATCCAGGAACTGACCGGCCATTTTGCGGACCACAAGAAAGATCATCACTCCCGTCGAGGCCTGCTCAAGCTGGTCAATCAGCGTCGCTCGCTGCTGGATTACGTCAAGAAGAAGGACATCCAGCGCTATCGCGACCTGATCGAACGCCTTGGCCTGCGCCGCTAAGAGCGGATCGATTCCGATTGAGATCGACACCCCGGCAGCTCCCGAGCTGTTCCGGGGTGTTTTCTATTGCAAGTGCAAAAGTGGAGTGAAAAGTGA
>JAZBPT010000155.1:0-3610 GCA_036351755.1 Wenzhouxiangella sp. | reverse complement strand
TGATCGCGGAAGTTCAGCCTGGCGGGCTGCCGCTCCAGCTGCTCGCGCATCTTCCCTTCCACCACCCGATCGATCAGGTCGCGCAGCCAGGTCGAGCAGTTATTGAAGAAATAGTCGTAGTCGTAGTACTGGGGAATCGGGAATACGTTCTCGTGCAGGAGCCCGTGCATCTGCCGGATCTGCCCGACACCGAGGTTGAGCTCCTGGATTCGGATCGAGCGATCGCGCATGCGGTAGAAGGCGAATTCTTCCTCGGCCGTGGCGACCGAGCCGAAGTACTTCATGATGCCGCGCGCGAAATCGGTGTAGAAGCCCGGGCGATCCATCTCGAAGTAGCCGAAGCTGTAGACGTGATCGAGTCCGAGTTCGGCGTCGCGCAGCCAGATCGCGTTGTGACCGAAGCGCTCCCAGACTTCCTGGCCCGGGCCGTAGGTCACCAGCCAGGCTTCCTGGGCCTGCACCGAAGCGACCAGGCCCTGGCACAGGAACAGCGCGAGCAAAAGGCGGCGAAGAAAGCGGGACAGGGGCCTGGCGGTCACGGATCGTGCGCTCCGGGATTCGGGGGGGCACACTTTACCCCAATTGCCCAATGGCAGTGGTCAGGCCTGGAAGACCTCCATGGCGTGCAGGCGGCGGTCGTCCGCGCTGGTCACCACGAAATTCCAGCCGCCGATCTCGACCGATTCCCCGGACTCCGGCAGGCGTCCGAACTCGGCCACGACCAGCCCGCCGATGGTGTCGTACTCGTCGTCGCTGAAATCGGTCTCGAAGGACTCGTTGAAGTCGTCGATGGCGGTCAGTGCCTGGACGAGATACTTGCCTTCCTCGATCCGCTGGATGTCCTGCACCGCATCGGCATCGTGCTCGTCGTCGATGTCGCCGACGATTTCCTCGAGCACGTCCTCGATGGTAATCAGGCCGGAGACGCCGCCGTACTCGTCGACCACGATGGCCATGTGGTTCTTGCTGACCCGGAATTCCCTGAGCAACACGTTCAGGCGCTTGGACTCGGGAATGATGACCGGCGCGCGCACCAGTTCGTCGATATCGATGCCGTTGCCGTTGGCCACCATCTTGAGCAGGTCCTTGGCCAGCAGGATGCCCTTGATTTCGTCGCGGTGCTCGCCAACGACCGGGAAACGAGAATGACCCGATTCGATGATGATCGGCAGGATCTCGTCCAGCGGCGTGCCGTCGGGAATCACGACCATGTGGGAACGCGGGATCATCACGTCGCGGACCTGCAACTCGTCCACCTCCAGGGCGCCCTCGAGCATGGCCAGGGTGTCGGGCTCGATCAGGCCCTGTTCGCTGACGTCGCGCAGGAGTTCGACGAGGTCTTCGCGGTTGCGGGGTTCGCTGCCGAAGGCGCGCCCGATTCTTTCCAGCCAGCCTCGCGAGCTGGCGCTGCTACTGCCGTTCGAACTGTCGCTTGTTTCTTCGTTCATATCGGAAAGGATACCGGCCGGGCGCGCGTGACGACAGCGGGTATCGGGTGTTTGGAAGGTGGTTCGAGGAAGCTGACGTTCATTCTTGACGCAAATCGCTCGCATACGGGTCGGGGAAACCAAGATCGGCCAGGAGACGCACCTCCCTCGACTCCATGGCTTCGGCTTGTTCGGCAGACATATGGTCGAAGCCACGCAGATGCAAGATGCCGTGGATCAGCAGGTGCGCGATATGCGCCTCGACGGTCTTTCCCTGTTCGCCGGCTTCGCGTTCGACCACCGGTGCGCAGATGACGATGTCACCGAGCAGGTTGATGCCGGTACCCTCAGGAAGGTCGGCTGGGAAACTCAGGACATTGGTGGCGTAGTCGCGGTCACGCCAGCGCCGATTGAGCTCGCGTCCCTCCGCCTCGTCGACGATGCGCAGGCTGACCACCGGGGCCTCGAGCCCGACGAGGGCCGGCGCGGCGAAACGGCGTATGTCCTCGTCGTCGGGCAGCGCCTCGCTGTCGGTCTCGCGCTGGATGGCCACCTCGGCCCCAAGCGCCTCAGTCGTTTCGATCATCGGCCGCCTCGTAAGCCTCGACGATCCGACGCACGATGGGATGTCGCACCACGTCCCGGGCGTCGAAAAAGGTCGTGCTCACGCCCTCGACTTCCTTGAGCAGGCCGATGGCCTGGCGCAGTCCGGAATTCACCTTCGGCGGCAGATCGATCTGCGTGAGATCCCCGGTGATAACCGCCTTCGACCCGAACCCGATGCGCGTGAGGAACATCTTCATCTGCTCGGAGGTCGTGTTCTGTGCCTCGTCGAGAATCACGAAGGCATCGTTGAGCGTGCGCCCGCGCATGTAGGCCAGCGGCGCGACCTCGATCACGTTGCGCTCGGTCAGACGGGCGGCCTTTTCGAAGCCCAGCATCTCGTAGAGCGCATCGTGCAGGGGGCGAAGGTAAGGATCGACCTTCTGGGCCAGGTCGCCGGGCAGGAACCCGAGCCGCTCGCCGGCTTCGACGGCCGGCCGCACCAGCACGATGCGCTGGACGCGATCCGATTCCAGGGCGTCGACCGCGCAGGCCACGGCCAGGAAGGTCTTTCCGGTACCCGCGGGGCCGACGCCGAAACTGACGTCGCAGTCGGCGATGCGCTTGAGATAGCGCTTCTGGTTGGGGCCGCGCCCCCGAATCATACCGCGGCGCGTGCGGATGCCGACTTCGACTTCCTCGTCGTTTTCCGGCTCGTCGAGTCCGGACTGCTGCAGCTGCAGGTTGATCGTGGCGGGACTCAGGATCTCGCCCTCCGACTGGCGATAGAGCTGCCGCAGCACGCGCCGGGCCGCACGCACGGCGTCGGGTTCGCCCTCGATGTTGAAGAGGTTGCCGCGCGCGGCGATCGCCACACCCAGGCGCTTTTCGATGAGGCTGATGTGCTCGTCGAGGTGACCGCAGAGGTTGGCCAGGCGTTCGTTGTCGACCGGCTCGAGTTCGAGCGTGACGGCCGTTTCGGGAGCGGCGGACATCTAGGCTACTGCTTCCTGGGTACTGTCGAGGCGCCCGCGCAAGGAGTTGGCCAGGGCCTCGGTGACGACGACGTCGACCATGCGGCCGACCAGTTCCGGCGGGCCGGGGAAGTTGACCACCCGATTGTTCTCGGTGCGGCCGGCCAGTTCGTTGGCCTGCTTGCGGCTGGCGCCCTCGACGACGACGCGCTGGCGCGAGCCGACCATGGCTTCGGAATACGCCCGGGCCTGGCGGTTGAGCTGGTCCTGCAGGCGCTTTAGCCGGGCCTTCTTCTCTTCCAGAGACACGTTGTCGGGGAAGGAAGACGCCGGCGTACCCGGCCGGGCCGAATAGATGAAGCTGAAGCTCTGGTCGAACTCGAGATCACGGACCAGGTCTAGCGTCTGCTGGAAATCGCGCTCGGTCTCGCCGGGAAAGCCGACGATGAAATCCGAGCTCAGCGCGATGTCGGGGCGCACCTCGCGCAGGCGGCGCATCTTCTGCTTGTACTCGAGGATGGTGTGGCCGCGCTTCATCAGCGACAGGACCCGATCCGAACCGGCCTGGACCGGCAGGTGCAGATAGTTGGCGAGCTTGGGCACGTCGCCGAAAGCCTCGATCAGGCTGTCGGAGAATTCCACCGGATGCGAGGTGGTGAAGCGGAT
>JAZBPT010000154.1:0-7281 GCA_036351755.1 Wenzhouxiangella sp. | reverse complement strand
TCGCCCGCATGGCCAACCGCGAGGACGGCTGTACGGGACGCTTCTGGGAGGGACGGTTCAAGTGCCAGGCGCTGCTGGACGAGCAAGCTGTTTTGTCTTGCATGGCTTATGTGGATCTCAATCCGGTCCGTGCCGGCATCTGCGACACCCTGCGTGGCTCAGAGTACACTTCGGTTCGAAACCGTCTTGAGTCTACGCCCTCGAGCCTCCGCAACGCGCTTGGCCGGAAGCCGCAGAAGCAGGTTCTCAGGCCCGTCGCCGGGCTCGATGTCGATACGCTCTCCGAGCTGACGGAATCCAGCTACATCGACCTGGTCCGCTGGACGGGGCTTCAGGCGCATCCGGACAAGCGCGGCAAGCTGTCCGCTTCCCAAGAGGCGCCACCCGAAGGACTCTGGTGTGTCGCCAATCACCCTCGGGAGTGGCTACGTCGGGTCCAGGGGACCGAAAGCGCCTACTACCGAGCGATCGGATCGGCCGAAGCGCTCATGCTCAAGGCCGCTGATCTGGGTCAGCGCTGGATGAAGGGCGTATCCAGGGAGTTTGCGCTCAAGAAACTGCGGGAACAGCCTGTACCCTGGTAGCCCTGCCCTAAAGCCTGCTTTCCGTTATCCGGAACCAGCCGGGCGTTAGCCCGTGGCCGGATTCGGCTTCAGTTGGGCGATGCCCCTTTCTGATCAGCCAATTACCTTAGCCGAAACACTAAATCCAGATTCATTTTTGTGGTCCGGAAGATCGCCGGCCAGGCTTAACGCAGCTAAAGGAACCTGGATGTCCTCGTTTCTCTCGTTTCTCTTCGACGGGAGTATCCATGGAACGCCTCGATGCTTCAGGCCATGAGCGAACGCGCTCTTTCAAGCGCCGCTGGAGACCCAGACCTTCGCCTTGCCCCTCGAGATCGGGAAAATAGCGATTCGAAGCCAAACCCGGTCGGACTTTGGATTGTGCAGCCGCGAGGTGTCCGGGCAAACAAGACCTGTGACACGATGTGCAGCTGCCTCTATCATATGTGCGGTTTGAAGCAAAGGCTGATGTAGTATGGAATGGCTTGGTTGGGAGCTGCTGATCTGGCCCGTCTGGGGACTGGCCTTCCTGCTGGTTCTGGTTGGCCTGGCGGGGACGATTCTTCCCATCCTGCCGGGTGTGCCGGTGATCCTGCTGGGGCTGGTGCTGATGGCCTGGCTGGACGGTTTCGAGCGCGTGGGCTGGTGGACGCTGCTGTGGCTGACCGTGCTGACCGTACTTGCCCTCCTGATGGATTTCATCGCTACGGCCGAAGGGGCACGGCGCTTCGGCGCGGGGCGCTACGCCATCCTGGGCGCGACCCTGGGTCTGCTGGTCGGCCTGTTTTTCGGGATCATCGGTATCCTGCTCGGCCCCTTCGTGGGCGCCGTGCTCGGCCACATGGCCGGCAAGGCCAACCTGGACGACTCGCTGCGAGCCGGCGTCGGCGCCAGTATCGGCGTGATGGTCGGAACGGTGGTCGGCGCCGGAATCGGCGCGGTGATGGTGGTCTGGTTCGCCGTGGCGTGGTGGCTATAGTGGCCAGTCAACGCGCAAACGAGACAGGACACAGCCGATAGGGTTCCGCTTCGCCGCCGAGGCGGGCCTCGTAGGCTCGGCATGCCGAACGGTCGACCTTGAGACCGTAGCCTGCCAACTCTTCGGTGACGCGCTGCAGCGTGGTCGCGTTCATTCGAGCCAAGTCCGCCGGCGTGTATTTGACGTAGTTGAGTCGACACTGCTTAGCAGACCGATCCGGGGCGTCGTTGATCTCGACTGACCCACTGAATTCGACGGCATAGGCCAGCAGATTGCACAACGCATCGGCGCGCTCAATGCCCCAGCGCGAAAGCCTCTCGTTGAGACGCTCCACTCGGCGGGCGCCTTGCCGTTGGTGTGTGTATACGAGCACCTGAATCGAATCGTGACGCGCGAGAATGCGCCGGGCTCTAGCGACATAGGCCTTGGTTTCCGGCATCCGCCCAAGAGAGACGTAAGTGCTCTCCGGAGGTAGCCAGGGCAGCATCCAGCTAATCGGCTCACCGGCCGGGAGAATGAAAGCGGTTTCCGAAGGGGCTTCGAGCGCCGGAGACTCGACCTGTACCGTTGTCACGGCCCAAGGCCGAGTACCCCAGGTCGTGAAGTTCACCACGGCAAAGGCGGTGACGACCACGACAAGCCAGAATCGGAGTCGCTGTGCGCCGGGGCGCGGCCAGACTCTCGGTGTGAGAATCCAGATGGCGAGCGGGGCAACCAGCTCCAGCGGCACCAGGTAACGATACACGCCGAACAACAGCGTCCAGAGCACAAAGGCGACGCCGATGAACGTCAACAGGAACACCTGCTGCGACGAAACGGCAGGCGTCCGCCGCTCCGCCGGGCCGGCAATGGCCCGCGCAATCGGCCAGAGCAGAAAGAGGATGAACAGCACCGCGAATACGATCTGCGGGAGCGGCTTGTCTCCCGCCCGCGAAGGATCCGCGGCAATCAGCAGGGGCCAGATCGAGGTCTCAAGCCAGGTATCCGGCTGCCACCGTTGGTCGGCCACCATCGTCTCGGGCGCCAGCGGGCTCTGGAACCAGGCATTGAACTGTGGAAACAGCGGGTTGCCGAGCTCTTGCCACAGCTGCCAGTGCCAGGGGCCGGCGACCAGGGCAAAGACCGCAATGGATGCAAGTCCAACAGTGGTAGCCGCCAAGAGTCGCTCGGGAAGGCGTGACGAGAAAGCCGCGAGCAGGGCTCCACAAGCGCCCACTACGTAGATGGCATTGGTCAGCTTCAGGGCAACGGCCAGCCCGAGCAAACCACCCCCCATAAGGAGGGCCGTCAGGCTTCGCTCAGGCCCCACGGGGTGGTACTTGAGCAGGATCACGGCGGCCGCCATCACCGGCAGCGCGGTCAGATGATCCCCCATGGTGTTGCCCACGCCCGCGAGGGTGGCGATGCCGAGTAGACCTGCCACCGTCAACCAGAACGCCTTTCGGTCGATGTCGGACTCCGCGTCCAGGCATAGCCGGCAGGCGTAGAAAAGCGGGATAGCGACGAGCCCATGCAGCGTCCCCAGCAGAAAGCCAACCAACGGGCCGGGCAGCCACTGGATCATGAGGAAATACGGCACATCGACCAGAGGATTGAAGTAGCTCTGCAAACCGGCAGGCGCCAAGTCGGTCGTCAATCGGTCGTTCAGCCACGCCCAAGGATTGTAGAGGTGGTAATTGCGCAGGTCCCAGTTGCCGTCCTGACCCTTGGCGAGTGCCAGGAGGCCCGCGAGCAGGGGCAATAGCCAGCAGGCTCTTGCTTTCCAGGACTGTTGGTCGAACCAGTGCTTCAGGCTCATCTCACCGAACGCTCGAGGGGATAAAGACGACACGGCTGGCGAGCGTATAGTTCACGAGCAGACCCGCCAACGAGCCAGCGGCCAACGCCGCCAGCGGGGTCAGCCTTGCCGCGGGAAGGATCATAACGACCAGCGCATAGCTTCCGTAGTTTACGAGCGCGCCGCAGACCATGGCGAGCGTGTACGCTCCCCACTGGCGCAGCTGGCGTCGCGTACGGCGCGACGCGAAGGTCCAGCGACGATTCAGCGCCCATGTGAATGTGGCTGCACAAAGAAAGGAAGGCACGCGCGCAGCCAGCGGGCCCGTATGGAACCCCTCGATCAGCGCGTAGAGCACCGCCGCGTCAACGACAAACCCTGCCGTACCGACAATCGCGAAGCGAATAAACGGGGATCGGCAACTCAAGACGGCGGGTAGCGCAGATAGGCCAGCATTCTTGCTTCGCGGCGACCGCGCGAGACGGTGTCGAGGATAAGGCCCGCGAAAAGGGAGAGTGCCGATAGCAGCATTACAGCGCTGGCCAGAATCGCCGTGGGGAAGCGCGGGACCATGCCGGAGTGCAGCCACTCGAGAACTACCGGTATGCCCAGTCCAAGACCGATGCCGAACAATAGGAACGAAACCACACCATAGAAGAACAGAGGCCGTTCGACCGTGAACAGCTTGATCATTGTGCCGAGCACGTTCCAGCCGTCGTTCCAGGTGCGGAGCTTGCTTTGGGAGCCCGGGGGACGAGCGCGATAGTCGCTGTCGATTTCAGTCACGTCCATTTGCATTGATAAGGCGTGAACGGTCATTTCCGTCTCAACTTCGAACCCGTCGGACTGCATCGGAAAAGACTTCACGAATCTCCGGGAGAAGGCTCGATACCCGGAGAACACATCACCGACCCGCCTACCGAACATGAATCCGAGCAATCGACCAAGCAGCCTGTTGCCCAAGGCGTGTCCGGTCCTGTGTGCGTCTTCTGATACGGGTCGGCGAACCGCGACGGCCATGTCCCAACCTGTTCCGGAAACGGCTTCGAGCAGGGCCGGTGCGGTAGCAGGGTCGTAAGTGTCGTCACCGTCGACCATCAAGTAGAGATCGGCGTCTACATCGGCGAATATTCGCCTCACGACATTTCCCTTGCCCCGGCGGGGCACATCGACCACCGCTGCACCGGCGGCGCGTGCGCGTTCAGCGGTATCGTCGGTGGAGCTGTTGTCGAAGACCCGGATGTCGAGATCGGGCAGGTACTGCCGGAACCCTTCGATCACCGCTGCAATGGTCTCCCCTTCGTTGAAGCAGGGAACCGCGAGAACCACCCGCGGCTTCTCGGCTCGGAGAGCCACGGGCTCAGAACGAGGAAACGCAGAGGCTGATCAGACCGCCGGAGAAAATGCCGAGAGCCAGCATGGCAAGGCCATTGACCGTCAGCACGGCGCGGAAGTCGACCGGGGCGGTGACCGGCTCGGCGTCTTCGGGTTCGTCGAAGTACATCAGCTTGACCACGCGCAGGTAGTAGAACGCGCCGATCACGGCGGTAAGCACGGCCAGGATGGACAGCCAGGTAAAGCCGGCGCTGAGCGCGGCGGCGATGACCTGCCATTTGGCGAAGAAGCCGACGAAGACCGGGATGCCCGCCAGGGAGAACATCAGCATCAGCATCATCAGGGCGTGCCAGGGATTGCGCTTGGCCAGGCCCTTGAGGTCGTCCAGATTCTCGGCCTCTGCGCCCTTGTTGGAAAGCAGGATCAGGACCGCGAAGGCGCCCGCCGACATGATGGCATAGACGATGGCGTAGAACATCGCCGCGGCATAGCCCTGCTGGGTGGCCGGCAGCATGCCGAGCAGCACGAAGCCCATGTGCGAAATGGTCGAGTAACCCAGCATGCGCTTGATGTTGGTCTGGGCGATGGCAACGACGTTGCCGAGGACCATCGACAGCGCGGCCAGCACGATCAGCATGCCCTGCCAGTCGGCGTGCAGTTCGATCAGGCCGTTGTCGAGCAGGCGGATGGCCAGGGCCACGGCGGCCAGCTTGGGCACCGAGCTGAGGAACAGCGTGATGGGCAGCGGCGCGCCGTGATAGACGTCGGGAATCCACATGTGTAGCGGGACGGCGCCGAGCTTGAAGGCGATGCCCATCACGATGAACACCAGGCCCACCGTCAGCAGCATGCTCTCGCCCATGCCCGCCGACAGCGCGGCACTGACGTCGATGAGATCCAGGCTGCCGGTGGCGCCGAAGATCAGGCTCATGCCAAACAGCAGGAAGCCCGAAGCCAGCGAGCCGAGGACAAAGTATTTCATCGCCGCTTCCGAACCCTTGAGCGAATTGCGGTCGATGGCGACCAACGCGTAGCTCGCCAGGGTCAGCAACTCGAGGCCCAGATAGACGGTCAGCAGCGAGCCGGCGGAAATCAGCACCATGGTGCCCACCAGGGCGAACAGGCTGAGCGTGTAGAACTCGCCCTTGAACAGGTTGAACTGGCGCAGGTAGTGCTTGGCGTAGACGAACACGCCGATCAGGATCAGGTAGCAGAACACCTTGAGCACGTCGCCGAAGCGATCGCGGATGAAGGTGTCGCTGAAGGCGTATTCGACCTGCCCCGGCGCCATCATCAGGCGCAGGCTGAGGATGGCGGCGAAAACCAGCGTGATCACGGCCAGGGTGTGCGTCAGCCCCCGGCGCTCGTCGGTGATGAACAGGTCGGCCAGCAACACCACGCAGGCCATGCTGAGCACGAAGATCTCGGGAAGGGCGAGTTGCAGTTCGGCAATCGTCATGTCGAATTATCCAATCTTGCTCTGCATGATGTGCTCGACCAGGTTCTGGATCGAGGGCTCCATGACTTCGATCAGCGGATACGGCCACAGGCCCAGGCCCAGCGTGAAGACCGCCAGCGTCGTCAGCAGGATCCACTCGCGGCCATCGATATCCTTGAGCGAGGCGACGTTGTCGTTGGCCACCTCGCCGTAGAACACGCGCTTGACCAGCCACAGGCTGTAGGCCGCGCCCAGGATCAGCGTGGCCGCCGCCGCGAAGGCGAACCAGAAGCTGGCGTGGAAGGCCGCCAGGATGACCATGAACTCGCCGACGAAGCCGGAGGTGCCCGGCAGGCCGGAGTTGGCCATGAAGAACAGCACGGCGAACATCGCGAACCACGGCATGGTGTTGGCCACGCCGCCGTAGGCGGAGATTTCGCGGCTGTGCACGCGGTCGTAGAGCACCCCGACGACCAGGAACATGGCACCGGAGATGAAGCCGTGGGAGATCATCTGAACCATGGCGCCCGACAGGCCCAGACCGGCACCGGTCAGCTCACCGGTGTTGCGGGCAATGGCAAAGGCCAGGAAGGCGCCCAGGGTGACGAAGCCCATGTGCGAAATCGAGCTGTAGGCGATCAGCTTCTTCATGTCGCTCTGGGCAAGCGCGACGAAGCCGATATAGACGATGGCGATCAGCGACAGGGCGATGACCAGCCAGTCCAGGTGCGCTGCGGCATCGGGCGTGATGGGCAACGCGAAACGCAGCAGGCCGTAACCGCCGATCTTGAGCATGACGGCCGCCAGCACCACCGAACCGCCGGTGGGCGCCTCGACGTGGGCGTCCGGAAGCCAGGTGTGCACCGGCCACATCGGCACCTTGACGGCAAACGCGATCAGGAAGGCCAGGAAGACCCAGATCTGCGGCAGCAGGCCGAACTCGTGCTGTTGCAGGTCGGCGATGGCGAAGCTGCCCGAGTCGAGGTAGAGCCAGATCAGCGCGATGAGCATGAACACCGAGCCGAAGAAGGTGAACAGGAAGAACTTCACCGTGGCGTAGATGCGGTTGGGTCCGCCCCAGATACCGATGATGAGGAACATCGGCACCAGCATCGCCTCGAAGAACACGTAGAACAGCAGCGCATCGAGGGCGGCGAACATGCCCGTCATCAGCGCGTGCAGCATCAGG
>JAZBPT010000153.1:0-2574 GCA_036351755.1 Wenzhouxiangella sp. | reverse complement strand
GCGGAACTGGTGGCGCTCGCCGTCGTAGAGAAAGCCGAAGTCCATCTCGTCGACCCAGCGTTCGGCCAGGCGGGCCAGGTCCGCGCAATCCTCGGCCAGTTGCCGGTTGGCTTCCCGGGCCTGCTCCAGGCGGCGCTCGATGCGCTCGGCCAGGGCCGCGGGCAGCCCTGCCCCCGCCTCGCGCGCCTCGTTCATCAGGCGCATGGCGCGCCGGCTGTGTCTTCCGTGCGCGTTCGGGCACCAAGCGGTCTCGAGCAGGTCGGCGAGCCTGGTCAGCGCCCGGCAATCGCTTTCTTCGGCGAGGCCCCTGAGCGTGGGCAGGTCGGGCAGCCAGGGCTGCAGCGATTCGATGGCGCGCCGGGCCTGGCGCACCTGCCCGATCAGCTGCGTCAGCCAGGTCCTGAGCTCGACGATGACATCGGCGCTGACGTCCAGGCTCTCGTCTTCGGCCAGTTCGATGATCGACTCGGCCAGTTCGTCGAGCTGGTGCTCGTGCCAGCTGTCCAGGAGCTGGCGGCATTCGGCGGCGTCGCCCGCCAGCGCCTTTCGGTACTGTGCGTGAACGCGGTCGAGCCACTTCGCCAGTGCGTGATCGGGCGGCGCCTGTGCAGCCAGCGGGCGCGCAGTGCATTCGATGAGATCGAGCGTGTCGGCCAGGCCGCGCGCCAGCCTCGTCAGCGCCAGCGGCCGGTTTCCGATCTCCTCGAGCGCGCGCGCCACGGTGACCAGGGCCACGGCCAGGTTGCCGCTGTCGACGGTGGAAACGTAGGCCGGGGACAGGCGTTCGAGATCGTGGATCTCGTACCAGTTGAACCAGTGTCCCCGGTAGCGCTCGAGCTGGGCCATGCCTTCCATGCTGTTGCGCAGCCAGGCGGTGAGCGTGTGCGGGTCGATCCAGCCGAAGTCGTGGGCAACCACGGCCGAGTTGAGCGCCATGCCCATGTTGGTCGGCGAGGTGCGCGCGGCCAGCACCACCTTGGGGTCGTCCTGGTAATTGTCGGGCGGCAGCCAGTGGGTGTCGGGGCCGACGAAATGGTCGAAGAACAGCCAGGTTCGCCGGGCGACGCGGCGCAACAGCCTGACGGCCTCGGGGTCCGGACGTTCGATTTCGCGGCGGCGCGGTCGCTCGACGCGCTTGACGATGGCCGGCGCGGCCAGCCACGCAAGCGCCACCGGCGCGGCCACGAGCAGCAGCGCGGGCTGCGACAGGCCCACGCCCGCCAGCACGGCCGCGCCCAGCAGCGGACAGGGCCACAACTCGCGCCACAGGCTCTGGCGGGCCTGGCCGAGGCTGCGATGGACGTGCGCGGCCGTGGTCCATTCCAGCAGGTGGCGGTGGGTGACGAACAGCCGGGCCAGCGTGCGGGCCACCGCATCGCCGATCATCAGGCTCTGGTACGGCAGCAGCACCAGGCTCAACAGCCAGTGCTGGGCCTGCAATCGCAGGCCGTGCAGAGCCGGGCGCAATCTCAGGAAGGCGGCGCGCGGTGCGGCCAGCAGGTGGCTGGTCGAACCCAGCAGTTCGCTCATCAGGCCGGCGGCCGGCAAGAGGAGGAAAAGCAGCGACCACAGCAGGTCGCTGCCGGGCAGGATGCCGCTGAAGGCCAGCAGGATCAGCAGCAGGGTGACCGGCGGCTGCAGGCTGCGGCGCAGGTTGTCGACGATCATCCAGCGGTGGACGAGCGAGAGCCGGTTGCGATGCGGCTTTCCGTCGTTGCCCCGAACGCAGCGTCCCAGCCACGGCAACAACTGCCAGTCGCCGCGCACCCAGCGATGCTGCCGGCGCGTCCAGGCGATCACGCTGGGCGGAAACTGCTCCATGAGCACGATGTCGGTGGCCAGGCCCACGCGCGCGAAGATGCCCTCGAGCAGGTCGTGGCTGAGCAGGCTGTTGTCGGGAATGCGACCGGCCAGCGTGGCCTCGATGGCGCGCCAGTCGTAGATCCCCTTGCCGGCGAAGATGCCCTCGCCGAACAGGTCCTGGTAGACGTCCGAGCTGGCATGGGTGTAGAGATCGACGGTCGTGTCGCCCGAGAAGGCACGGGTGAAGGCGTTGTTGCGCGTGGTGTCCGGGTCGATCTCGACGCGCGGCTGGATGATGCCGTAGCCGGCCTTCAGCGAGCGGCCGTCGTCGGCATAGACCGCGCGGCTGAGCGGGTGGGCCAGCGTGCCGATCATCTGCCGGGCCGCTCCCGGCGGCAGACGGGTGTCGGCATCGAGCGTGATCACGTAGCGGACGCGGTCGAGCCGCGCTTGCTCGCCGAAGTTGTCCGTGAAGCCCGAGTCCTGATGCCCGGCGAGCAGCCGGTTGAAAGCCATCAGCTTGCCGCGCTTGCGCTCGCGCCCCATCCAGCAACCCTCACGCTCGTTGAATTCGCGCGAGCGGCACAGAAAGAGGAAGTCGGCTTCGGGATGCTGGCGTTTCAGGCCTTCGATGTGCTGACGCCCCCTTCTCAGGATGGCCCGGTCGGTCTCGAGCACCGGCTCGTCGGCATCGCGCAGGTCGCCCAGCACGACCCAGACCAGTTGCGGGTCGTCGTTGGCCAGGAAGTTGATTTCCAGGCGCTCGAAGGC
>JAZBPT010000152.1:0-3554 GCA_036351755.1 Wenzhouxiangella sp. | reverse complement strand
CTGGCCGAAGACCAGCGCAGCCTGGTTACCGTGGCCATCGGCTGCACCGGCGGCCAGCATCGATCGGTCTACATCGTCGACCGCATCGCGCGCGAGCTGCGCGAGGCGGGCGTGCGGGTCCTCGTCAGCCACCGGGAGCTGGAGCAGTGACGGGCATCATTCTCGTCACCCACGATGCCCTGGGCGAAGCCGTCCGACGAGAGGCCGAGAACATCCTGGACCGGCCGATCGTCTTAACGACCGTGGCGGTCAGCTACCGGGCCGAAGTGGAAGAAACGCTCGCGGCCCTGCGCATGGCCCTCGCCACAGGCGGCGATACCCAGGGCGCGGTCGTGCTCACCGACCTGCCTGGCGCCACGCCACACAACCTGGCCATGCGGGCCGCCGACGAGCACGACATCCCCGTGGTTTCCGGGCTCAACCTGCCGATGCTGCTCAAGGTGATCAACCACGCCGACAAGCCGCCGGCCGAACTCGCCGCGCTGGCCGCAGACGGCGGAGCGCAAGGAATCCTGCGGACATGAAGGAAGTCGAGCTGGAACTGGTCAACCGGCTCGGCCTGCACGCCCGTGCGGCCAGCAAGCTCGTGCAGACGGCGTCGAGATTCGACAGCCAGGTCTGGCTGAGCCACCGCGGCAAACGCGTCAACGCCAAGTCCATCATGGGTGTGCTGCTGCTGGCGGCTCCCTGCGGCAGCCGGCTGACGCTGGAAGTCGACGGGACCGACGAAGACCAGGCTGCCGCGGCCGTCACGGACCTGGTCGCCGACCGTTTCGGAGAAGGCGAATGAGCCTGACCCTGACCGGCATCGGCGTCACCGCGGGCATTGCGCTGGGCAAGGTACACCGCCTCACGCCGGGCGAACTCGCCCTGCCCGAATACCACCTCGAGGCCGATGCCGTCGAAGCCGAGGTCGAACGAGTGCGCCGCGCCGTCAAGCGCGGCGACGACTTTCTGTCGGGCGTGCTCGACCGCGTCGGCGAGTCGGGCGGCGAGACCGCACGCGAATTGCTCGAGGCGCACCGCCTGATCCTCCAGGATCCGATGCTGGTCGAATCAGCCTGCGACCGCATCCGCGAGAACCGCATCAACGCCGAGTGGGCGCTCGCTCAGCAGGCCGACCAGCTGCGGGAGGAGTTCAGGCGACTGGACGACGAATACCTCGCGCTCCGGCGCGAAGACCTCGAGCAGGTCGTGAGCCTGATCCAGCGTGAGCTCGCCGACCAGCCCTCGGCCCTGTTCAGCACCCAGGTGCCGCACCGGCTCGACGACACCATCCTGATCGCCGCGGAGCTGACGCCGGCGGACCTGACCATCCTCAGCCAGCGCCGGGTGGCGGGCCTGGTGACCGAACACGGCGGTCCGTGGTCGCACACCGCCATCCTGGCCCGAAGCCTCGAGATTCCCATGGTCGTCGGCGTGCACCACGCCCTTGATCTGCTGGCCGAAGGCGAATCGGTGGTCCTCGACGGCCACTACGGCGCCGTACTGGTCAATCCCGACGACAACCTGCAGCGCCACTACGCCGAGAAACAGTCCACCAGCCAGCGCCACCGCAGCGAACTGAAGCGCTTCATCGCGCGGCCGTCGCGAACCGGCGACGGCAAGCACTTCCAGGTCCACGGCAACGCCGAGTTGCCGATCGAGTTCGAACGCTGCATGCACGCCGGCGTGGACGGCATCGGCCTGATGCGGACCGAATACCTGTTCCTAGACGAGCGCATTCCCGACGAGCAGACGCAGTACCGCGCCTACCGCAACGCCATTCGCGCCATGGGCGGCAAGCCGGTGACCATCCGGACGCTCGACGCCGGCGGGGACAAACTGCCCGATTCGCTCGCGCTCACGCGCGGGCCGAACCCCGCCCTGGGCCTGCGCGGACTGCGCCTGTCGCTGTCGGTCACCGACCTGTTCCGGGACCAGTTGCGCGCCATCCTGCGTGCCTCGACCGAAGGGCCCGTGCGCATCCTGCTGCCGATGCTGACCAACGTGGAAGAAATCGCACAGGCGCGCCAGCTCATCGCCGAGTGCCGGGAGCAACTGCGCGGCGAGGGCCTGAGCATCGATCCAGAACTGCCCGTCGGGGGCATGATCGAAACACCGGCGGCGGCCCTGAACGTCGACGCCATGGCCACCGAACTGGACTTCCTGTCGATCGGCACCAACGATCTGATCCAGTATGTGCTGGCCATCGACCGCCAGGACGAGCTGGTGAGCTACCTCTATGACCCGGCGCACCCGGCTATCGTCGAGCTTCTGGACCGCATCGTCCGGATCGGGCGCCGCCATGAACTGGAGGTGACCGTCTGCGGCGAACTGGCCGGCGACGAGCGCGCTGCCCGGCTGCTGCTCGGCCTCGACGTGACCCATTTCAGCATGCCGCCGGCACGCGTGGCGGCTGTCAAGAAGAGCCTGATCGAGGCCAGCGCCAAGCGCTGCCGGGAAATCGTCGAGCGCTTCCGGTCGAGCGGCGACCAGCACGGCGACGAGCTACTCGAGCGACTCCGGCACAAGGGCGGATCCTGAGCTGGCAGGAAATCGCCTCTCGCTACCATCGGCTGTTTCGAAAGTTGACGCAGGCCACCTGAGACCTTACTCAAGGCCGCCGCTCCGGTAGCATCGGCTTCCGAATCAAGCACCAAATTCGAAACACCAATTTTCGAACGCTCGAAACGGGTGTGCGGGCTGGATGAGTTCCGTGTAGACGCCTGAAGACTCCGGGTTTCGGATATCGCCAGGCGCGGACATGGCTATTCCCAATAGCTAGTCTTCCAACGGGACCACGGCATCGCTCTGCAGATCGCCCTGGGCGAACGGCGCCTGCTGATTCGCAGGCTCTCCGCCCAGCCCGAAAATCAACCGTTGGCGGGCGTAGTGGCTTCAGGCTCCGTGCCTTCATCACGCTCGCGCAACAAATAAGCGTGGTACTCGGGATGTTGCTGCTCGAGCTTCGACAGGAGTGATTGATACAAGCGGGACTCAGTCTTGCCACGCCACTGCATGTAGCCATCCAGAGAGTTCAACTGTCCCTCAAGCACGACTTCGATCTGCTGTCGCAAGCCATCCCGATCATTCTCGTTGAGGGCGTGAAGCAGATTGGAGTTGTGCATCGCGATGCGCACATCCATCGCTTCTCGCATATCGCGCTCGTTCACGTACAGCATTGCACTGACCGCGGTACTTGCAACCAACGCCAAGGTGACGCCAATCCAGATAATTCGTTCGATTTTCATGGAGATACGAGCTACCAAGCCAGACTGCAAGATACCACGAAGAAACGGATGATCCAAAGTGATGGTTGCCCGGAATTGCACCCATCGGTCTGTGCCGGCACCCGCGCAGGTGCCGATGGCAGAGCTTCAGTTGGTGACGTCGTCGCGGACGTATCTTGGCTCGAGTTCCCAGGCGGGGACCGGGTCGACGGTGTCGGCCAGGGCCAGGACGCTGCGAGCGTCGGGCCAGATGTCCGGGTGGCGGCTCGATACCCTGCCGGCAACAACGCCCTCCAGCTCGGCGCCGTAGCTCGCCAGGCCGGAGCCGGCGGCGAGCCAGGG
>JAZBPT010000151.1:0-6888 GCA_036351755.1 Wenzhouxiangella sp. | reverse complement strand
TTCGAAGTCGATCTGGTTGATGGTGTCGTCTTCCCGCCAGGCGGTGATGCTCTTGAACAGCCAGTTGGGGTTGATGTCGTACTCGACGAGCAGGCTCAGCCCCTGTTGCTCGGTCTCATTCTCGCCGGTGATGCCGCCGCGGGAATCGTAGACGTCGTCGAGGACGGGCGCACCGGAGAACAGGCCCGGAATCAGGCGATGACCACCGACGGGGTTGGAGTCATCCTTGTAGTAATCGCCGGACAGGCGTACGAACAGGTCGTAACTCGGCGTCCATTCCATGCTCGCCCGAGCGGCCATGACTTCCTTGTTGTAGTTGTCCAGGCCGGTGGTCAGGTTGTCGCCGAACCCGTCGCGGTTGAACGTGGCCACGGCACCACCCACGGCCAACGAATCGCCGATCGGGGTCTCGCCCTTGACCACCAGGTCGGCCTGGTTATAGCTGCCCACGCTGGCGCGCACGCTCGCCGAGGGCTGGCGGCCGAGCCGCTTGGTCACGTACTTGACGGCCCCGCCGATCGTGTTGCGGCCGTAGAGCGTGCCCTGCGGACCGCGCAGCACTTCCACGCGCTGCACGTCGTAGATGTCGAGCACCGCCGCCTGCGGTCGGTTGAGGTAGACGTCGTCGATGTAGATGCCGACACCGGCCTCGAAGCCGGCCACCGGATCCTGCTGGCCGACGCCGCGAATGAAGGCGGTCAAGGTATTGCTCGTGCCGCGCGAGACTTCCAGGGTGGTGTTGGGCACGACCTGGTTGAGGTAGGTGATGTCCTGGGCCCCGGCATCCTGAAGACCTTCGCCGGTGATCGCGGTGACCGAAATGGGCACGTCGCGCAGGTTTTCGGTACGGCGCCGGGCGGTCACTTCGAGATTGCCCAGGTCGGTCGACTCCTCGGCCGCCTCGCCTTCGTTGTTGTCTTCGGACTGCTCGTCCTGGGCCGAGACCGCGGCACTCATGGCCAGGCCCAGCACAATGGCCAGGCTCAGCCTCGACAGCCGGGGCGAATTCTTGGACTGCTTCAGCGATTTCATTTCAACTCCCTTCGATAGACGAATGCTTGCTCGCTCTAGTTGTTCTCGTCGCCTCGCAACGCAGGCGACCGACACGCTTCGCAGACTAGACAAGCGGCACGGGCGTGTAACTTGTACCTTGGTACAGTTCCGCCCCGCGCGGGGGCTTGCCAACATGGCCGCGAATTTACGCGGAAGCATCCATCATGCTCAGCCTGATCGGCCTACTGGGCGGCCTCGCCCTGTTGATCGTACTCGTCATGCGTGGCATGAGCCTGTTCGTGGCCACGCCCCTGTGCGCCCTGCTCGTCGCGCTGACCAGCGACATCGCCCTGCTGCCCCCGCTGGCGGCCGAGGGACAGGCCGACCTGATCACGCAGTACATGAACGGTTTCACCGGCTTCATCGCCTCCTGGTTCTTCGTCTTCCTGCTGGGGTCGCTGTTCGGCAAGCTGATGGAATCCTCCGGCGGCGCCGAATCGGTGGCGCACTGGATCGTGCGACGCCTCGGCACCCACCATGCCGCCTTGGCGGTGGTCATCGCCTGCGCCGTGCTCACCTACGGCGGCGTAAGCTTGTTCGTGGTCGCCTTCTCGGTCTACCCGATGGCGCTGGCCTTGTTCCGCGATGCCGAACTGCCGCGGCGATTCATTCCCGCCACCCTGGCCTTCGGCTCGGTGACCTTCACCATGACTTCCGCCGGCTCGCCCGAGATTCAGAACTGGATCCCCATCGAGCATCTCGGAACCGGGCCGTTGGCGGCCTGGCAGGCCAGCCTGGTGGTGGCGATCTTCATGGCCACCACGGGCTACTTCTGGCTGAAATGGATGCTCAAGCGCGCCGTCGCCCGCGGCGAGCGCTTCGAGGAACGCGAGGCCGACCCCGAAAGCGGGCGCGGCGACCTGCCCCATCCGATCCTGGCGCTGGTGCCGCTACTGCTCGTACTCGGCTTTTCCTTCACCCTGCACGATCGCCTCGGCATCTCGGCGCTCATCGTGGCCCTGCTGGCCGGCTGCATCGGCGCGGCCCTGATCAACCTGCGCCACCTGCACCAGCCGGGTGCGGCCCTGACCGAGGGCGGCGTCGGCGCGCTGGTCGCCATCGGCAACACCGCCGCCGTGGTCGGTTTCGGCACCGTGGCCAAGGTCTCGCCGGCCTTCGACGCCGCCGTGGTCTGGGTCACGGGCCTGCCCGGCAACGGCCTGGTCAGCGCCGCGATCGCGGTATCCGCCATCGCCGCCATGACCGGCTCGGCCTCGGGCGGCCAGGCCATCGCCCTGCCGATCCTGGGGCCGCACTACGTCGATGCCGGCGTCGATCCCGACCAGCTGCACCGCGTGGTCTCCATCTCCTCCGGCGCGCTCGACTCGCTGCCGCACAACGGCTACGTGGTCACCACCATCCGCGCCATCTGCAACGAGACCCACTCGGCCGCCTACCCGGCCATGGGGGCGCTGACCGTCCTGATCCCGGTCGCCGGCCTGATCCTCTGCCTGGGCCTGTTCGCGCTCGGCCTTTGAGCGCGCTTCGCAGCTCGTCGGTCTCACGCCAAGGCGCAAAGGCGCCAAGGTCGCCAAGTAAACTAAGACCTTGAACCGTTGCCGGGGGAGTGTCTTGCTCATTTCCCGGCCGGGGAAATAGCGCTCCTGTCGCTCGATGTCTTTATGCCCTGCTTGGCGACCTTGGCGCCTTTGCGCCTTGGCGTGAACCGAAAAATCCCGCATGCGCCCGCAAACTGCACCACGAGCTTCGGTGCGCTATCATGCCGGGTCGCTGCCGCGGCGGCATTCCGGATCAAACGCAGGGACTTCATCCGTGAGCAACAACGACAACACGGCGGCTGCCGTCGCCAATCGCAACTGGTTCACCCGCTTCCTCGACGTCGTCGAGTGGCTCGGCAACCTCCTGCCGCATCCGGTCACCCTGTTCGCCATTCTCGCAACGGCCATGGTCTTCCTGTCGGGTTTCTTCGGCTGGATCGGGCTGAGCGTCGAGGATCCGCGGCCGAGCGCGGCGGCCGGCGCCACCATCGAGGCGGTCAGCCTGCTCAACGCCGAGGGCCTGCGCAGGATCCTCGGCGGCCTGGTCGACAACTTCGTCAACTTCGCGCCGCTCGGCGTGGTCCTGGTCGCCATGCTGGGCGTCGGCGTGGCCGAGAAATCGGGCCTGCTCTCGGCCCTGGTGCGCGGCATCGTGCTCTCGGCGCCTAAGCACGTGGTGACCGTCGCCGTGGTCTTTGCCGGCGTGCTGTCGAACACGGCCTCGGAAATGGGGTACGTCGTGCTGGTGCCGCTGGGCGGCGCCATCTTCCTGGCGCTGGGTCGCCACCCCCTCGCCGGCATGGCCGCGGCCTTTGCCGGCGTGTCGGGCGGCTACAGCGCCAACCTGCTGCTGGGCACCATCGACCCCCTGCTGGCGGGCATCACCGAGGAAGCCGCCCAGCTGATCGACCCCGGATACACCGTCTACGCGACGGCGAGCTGGTATTTCATGATCGTTTCGACCTTCATGATCACGATCATCGGCTCGCTGGTGACGATCTTCATCGTCGAGCCCAAGCTGGGGAAATACGACGACTCGAATGCCGATCCCTCGGTGCTCGACGACAGCCAGATGAAACCGCTCACCGGTTCGGAAAAGAAGGGGTTGGGTACCGCCGCGGTCGCCACCGTCGCCGTGCTCGGCCTGATCGCCCTGCTGGTCGTCCCCGAAAACGGCGTGCTGCGCGACCCGGAGGCCGGCAGCGATTTTCTGGCCTCTTCGGGCCCCTTCTTCGACTCGATCGTCGCCTGGATCTTCGTGTTCTTCCTCGTCGTGGGCTTCGCCTACGGCAAGGTCGTCGGCACGATGAGGAACGACCGCGACGTGATCGACGGCATGTCTTCGGCGATCTCGACGCTGGGCCTGTATGTCGTGCTGGTGTTCTTCGCCGCGCAGTTCGTGGCCTTCTTCGGCTGGTCGAACCTCGGCCTGATCACGGCGGTCACGGGCGCGGAATTCCTGCAGAACATCGGACTGACCGGGCCGATGGTGTTCGTGCTGTTCATCGTCATGTGCGGCATCGTCAACCTGTCGCTCGGCTCGGCGTCGGCGCAGTGGGCCGTTACCGCACCGATTTTCGTGCCCATGCTGATGTTCATCGGCTACTCGCCGGAGGTCATCCAGACCGCCTACCGCATCGGTGACTCGACCACCAACATCATCACCCCGATGATGAGCTACTTCGGCCTGATCCTCGCCTGGGCGACGCGCTATGACAAGAAATTCGGCATCGGTACCCTGATCGCCACCATGCTGCCCTACTCGATCTGCTATTTCATCGGATGGAGCCTGCTGTTCCTGCTGTGGGTCTTCGGCCTCGACCTGCCGGTCGGCCCGGGCTCGCCGACCTACTACGAGGCGCCATGAGCGGAGTCGAAGCCGTCGAGCTGCGCTACGAGCGTTCCAGGCGCACGCTGGTCGTGAGCTTCGACGACGGCGAGCGATTCGAGTTGCCGGCCGAGTACCTGCGCACGCACTCGCCTTCGGCCGAGGTGCGGGGGCACGGCTACTCCGAGCCGAAGTTGATGACGGGCAAGGAAAACGTCGACATCACCGCCATCGAACCGGTCGGCAGCTACGCCGTCCAGATCACCTTCGACGACGGCCACGATTCCGGCATCTATTCATGGGCTTTCCTTTATGATCTGGGAAAGAACATGGAAGCCAATCTTGCCCGTTACGCTCAGCGCCTTCGTGAGAGGCGTTAAGAATAGGAACCGCAGATTTCGCAGATTCGCGCAGATTATTTGGAAAGTTCATTGCGAGCTTGATCGCGCAATACATCGCAGTTGCCCGCACTTTGCACACAGCAATCTTCCTGCCTCAATCTGTGTAATCTGCGCAATCTGCGGTTTCAGGAACCCAAGCCCGGAAACACGTTATGACCGACTTCGGCTACCGCGAAGTATCACCCGAAGAGAAGACGCAGCTCGTGGGCCGCGTGTTCTCCTCCGTGGCGCGGCGATACGACCTGATGAACGACCTGATGAGCCTGGGGATCCACCGGCTCTGGAAGCGGCACTTCGTGGCCACCTGCGGTATCCGGCCGGGCCAGAAGCTGCTCGACCTGGCCGGGGGCACCGGCGATATCGCCCGCCTGGCGCACGAGCGCGGGGCCGACGTCGTCGTCGCCGACATCAACCGCGAGATGCTCGCCACCGGTCGCTCGCGCATGGACGCCATCGGCCTGGTGCAGGGCCTGGAGTGGCTGCAGGTCAACGCCGAGGCCCTGCCCTTCGCCTCGAATCACTTCGACCATCTCACCATCGCCTTCGGGCTGCGCAACGTCACCTGGCGCGACAAGGCGCTGGCCGAGATGCACCGGGTGCTCAAGCCGGGCGGACGGGTCCACATCCTGGAATTTTCCAAGGTCGGCCTGCCGGCGCTGGCAAAGGTCTACGACACCTGGTCTTTCCAGGTCCTGCCGCGCCTGGGCGCGCGCATCGCCGGCGATGCCGACAGCTACCAGTACCTGGCCGAGTCAATCCGCCGCTTTCCCGACCAGCCGAGCCTGGCCGAACAGATGCGCGAGGCCGGATTCGAGCGGGTGAGCTGGTCCAATCTCTCCGGCGGCATCTGCGCCATTCACCGGGGCGCGAAGGTCTGAGGCCATGGGCTCCCGTTACCTGACGCCATTGCCCGGCATGCTGGCCGCCGCCGTCGAGCAGGCGCTCGCCCGCGCCATCGCGCTCGACGATACATCCAGCGAGAGACTCCGACCCCTGCGCGACAAGCTGGTACGGCTGGAGCTGAAGGGCCTGGGCATCGATCTCTTCTTCCGGGGCCGGGACGAGGCCCTGGGCGTGAGTGCCGAACACGAGGCGGCGCCTGACACGACAATCAGCGGCACGCCCCTGGCCCTGCTGGCCATGGCCGTGCCCGACTGGCGCGCCCCCGGAAGCGGTGTGCGCATCGAGGGCGATGCAGGCGCCGGCCAGGCCTTCGAGAAGCTGCTCAAGCAACTCGATCCCGACTGGGAAGCCGTGTTCGTGGAACGCTTCGGATCCGTGGTCGGTCACCAGCTGTGGCGCACGCTGTCCGAGGCCCGCGCCGGTGCCCGGCAGGTCGGGCGAACCGCCGCAGACCAGACCGCGCGCTTCCTGCGCGAGGAATCCGGCCTGCTGGTATCGCGCGAGGAAGTCGACGAGTTCGTGGACGAGGTCGACGAACTGCGCGAGGCGGCCGATCGCCTCGAGGCGCGGCTGCGCCGCCGGGGCCGGGCATGATTGCGCGCGGCATTCGACTGACCAGCATCGCGCTGACCCTGGCGCGCTATCGCCTCGACGAGTTGCTGGTCGCGCTGCCGCCGCTGAAGTTCGCGCGGGCCGTCCGCCTCCTGCCCTGGGGGCGACGCCACGTTCGCGAGCTCTCGCGGGGCGCGCGCTTGCGCCTGGCCCTCCAGGAACTGGGCCCCATCTACGTCAAGTTCGGCCAGATTCTTTCCACGCGACGCGACCTGTTGCCCGAAGACATCGCCGAAGACCTCGCCGGCCTCCAGGACGACGTGCCGCCCTTCCCCTCCGAGCGGGCCCGCGCCATCATCGAGGATCAACTGGGCGCTTCCATCCCCGAATTGTTCGAGGAGTTCGAGGACCGGCCCCTGGCCTCGGCGTCGATTGCCCAGGTTCACGCCGCCCGCCTGAAATCGGGCGAAAAGGTCGTGGTCAAGGTGGTCCGCCCGGGCATCGAGCGACAGATCGGGCGCGACCTCGAACTCCTGCGCGCACTGGCGCGGCTGGTGCGCCGCTACCACCCCGAAGGCGATCGCATCCGCCCCGACGACATCGTCTCCGAGTTCCAGCGCGTCATCTACCGCGAGCTGGACATGAAGGCCGA
>JAZBPT010000150.1:0-10287 GCA_036351755.1 Wenzhouxiangella sp. | reverse complement strand
CGTGAACGTCTCCGTGGGGCTGCCCGAGACGATGTTGATCAGCCCGGCCAGGGCGTTGGCGCCGAACAGGGTGCCCTGCGGGCCGCGCAGGATCTCGATCTGCTCGACATCCAGCGTGGTGGCCGCGCCGCCCAGGCCGGTGAGGTCGATGCCGTCGATGAGCAGGCCCACCGAGGCGTTCATCGGTTCGACGAACTGGCTGCGCGAGCCGATGCCGCGGATCTGGAAGAAGCGGCCGCGCGACGCGCCGGTGGAGAAATTGACGTTGGGCGCGGTGTTGAGCACGTGCTGCAGGTGCGAGGCGCCGCGCTGCCAGACGGTCTCGCCGTCGATGACGGTCACGCTGGTGCCCAGGTCGAACAGGTCGGGCGCGCGGAAGTCGGCCGTGACCACCATGGGTTCGTCCTGCCAGGGCGGCAGGTCGGATTGTGCCGAAACGGCGATCGGCAAGGCCAGCAGGAGGCCGCCGATCAGATGGGTCGTTTTCATGTTTGAGTCTCCAGGATGAAAGTCGGTGGAGACCCGGAATGCACGGGGGATTGTCGAAAGCACCCTTGCCGGGGGCGAAGGATGCTCTTTCGTTCCTGTCCCTACGCCGGCATTAACCGGATCAGGTTCAACGGGTCCACCCGGCTGGGTGTCTCAGGCGTAAACGCCACCCCGAGGAATCGATGACATTGTAACGCAGCCCGGCCGCCCGATTGCGGCCTGAGCTGCTGTCCGGCGTCAGCTGCGAACGGAGAAGATGGTCGTTCGGGTGGCCACCGCCATCATGAGGAGCGTGAGGAGGATCAGCGCCCAGCCCGCGTTCGTGGGCACCGCCAGCGGAATGAGTTGGCACTGCTGCCAGTTGGAGCCCGCGGCGAAGTCCCAGGTCGCGTCGATGTTGGCGTCCTCGCTCGAGACGAGCAGGTTGCCGCAGATCTCGGACCCGCCCTCGATCAGCGAAACATCCGACAAGGCGGGAACGGGCCCCGACAGCCTGTTGTTGGTCACGTGAAACATCTCGAGCTGGTCGAGGTTGGCCAGCGATGGAATGGGGCCGGTCAACGCGTTGTCTCTCGCATAGAAGAACCGCAGTGAAGCGAGGTCGTCCAGCGCCGGAATCGGACCCTCGAGATTGTTGTTTGACACGCCGAAGGAGTAGAGCGAAACCAGGCCGTTGAGCGAGGGAATCGTCCCGCTCAGTTGGTTGTTCTGGAAGTTGATGACGCGCAGACTGCTCAAGCCGGCCACCGGGGGAATCGGTCCGGTAAGCTGGTTGTCGCTGAGGATGATGTTGCCCAGCGAGCTTGCGGACTGGAGATCGGGGATCGAGCCGGTGAGGTTGTTGCCTTGCACCCAGAACAGGTCGATGCCGGTTGGCAGGGCCGGAACCTGGCCTTGCAGCGAGTTGTAGGCCACGTTGTAAGCCAACAGGTTCGGTACGTTCTGGAACGGCGGGATCGTGCCCGTCAGCTGGTTACGCTCGGCGGCGAAGTAGGTCAGGCTGCCCAGGCCGTCCAGCACGGGCACGCTGCCGGTAAAGCCGTTGAGCGAAATATCGAAGTCGTACAATTCGCCGAGTGTCGACAGGTCCGGCACCGGCCCCGTCAGGCGATTTTCGCTGACGTCAAAGGTGCGCAGTTCCGGCAGGTCGGCCAGCGTGCTGATACTGCCGACCAGGTCGTTGTCGGACAGTACGATAGCCGAAACATTGTTTTCGCCGGTGTTGCAGCTCACGCCGTACCAGTTGCACTCCGTGCCTGCGGCGTCCCCCCAGCCCGAGTTGTCGATCCAGTTCGGGCCATCGGTCGAGTTGTAGAGGTCGAGCAGGGCTTGGCGCTCCGAAGCGGGGATGACGGCGTGCGCGCTGGAGGCGATCAACAGCGCCACCAGAATCAGAAGGGTGAGGCAAGTTGTCTTGCGGGTGTGTTCTTCGTATTTTTCGATCAAGATCGGATACTCCTGTGTGCCCCGTTCGACGTGGCTCATGCCGCACTGCATCGGTGTGCGAGTTCACGCGGCGGGTCTGTCAACCCGGCCACAGTGAAGCTCCTGCACATGGTCGACGAGCGCCCCTGGCGCGCGAGACGATGATCGGCGTTGGTGCGAAAAGCGATGTCGTTCAGGATTGTTTTCTTGCCCGGTCGAGGGGTATGGCCGGGCGACCCCAGCTGGCAGTTTACAGGTCGAGCTTCGGCCTTGCCAGATTGGGACGAAGCCGGTGAAGCGGGTTGGGCCCGGAGTCGGTTCGGACGTCAGGACGGACGGGGGCTTGCCACCAGCGTTGATCTTTTGCGGATTTCCGCTATCGAACAGCAGCCCGACAGTCCCATCGTCAAGTCGAAGTCGGCCTTGAAGTTCTGCAGGCACTCACGCACGCCTGCCTCCCCGGCGACAGAAAGCGCATAGGCATACGGGCGACCAATGCAGACGGCGTCGGCGCCGAGGGCGATAGCCTTGAAGGCATCCGCACCGCTGCGGATGCCGCTGTCGAATAGGATCTTCATGCGGCCGTCGACCGCTTCGGCGATACCGGGCAGGGCCTCGAGCGTGGCAATGGCGCCGTCGACCTGCCGACCGCCATGGTTGGAAACCACGATGCCGTCGATGCCGTGGTCGACGGCGCGTCGCGCGTTGTCGGCATCGAGGATTCCCTTGAGCAGGATCGGCAGCTTCGTGTGCTCGCGCAGGAAAGCCAGCTCGTCCCAGGTCAGCGACGGGCGCGAGTAGGTCTCGACGAAATGCTGGACGGCGCGCCGGGCCTTGCCGCTCCTGAGATTCGAGAATGTCGGGCCAGGCACGTTGCGCGCCTGCGCGAGGGCGGTGCCGACGGCGTGATGATTCAGCGGCGCCTCGGGCGGTCGTCCGGCGTCGGGGCGCTCGTCGACCTGCTGCATGAACACCGGATCGCTCGTGTACTGCGCGATGCCCTGGCCGCGCAGGAAGGGCAGGAAAGCCAGATCGAGGTCGCGCGGGCGCCAGCCGAGCATTGTGGTGTCGAGCGTCACGGCGATGGCGGAACAGCCGCAGCGCTGGGCGCGCTCGACGAAGCTGGCCACCACCTCGTTGGACTTGCTCCAGTACAGCTGGAACCAGCGCGGCGCGTCGTCCATGCAGGCGGCCGTCTCTTCCATCGGCACCGAGGCCTGATTGGAGAAGATGAACGGCACGCGCTCGGCCGCGGCCGCTTTCGCCACCGCGCGGTCGGCCTGGGCATGCGCCATTTCGAGCACGCCGATGGGCGCGAGCAGGAACGGCGAGGGCAGGCGGGTCCCGAACAGCTCGATGCCGGTGTCGCGTGTTTCGACATCGCGCAGATAGCGAGGCACGATGCGCCAGTCGTCGAAGGCCGAGCGGTTGGCCGCCATGGTGCGTTCCTCGCCCGCGCCGCCGGCGATGTAGGCGAACGCCTCGCGGCTCAGTCGGCTTCGCGCCTGTTCCTCGAGCCGACTGGCGCGCGTCGAAACGTGGGGCTTTTGCCGACCGCTGCCGGCCAGGTAGATCGACTTCTGGCGTTCGGCGCCGTTGCCGCCGGTTCGATTCGTCATCGCTTTGTATCCGATCGATGGTGTCCGAGTACGGTCATCTTAGGGCAATCGAACGATGCGTCGTTAGAGCACGCACGCTCCTGCTCGCCTCGTCGCCTTTAAAGCTCGGAAAGCCAGCGGCGCATGCTTGAGCCGAATCCTTCGCAGATCCCGCCGAGGTCTTCCGCGGAAAGATCTTCGCGGAAGGCGCCGGTGCGCGCCTTGCGCATGTTGTGGTTGCAGCTTTCCAGTACGCGAATTTCGAGGTCGGCGTCGGGATTGTCGCCCAGCGTGTTCTGATAGAGGTCGCGCGTCCGGCGCCAGTCGACCTGGGTGTCCTTGTCGCCGAAGATCGCCAGCACCGACACGTCCAGGGAGGCGAGTAGCGATTCGAAGTTCGGAGCCGAGAGGGGCTCGCCGGTTCGAGGATGAAAGGTCTCCGGATCGGCCAGCGCTTCCCGTCGCCATTGCTCGAACTGCTCGCGGTCGGGTGGGCTATCGACCAGCTGGCGATACCAGGGGTCCGAATAAAGCTCGCGTGTTCTTTCGAGGTACTGCTCGTAGTCGACGCTTTCGTCCTGGAGCATCATCATGCTTTCGATCAGCAGCGACTTCATGCGTGCGGCCTGCTCGGCCGATCGGCCGTCGAGCCGGATATTGGTCTCGAGCAGGTAGGGGAAGTTGCTGAACTGAGACGGTCCGCTGACCGAAATCCAGAAGTCGATGCGGGGATCTCTGGCCATCGCCATCGGCGCGATCCAGCCCCCGCGACTCAAGCTCCAAAAGCCGATGCGATCCGAACCCGGCGTCCCGTCCGAGCGCAAGGATTCTATGGCGGCGACCGCCTCGCGGGCACTGTCCTGCACAGGCTGATCATGATCATATTCACCTTCGCTTTCTCCGCAGCCAGCCCGGTCCCACATCGCCGTCGACCAGCCCCATGTGTTGAATCGACGTCTCAAGCCGCCGAGCTGCCCACCCTCGACCACGTCGGTCGGGCCGTGGCCGGGGATGAGGACGATCAAGCCTCGGGAGGTTTCGTTTTCGGGATGATCGATCGTTCCGACGTAAGTCCGATCGTCGTACCGGAACTCGAAGCGTTCGGCCTGCGATTGCGCTGAGGCCAACGGCGTGAGGGCCACTAGCAAAACGCCGACGGTCGCGATGACCCAGCTCTTCAAAGTGCGTTTCTCGGGCGGATGTGCCAAGTTTGACCTCCCTTGGGTAGCGATGAGTCCAAAGACTGACACTAGCGTCTCGCCAGTGCCTTCGACAGTGCCGATCGTTGGGTCGGCGCGGGCAATCGGGGATCGACCGCATGCACGAAGACCCGCTCGGCGAAGCCGTCGCGATTCAAGATTCTTGACTGAGTCGCCGGGAAGAGTTCAACTCATGCCCGTGCACGCATGGATCATGCACGTTCGATCCGTGTGCTTCGAGAAGAGGAGGATACTGGTGAGGGACCGTTATGCCTG
Organism: Wenzhouxiangella sp.; assembly: GCA_036351755.1. Classification (GTDB taxonomy): domain Bacteria; phylum Pseudomonadota; class Gammaproteobacteria; order Xanthomonadales; family Wenzhouxiangellaceae; genus Wenzhouxiangella. The sequence goes on along the minus strand of JAZBPT010000150.1, from coordinate 5,300 downwards.
GCTCGTTCTGACCGTGGCCACCGTGCCGATCTTTCTGCTCGGTTCGATCCTGCACTTCGTCTATGACTGGAGCGGCGGCTGGCGTCCGGTGGCGCTGTTGGGCGCGGTCAACGAAAGCGTCTGGGAGCACCTCAAGATCGCGTTCTGGCCAGCCGTGCTGAGCGGCTTGTTCGAATGGTCAATACTCGGCAGGCGTTATCCGTCGTTCTGGGCTGCCCGCACGCTGGGGCTGCTCGTGACACCCGTGACGATCGCCGTGGTCTTCTACGGCTACACGGCCCTGCTGGGTGGGCATTGGCTGATCGCCGACATCGGAACCTTCCTCGTGGGGATCGCGGCCGGCCAATGGGTCTGTTACGCAGCGCTCGACTGGCGTCCGGCCAGATCGACTCGCTGGCTGCTCCGGCTGGTGCTGATCGGATTGCTGGTCAGTTTTTCCTGCCTGACCTACTGGCCGCTGGAATGGCCACTTTTCCAGGAGGCCGGCACCGGCATCACCGGCATTCCCTCCTGAAGCTGGAACTCGGAGGAGGCTGCTGTTGAGCCGTCGAAACCCCGTTCAATCCAACGCTTGATCGGACACGATGATGCCGTTGGCATCGGCGTAGACGTATTCGCCCGGGCGGAAGGTGACGCCGCCGAAGCTGATCGGGATATCGACCTGGCCTTCGTCGCGGCGCACGCTCTTGCGCGGCACGCAGCCCAGGGCGAACACGCCGAAGTTGATATCGCGCAGGATGTCGACGTCGCGACAGGCGCCGTGGATGACGATTCCGGCCCAGCCGTTATCGCGAGCGTTGGCGGCGATCATGTCACCGATAAGCGCGTTGCGCAGGGAGCCGCCGCCGTCGACGACGAGCACACGCCCCTCGCCCTCGGTGGCCAGCGTTTCCTTCACGCGCGAGTTGTCCTCGAAGCACTTGACCGTGGCGATCGGGCCGCCGAAACGGTCGCGGCCGCCGTAGGAACGCCAATGCAGGCCGGTGACCACTCGAACATCATCGGCGTGGTCGTCGCAGAGATCGGGTGTTGATCGCATGCATTACCTCTCTTCGTCTTGCGTGTTCATGCCGGCGGCCGCGTCCGCCATGAAAACCTCGTAGCTGTCGGGCGCGTCCATGTAGGCATCCAGGGTCTCGTCCGGCAGCGGCGCGGTCGCGAGCGCGGCCTGGACCACGCGGCGATTGAACGGCGAGGTGGCCTCGCGCGCCAGGTATTCGTCCACCGGCATCCACAGCGCCTTCTCGAGCTCGTCCCCGTCGAGATGAATATCGAAGTTCAGGGGGCTGAGCCGGCACACGGCGTAGATGTTGGAGGCGCCGAATTGGCCGCGGTGGTGATGACGCATGCCCACCAGGCCGCGAAATTCCGTGCGGATGCCGGTCTCCTCGAATACTTCGCGGATGGCGCCGTCTGCCAGGTGCTCGCCGCGCTCGAGCATGCCGCCCGGCAGCTTGAGGTGCTCGGGCCGATCGATCCGGTCGCGTTTCTCGAGCACCACCAGGATCTGGCGGTCCTCGGAGAGCACCAGCCCGCCGGCCCCGATGCTGTGGGTGCAGGCATCGGGAATGTAGGCGCCGTCGATCAGGCGCCGCACCAGCATCAGCGTTTCGTCGCGACTGTGATGCAGCTTGAAGCCCAGGTCCAGGGCGTCCGGCAGCAGCTCGCCGCGGCGCGCCGGAATCTCCAGCCAGGCCAGCTTGAGGCCTTCGCTGGTCCAGGCGTCCAGTGCGGCGGCCACCGCGTCGCGGAATTCACCGCGACCGGCCGGCAATTCCTTGCCGGGAACGAAGACGCCGCCGTACCGGTTCCTGAGTGCCTGAAGCATGCCTGTGAGGTTCGAATTCGGGGAAGAAGAGTATACCGGCCTGCAACCTTTTGCGGCCCTGGCGCGTCCTTTAGGGCAAGTGCGTGAATGCACGCGTTTCCGATTCGCGAAAACTAAGGAAGAAGAAGTGTCGAGAAACCTGGGATTCTGCGGCCTGGCGGTCATCGTGTTCCTGATGACCGTCGTGCGGCCGGCGGCCTCGGGCGGCTGCGCCGATCCGGACCTGTTCCGTGGCTGGGGCGAGACGGCGACTCCCGTGGCGGTTCTCGGCGCCGGTAGCTGGTACCGGGCCTCGCTGGGCTGGATCCTGGCACCCGGCGACTGCGCGGCCCGGCAGGTTGCCGAGGAAATGGACGCCGCTTCGGCCGCCTTCGAGCGCCACTTCGGCGTGCTGGCGCCGCGCGGCGTGGTCATCGACGTGGCCCACGCCCGCCATGCCCCGGCCCTGAAGAAAGCCGGGGCGGCCTGGGTGCTGCCCTGGCGATTCGAAGAAGCCGACGAGGCCGCCGTCGCCAGGGCCGAGACGATTCGCGCCCAGGTGCGGGCGCAGCTGGCGTCCGGTGGCCGCGAGCCCGATCCCGCGCAGGTCGAGGCGCTGGTCGAACGCGCCCTCGCGCAATTGGGCGAGGCCGGTGCGGTGGAAGCGTCGTCGCTCGAACCGAAGGCCATTCGCCACGAGATTGCCCACCTGCTGTTCATGCACGCCGTCTGGCCGTCTTCGGCCGGTCGCGGTGAGCAGTACGGCGGTGACGCGCCGGACTGGCTCGACGAAGCTGCCGCCGTGGTGGCCGAGAGTGCAGACATGACCGAAGCGCGCCGACAGGCCTTCCGCGAACTGGCGCGATCCGGCCGGACGATTCCCCTCGAGGAATACCTGCGCATGGAACATCCGGTGTTCGCCGGTCGCGACTTCCAGGCATTGGTGGACCGGGCCCGTGCCCAGGCTGAAGCCGGCGGTGCGGCGGTGGTTTCGGCGTCCCTGTCGCCCGATCGCCTGGAGCGGGCGCGGGCTTTCTACGCCCAGACGCGCGCGTTTACCGACTATCTCGTTGCCCGCCAGGAAGATCAGCGGGTTCTGGCCGATATCGCCGGCGCCATGCGAAGCGGGCTCAGCTTCGAAGACTGGCTGTCCACGGACGGCCCGGGCCGCCGACTGCCGGTCGATCTGGAAGCGCTGGAGCGGGATTTTCTCGTCTGGCATGGGCTTGCGACAGAAAGCGGTAACGACACGGTCAGTTCGGGAGTGCCCTCTGCCGGGGATTGAGGCGGTGCTGCTTTCGGGGCATCATCCAGTCACCGGGAGATCCGACCGCGGCGTGATCGCGTCGGCCGGCGATTGGGAGGAGCCTCGATGGGGAACACATTCTGGACCGCATTCGGCGCCAGCGCACTGGCAGCGCTGGTCACCGCTATCGGTATCGTCACGATCCGGCGCTTCGAGGCCTGGGGGCGCCGATACAACATCTACTTCGTGTGTTTTGCCGCCGGCGTTCTGATCACCGTCTCCTTCCTGCACATCATTCCCAAGTCGTTCGAGCTCAGCGCTAACGCGCCGGTCTTCCTGCTCGTGGGCTTTGTGCTGATGCATCTGTTCAATCGATTCGTCACGGCCTTCGTTTGCGAACGCGAGGATGAGCAGGGCGCCCGCTACGGCATCGGCCTGGTGCCGATGCTCGGCATCGGATTTCATTCCTTCATCGACGGTTTCGTGTATTCCATTACGTTCACGGTGAGCATTCTCACCGGCGCCCTGGCGGCCACCGGGATGGTGCTGCACGAGTTTCCCGAGGGCATCGTCACCTACCTGCTTCTGCTGCGCGGCGGATTCACCGAGCGCAGCGCTTTTGTGCTTGCCCTGTTGGCCGCCTCGCTGTCCACGCCCCTGGGCATGCTGGTGTCCTACCCCTTCATCAGTCGCATCAACGAGCCCCTGTTGGGTACCTTGTTGTCCCTGTCCGCCGGCGCGCTGGTCTACGTGGGCGCTACGCATCTGCTGCCCCAGGCCGAGCACGAAGGTCGGCGCTTCAGCCTGCTGGCACTGGGTGCCGGCATCCTGGTCGCGATCACCATCGTGCTGAGCAAGTAGGGCACCGCCCGCCACTCACTCTTCGTGCGTCCCGTCTCCGGGGAAATCCCGGGGTTTCCGCGCATCCTGGAAGGAGCGGGCTCACTGAGCCCAAGATTGCCCTCGATGCTGACCTGGGCCGCCGTTGCGCTCGGCAGCGAGCTGCTGACCCTCGCGCGCCGCGCCTGATCGATGTCAACGCAGCACGAAGCCGGCAGGCGCATAATCAACTGACGGTCGGCATCGGGTCGGCCGACCCTGCGGATGACGGGAGGTCACCATGGCGGGAAAATTCGAGATCTACAAGGACAAGAAAGGCGAATTCCGTTTTCGGCTCAAGGCCAGCAACGGCCAGAATATCCTCGGCAGCGAAGGCTACGCCAAGAAGGCGAGTTGCACCAACGGTATCGAGTCGGTACGCAAGAACTCACAGCATGAAGAACGCTTCGAGTGCAAGCAGACGCCCTCGGGCAAGTGGACCTTCAATCTCAAGGCTACCAATGGCCAGGTCGTCGGCACCAGCCAGGTGTACGACTCCGAATCGGGCTGCCGCAACGGCATGAAGAGCGTGACGAAGAACGCGCCCGACGCCAAGGTCGACGATCAGACCGACTGAATGCTAAATGCGTGCTGTGATCGGCCGCCGCCGGCGGCCGACTCCATGCTTACAGCAGGATCGCTGAAGCCAGGCCCAGAAAGGCGAAGAATCCGATCACGTCGGTGACGGTGGTCACGAACGGCCCCGAGGCGAGGGCCGGGTCGATATTGAAGCGCTCGAGCGCGATCGGTATCAGGATTCCGCCCACAGCGGCCGCGATCAGGGTAAGCGCCATCGCCAGCGCGATGACGGCGCCCAGCATGGGTATGCCGAACCACAGCGCGGCGACCAGCGCCATGACCAGGCCGAAGCCCATTCCGTTGATTGCGCCCACCATGATTTCCCGGCGGCTGACGCGTATCGCGTTGCGCCGGGTCAACTCGCGCGTGGCGATCGCGCGCACGGCTACGGTCATGGTCTGCGTGCCGGCATTGCCGCCCATCGACGCCACGATCGGCATCAGCACGGCCAGGGCCACCATCTGGTCGATGGTGTCGGCGTAGAGGTCGATCACGATCGAAGCGAGAATCGCCGTGACGAGGTTGACCATGAGCCACACTGCGCGGCCGCGGGTGGTCTGCCACACCGTGTCGGCCACGCTGGAATCCTCGTCCACGCCGGCCAGCCGCAGGATATCTTCCTCGTGTTCCTCGTCGAGCACCGTCATGGCGTCGTCGATGGTGATCATGCCGGCCAGGCGGCCGTTCTCGTCGACCACCGGCGCGGAGATCAGGTGGTAGTGGTTGAACAGGTAGGCGACGTTGGATGATTCCTCGGTCACGTCGACCGTCCGGAAACTGGGCTCCGTG
>JAZBPT010000149.1:0-4134 GCA_036351755.1 Wenzhouxiangella sp. | reverse complement strand
GCCGTCGCGCAGCTCCACGGCCTCGCGGGCACCGGTCGAGGCGCCCGACGGCACCGCCGCGCGACCGACGTGACCGCCTTCAACGGTGACTTCGGCCTCCAGCGTCGGATTGCCGCGTGAATCGAGAATTTCGAGTGCCTGGATCTTGGTGATTTTCATTCAAAAACCTTTAATTCTTTTGTCCACAGATGAACACAGATAAACACAGATTAAAAAAAGCTTTCTAAATCGACATGCAAGACTTCGGCGGCGCGAGCCTCAGTACGCCGCAATCAACACCCATAACCCAGTTTCTTGTTCTTTTATCTGTGTTCATCTGTGGACAATTATTTTTTAAAGAGGAGACTGCTTCACGACTCGATCGATGGCGACGAGTTGCTCGAGCAGGGCTTCCATATCGGACAGCCGCATCGAGTTGGGGCCGTCGCACAGGGCTTCTTCGGGCTTCGGGTGCGTTTCGCAGAACACGCCGGACACGCCGGCGCCGACCGCGGCCCGTGCCAGGGTCGGGATGTGCTCGCGCGCGCCGCCCGACGACTCGCCCTGCCCGCCCGGCAGCTGCACCGAGTGAGTGGCGTCGAAAACCACCGGGCAGCCGGTCTCGCGCATGATCGCCAGCGAGCGCATGTCGACCACCAGGTTGTTGTAGCCGAACATGTAGCCGCGCTCGCACACCATGATCTGATCGTTGCCGGCCTCGCGGGCCTTCTCGACGACCTTGCTCATCTCCCAGGGCGAGAGGAACTGCCCCTTCTTGATGTTGACGGGCTTGCCGGCGCGCGCCACGTTCTGGATGAAATTGGTCTGGCGGCACAGGAAGGCCGGCGTCTGGAGCACGTCGACGACCGCGGCGACCTCTCCCAGCGGCGTGTCCTCGTGCACATCGGTGAGCACCGGCACGCCGATTTGCGACTTGACCGATTCGAGGATGCGCAGGCCCTCCTCCAGGCCGGGGCCGCGGTAACTCTTGACCGAGGTGCGATTGGCCTTGTCGAAACTGCCCTTGAAGACGTAGGGCATGCCCAGGCGATCGGTGATTTCCTTGAGATGCCCGGCGACCTCCAGGCACATCGCCTCGGACTCGAGCGTATCGGGCCCGGCGATCAGGAACAGGGGCTGGTCGAGCCCGACTTCGCGACCGGCGAGCTTCATGCCTGGACCGCCCGGGTGGCCTTGCCGCCGGCCTTTTCGTGCTGCGCCAGGGCGGCCCGGATAAAGCCGGCGAACAGCGGGTGGCCGTCGCGCGGTGTCGAGGTGAATTCCGGGTGGAACTGGCAGGCCACGAACCACGGGTGGTCGGGGAGTTCGACCATCTCGACGAGCATGTCGTCGACCGAGTAACCGACCAGCTTCATGCCGTGCTCGTCCAGGACTTCGCGGTAGGCGTTGTTGAATTCGTAGCGATGGCGGTGGCGCTCGACGATTTCGTCCTTGCCGTAGAGCTTGCGCGAGAGCGAACCCGACACCAGCTTGCAGCGCTGCGCGCCCAGGCGCATGGTGCCGCCCAGGTCGGCGTTCTCATCGCGCAGTTCGCGCTGGCCCTTTTCATCCAGCCACTCGGTGATCAGGCCGATGACCGGGTCGGCGGCGTCGGCGTCGATCTCGGTGGAGTTGGCGCCCGCCAGGCCGCAGACGTTGCGGGCAAACTCGACCACTGCGGCCTGCATGCCCAGGCAGATCCCCAGGTAGGGAATGCCGTTCTCGCGCGCATAGCGGATGGCGGCGATCTTGCCTTCGAAGCCGCGCTCGCCGAAACCGCCCGGCACCAGGATCGCGTCGGCGTCGGCCAGCACGCCGGTGCCGCTGGACTCGATCTCCTCCGACTCGACACCCTTGATCTTCACCTTGACCCAGTCGCCGAAGCCGCCGGCCATCAGGGCCTCGTTGAGCGACTTGTAGGCGTCGGCGTGTTCGACGTACTTGCCGACCATGGCCACCGTGACCTCGTGCTTGGGCCGGGTCTGGCGCTCGACCACTTCTTCCCAGTCCGACAGGTCCGGCGAGGAGGCCTTGATGCCCAAGCGGTCGAGCACGATGCGGTCGAGCCCCTGGCGGTGATAGAACAGCGGGATCTTGTAGATCGAGTCGACGTCGACGGCCGAGATCACCGCGTCGTGCGAGACGTTGGTGAACAGCGCGATCTTCTTGCGCTCCTCGTCGGAGAGCATGCGTTCACACCGGCACAGCAACACGTCCGGCTGGATGCCGATCGAGCGCAGTTCCTTGACCGAGTGCTGCGTCGGCTTGGTCTTGATCTCGTTGGCGGCCTTGAGATAGGGCACCAGCGTGAGGTGCATGAACAGCGCCTGCCGGCCGTACTCGGTGCCGAGCTGGCGGATCGCCTCGAGGAAAGGCAGCGACTCGATGTCGCCCACCGTGCCGCCAATCTCGATGAGCGCGACGTCGTAGCCTTCCACGGCCTGGTTGACCGAGTCCTTGATCTCGTCGGTGATGTGCGGAATCACCTGGACGGTCTTGCCCAGGTAGTCGCCGCGGCGCTCCTTGGCGATGACGTTGGCGTAGATCCGCCCGGTGGTGAAGTTGTTGCGCTGGGTCATCCGGGTGCGCACGAAACGCTCGTAGTGGCCCAGGTCCAGGTCGGTTTCGGCGCCGTCCTCGGTGACGAACACCTCGCCGTGCTGGAACGGGCTCATGGTGCCCGGATCGACGTTGATATAGGGATCGAGTTTCAGCAGCGTCACGCGCAAGCCCCGGGCTTCCAGGATGGAGCCCAGCGAGGCGGCTGAAATGCCTTTACCCAGCGATGAAACGACACCGCCGGTAACGAAAATGAGAGAGGTCATGCCCGGACATCCGTGCTGCAGTGAATCCGGGAGAGCATTGTAACCGATATCGGGCGTGAAGCCCTCCCGCGGAGAACCTTTGTTCCGGCGGGAGAAGCCCTTCGCTGCGGGGAGGGCTAGGGAGACTTCCAGATCAACGACGCCAGTCTTCCGGTCTGGCCCTCCCGCCGGAAGGAATAGAAGGTATCGGTCTCCTCGAAGGTACAGCGGCGGCAGTCGTGAACGTCGGCGCCCGCCGCGCGCAGCTGCTGGGCGGCGATCCACTTGAGGTCGGCGCGCCAGCGATCACCGTCGGCCTGGAAGGCGGCGGCCAGCACCGGATCGAGCTCGACGAAGGCCTTGCGCACTTCGTCACCGACCTGGTAGCAGCGGCCACAGATGCCCGGACCGATCCAGGCGCGCAGCCCGGTGCCCGCCACCGGCAGGACCGCGAGCGTCTTGCCGATGATGCCTTCGGCCAGTGATCGCCAGCCCCCGTGGATCCCGGCGACCACGCCGGCATTCCGGTCGGCCAGGAGGATGGGCAGGCAATCGGCGGTCTTGATCACCACCACCTCCTCCGCGCGGTCGGTCCAGGCGGCATCGGCCTCGATACCCGGTCGCCAGTCGGCCAGATTGACCACGCGCGAACCGTGCACCTGCTCGAGCCAGCGCGGCTCGGCCGGCAGTTCGGCGGCCACGAGCGATGCATCGCCATCGCTGCGCGTGGTGGTGAACGCGCCGATGCGCGCGTTGTTGGGCCAGCCGGGCTCAATCACTTTCATCGCTCGCCAGCAGATCGATCAGATTCTGCATGTCGTCGGGAACCGGGGCGGAGGCCTCGACCGGATCGCCGGTTTCCGGGTGCGCAAAGGTCAGTTGCCAGGCGTGCAGCGCCTGGCGGGGAAATCGCTGCCAGGCCGTGCGCTGGGCCTCGCTCAGCCCGGCCGGCGCCCCGCGCCGGCCGTAGACCGGGTCGCCGATGATCGGATGGCGGGCATGCGCCATGTGCACGCGGATCTGGTGGGTACGGCCCGTTTCCAGTTCGACATCCAGCAGCGTCGCGCCCTTGAGGCGCCGCCCCACGCGGTAGTGGGTCACCGCACGCCGACCGTCGCGGCGAACGACCTGCCGACGACGATCGACCGGGTGGCGGCCGAGCGGTTCGTCGATCGTGCCGCCGGCGATAATCTCGCCCCAGACCAGGGCCTGGTAGCGGCGCTTGATCTCGCGGCGCTTCATGGCCGCCACCAGGGCGCGGTGGCTGGCGGTCGTGCGCGCGATCAGCAGGCAGCCCGAGGTGTCCTTGTCCAGCCTGTGAACCAGGCCGGCGCGCGGCAGCGGCGCCAGG
>JAZBPT010000148.1:0-5196 GCA_036351755.1 Wenzhouxiangella sp. | reverse complement strand
CCGGTGGTGCGCACGCCCTCGAGCACGCTCATCGGCTCGATGCGGGTGCCGGCCGCCAGGTCGCAGTCGCGGACCACGCAGCCGGGCCCGATCACCACCTCGTCGCCGAAGCGATTGCTCCCCTCGAGCACGACGTTGACGTCGATGCGCACGTCCCGCCCGCACTCGACCGGTCCGCGCACCTGGACAGAATCGGGATCAAGCAGGGTGACGCCGTCGGCCAGCAGGGCGCCGCGGGCCCGAGCCTGGAATACGCGCTCAAGCTCGGCCAGCTGGGCGCGATCGTTGGCGCCGAGGAGTTCGTCGGCGTGCTCGGCGACGATCGCGGACACGTTGCGGCCCGCCCCGGCGGCAATGCCGACGCAGTCGGTCAGGTAATACTCGCCCTGGGCATTGTCGTCGCCCACGGCCTCGAGCCAGGCGGAGAGATCGGCCGCGGCCGCGCAAAGCACGCCGCTGTTGACCTCGTCGATGCGTCGCTCCTCGTCGCTGGCGTCCTTCTCCTCGCGGATCGCCGCCACGCGACCACCCTCCCGGATGATCCGCCCGTAGCCGGTCGGATCGGCCGCGACGAAGCTGAGCACGGCCAGGTCGGAATCACCCTCGAGCAGGCGCGCGAGCGTGGCCGGGCGGATCAGGGGCATGTCCCCGGGCAACACGAGCACTCGCGCGTCCGGGTCGACGTGCGGCAGGGCCTGCGCAGCGGCATGGCCGGTGCCGCGGCGTTCGGACTGCATCACCCAGTCGATACCCTGCCCGTCCAGCGCGGCGCGCACCTGGTCCGCGCCCGCGCCGATCACCACCCGAATGGCGTCCGGCCGCAGTTCGCGGGCGGCATCGACCAGGTGCTGCAGCATCGGCCGCCCGCCGACCGGCTGGAGCACTTTCGGCCGGGCCGAATTCATCCGCTTGCCCTCTCCGGCAGCGAGAATGATCACTTCAAGCATGGGTCTGCCCCTGAAATTCCTGGTTGCCGAGCCCAGTATACTGGCCGCGGCCCTCGCAGCCGCTGTCGAATCGCCCGACCGCCCCGGTTACCATTGCCGCCGACCACGCCACCGGAAACCGCATGCTCGACAAGCTCACCATCGACGACTTCGAAAGCCTCATCGACCGCGACGTCACGCTGCGCTTCGGCGACAACGAGCAGGCCGGGCGCGTGGTCGAAGTCACCCGCCGCGGGGAAAAGCCGCCGGAAGGCAGGCAACCGTTCAGCATCGTCGTCGAAAGCGGCCCCAAGGACGGCTATTGGCCGCAAGGCACGCACGTGATGGTGCACCCCGAACACGGCGAGCTGACGCTGTTCATGGTGCCGCTCGGGCCCGGCGAACACGGCATGCGCTACGAGATCGCGATTAACTGATTGGCGGCACGGCCTACTGGGGCTCCCAGCGCATGAACTGGTAGACCCCGCGCGTTTCCACCGCCTCGAAGCCCAGCCGCCGATACAGCCGGGTGGCCGGATTGAACGGCTCCACGTGCAGGGTCACGGCCAGGGCCGCCTCAGCGGCTCCCCGCTGGATCGCTTCGATCAGGGCGCCGCCGCGGCCACGTCCGCGCCAGGCCGGCAGCAGGGCAATATCCATCAGGCGCAGCTCCGCCGGTCGTTCGTCCAGGTAGAGCCGACCGATCGGTGCGTTTTCGCCGACGATCAGCAGAAATTCCGCGTCGGCATAGTGCTCACGGTAGTGGGCGCGCTGCAGGCGCGACTGCTCGTGCAGGAAGCGGCGTACCTCGGGTTCGCTCCAGCCCGTCTGCGCCAGTTCCTCGACCCGGGTCGTGGCGTAGAGCCGATCGAGAAACGCGCCGTCGACCCGTGGCTGCTCGCGGCGCAGCTCGAGCCCCAGGGATTGCGCCGTCGGCGCGAGCCTCGATAGCCAGCTTCCCGCCAAGCCCGGACTCCGTCAGGCCGCCACCAGGCGGAGTTCCAGCGATACCTTGTCGCCGTCGGCGCCGCCTACCTCCAGCCGGTAGCGACCCGGCCGCGGCCGGTGGCCGAAAAGATCCGCGGTGGCGGCGAATACCCGGCGATCCGCCCACTGGACCTCCAGGCCAGCCAGGCTGCCGCGCCCGAAGTGCAGGCTGCCGCTGCGCGATATCTCGCCCCGGGACGGATGCACCATCGTGAATGCGTTACTGCTCAAAAGGCCCGCGTACATCGCCTTGAGACCGAAACCGGGGCGATCATCGCGCGACTCGCCTTCCGCCGGCCCCAGGAAGTCCAGCCGGAATCCGGCAGGCGCGTGCTGATCCACATCGACCTCCGGCTGGCCCTCGTCGAGCCGCTTGCAGCGGCAGCGCAGGGCACCACCAGGGCCGGCAACCGCCACGGAGGATGCCGGGACGGCCACGGCGCCGCTAAGCGCGGCAAAGGATACGAATTCGCGTCGGTTCATGGCGTGATCAGCTCCGGCTGGGATACAGGCCCTGCAGGGCGATGATGAAATTGATCGCCAGCGAGGGCTGCATGTTGTTGTGGGCCTGGCTGCCGCCGTTCGGTCCGACGACCTGCTCGTTCAGGTCGACCATGGACTGCGGGGCCCGGTACAGGTTGGCACCGGACGATCCGCCCAGCTGGTTGTCGCCGGCCGGATCGTTCTCGTTGGCGCCGCGCACCGAAACATTCCAGTCGTGCCGGTGCGAGGGCATCTGTGCCTCGGTGAGCGTGACCGTTTCCACGCCGCCGCGCTCACCCAGGCTGCGGGGGGTCAGTCCGGGACCCTGCCCGGGATGCATCACCGCCCTGCCCTCCAGGTCGGGAAGCGCGGTCGTGCTCTGACCGTCGCCGCCGTAGGTCGTCCCGATCAGCGAGAACAGGGCCGTGTTCTGGGAAATCGGCAGGAGCTGGCCGTTGCAGAACGCCCAGCCCCGCGGTGCGAAGTTGCCGGCGAAGATTCGGATTTCCGCGATGAATGGTTCGGACATGGCAGGCTCCTAGGTGGGCGACGGGTAGATGCCGAACAGGGCGATGATGAAGTGGATGCAGGTGAACGGCTGCACGTTCGTGTGCGAGCGGCTGCCGCCGGTGGACGTCATCGATTCGCTCGACAGCCGCGTGAACGGACCGATGCCGTCGTAGATGTCGAGGCTGGCGGGATTGGTCCGTGCCGGCACCCTGCCCTGCGCCCCGGCATCCTGGGCGAGGTCCGTGCTGGCGCGCAGCGGATGCGAATGCCCGGGCATCTGGTTGACCGTCAGGGTCACCGACTCCGCGCCGCCTTTCGAGCCCAGCTGGCGCGGCGACAGGCCCGGGCCGGCGCCGGCGTGGATGGGAATGCGCCCGCGCATGTCGGGCAGGCCGAAGGTGGTCTGGCCGTCGCCGCCGTAGATCGTGCCGATCAGCGAGAAAAGGGCGTCGTTCTGGGAGACCGCCAGCAACTGGCCGTCGCAGAACGCCCAGCCGCGCGGGGCGAAATTGCCCGCGAACATCCGAATCTCTCCGACGAAGGGTTCGCTCATGAATCGGTTCCTCAGTTTCGGGAGGGGAACAGCCCCTGCAGGGCGATACAGAAATTCAGCGTGATGAACGGCTGCATGTTCTCGTGGGCCTGGCCGCCGCCGACGCTGGAGACGCTGCCCCCGTCGAGCGCGGTGAGACTGCCGGCGTCGTGATAGACGGGCGCGCCGGCAGTCGCCAGCACCTCGCTGCCGGCGGCGGTCGCCGCCGGTTCGGTCGCTTCGTCGCCCGAGGCACGCCCGGTGTGACCGTGCTGCGGCATCTCGGCGGCCGAGAGCGTGTGCGTCTCCTCGCCGAATCGCTGACCCTCGGTGTAGCCGTTGCCGGTGTGAATCGGCGTTCGCCCGCGCAGGTCGGGCAGGGCGAACGAGTTCTGCCCGTTGCCGCCGTAGGTCGTGCCGAGCAGCGAATAGAGCGACTGGTTCTGGTTGATGGGCAGGATCTGCCCGTCGCACAGCGCCCAGCCGCGCGGGGCGAAGTTGAAGCCGACGATGCGGATCTCGGCCAGGAAGGGCTCAGACATGGGAACGCTCCGTGGTGATCATGGCAGGTTGCAACTCTGGGCGTAGTTGATGGTTCCGCTGGTGAAGACCGACGCGCCGCCGTTGACCGTCACTACGTCGGCCGCACTGGTCTGGGCAATATTCGTCACCGAGGCGTCCTGCTGCACCAGTCCGATGTCGTCGAAGAAGCTGCTGGCATCGGTGCTGACGGTGTTGTTCACGATATCGGCGCAAATCGTGGCGCTGTCGAGCGCGTTGACCAGGATCGTCTCGCCGCCGGAGCCCAGGGAATGGACGACATTGTTCTCGACGGTGAAGTCCATCCGGCCGGCCGGGTTGGCGGTATCGCGCGAGAGCAGGCGAAGCCCGCGATCCACGCGGGCGCTCGTGCTGCCGATGGTATTGCCCTGGATCAGGAAGGCGCCGGTAAAGGAGCCGGTGCTGCCCGGCACCGATCCGGCCTCGCCGTCGCCGACGATGCTGATCCCCACGCCCCGGATGTTCGGCGCGGTGAAGGTGTTGTTGGCGATCGTGCCGCTCATGGCCGAATCCTCCAGCGGCGCGAGCCCGACGTGGGCGCCGTCGAGGTCGATGAACTGGTTGTTGCTGATATCGACGCTCATCTCGCCGGTCTCGGTGGTGGCCACGCTCAGGCCCTGCCCGCCGCCGGCGCGGCTCATGTTCTGGAACACGTTGTCCTGCACGACCAGGCTGTGGATGCCGGTTCCCTGGGCGTTGAAGGTCAGGCCGTTGCAGCAGATCGAACTGCCGCCGACCGGCTGACCGAAGGTGGTGCCGGTGACGGTGAGATCGAAACTGGCCGAGGCGCCGGTCAGGCTCTGCAGCAGCAGACCGTTGGAGTTGGTCGTGGTCTCGGCGTTGCGCAGCAGGCTGTCGGTCACGCTGACGTCGGCGGCCACGGTGTGATTGGCCAGGTGCAGCGCGTTCTCGGCGTAGCCGTCGAAGACCACGTTGTGCAGGGTCACCGCGTCGCTGACGTTGTCGATGTTGGGTGCGTCACCGAAGTGAATGGCGTTCTCGTCGTTGCCGTCGCCGGCGGCGTTGATCTCGCCGTCGTGGAAGGTAAAGGCGTTGCCGCCGCTGCCCGGCGTCGAGGCACTCAGGCCGGTGCCGTAGATGCCGTGGCTGCCGGTGTTCGACACGATCATGCCGCCGAGCGAGACGTTGCGCGCGCCGACCAGGCGCACGGCGTTGTCCGGGCTGCCGGTGAGCGTG
>JAZBPT010000147.1:0-2834 GCA_036351755.1 Wenzhouxiangella sp. | reverse complement strand
GCGGCGTTCCTGCTTCATGCCGAACTTCGCCAGGCCTTCCACGAGCTCGCGGTGGGCTTCAAACTGGCGGTTCTCGATCTCGGCGGCCTCGCCTGCAGCGGGACTGTCGCCCTGCCCTGGCAGCGGACCGCTGGGATGGATGTCCTGCTCGGCGCAGCGGCGAACCTGGTCAGGATCCTCAGGGTCGGCGGCGAAGAAGGAGCGGCTGCCGTCGAGCATGGCCAGGTCGCCGTCGATCAGGCGGTTCCAGTCGCCGCGCCGGATCCGTTCGTCGAGCACGTGGTTGAAGACCAGGCTGCGCGCGGCCGAAAGATAGAATCCGCGCTTGATCTTGGACGGCTTGCGGCGCATCTCGCCGCGGAACAGCGCCAGTGCCCGGGCGATGTTGTTGCCGCCGAAGCGCTGCTCGCCGAAGCCGTTGGGCACGCCGTGATCGCGCACGGCCGCCAGGCGCTCCTCGAGCGCCGCCAGGTCGCCGCCCAGCTCGCGCACGACCAGCTCGAAGCGATTACCGCGCAGGCGGCCGCGCTTGATCTTGCGAGAACTGCGCGAGGCCGCCTCGATGGTGACGCCGTCGATGTCCCACTGCGACCAGTCGGGCGAGTCGGTACCGGGCAGGTGGATGGAGAAATATTGCCGGGTGATCGCGTTGCGGTCTTTCAGGCCGGCGAAACCGACCTGGCGAATGTGCACGCCGGCGGCGCGCGCCAGGTCGGCGGCCACGTCCACGGTATTGCGTTCGCGCTTGGCGACCCACAGCCAGAGGTGTTCCCCCTGGCCGTCGGGTTCGTGCCCGAGGACTTCGTTGACCGCGAAGTCCTCGGGCTCGATGCGGATTCGCCCGGTGGCGGGAGGCCCGCCCCAGGCGAATCCGGGTTGGCGAGCGTTGTCTTCGCTCACTGATTGTCCTCGACTCGGTAGACGACCGTGTTGTAGGGCGCCCGACGATCCTTGCCGGTGAAGTGTGCCCCGATGTAGTAGGTCTTGCCCGCTTCGACGACGACTTCGATCTCGTTGATGTCGTCGCGTTCGCGCAGGCGGCCCCGCATCGCGCTCAGCCCACCGGGATTGGTGATCTCCGGCGAAACCGTCAGCGTGTACTTGCCCGGCTTCAGCCAGAACACCTCACGCGGGATGATCTGCTCGCCGTCGATGGCCACCACGCGCACCGGGTAGATATCGCGGGCGGGCTGGGCCGGCGCACCGACGATGGAGCCCGACGCTTCGCCGGGATCGGCGAACGGCAGTTCGGCCAGTGCCGGCAAGGCGGCCAGGCCGATCGCCAGGCCCGCCAACAGGTTGATGAGAATCCTTCTTGCTTGCATGACAACCTCCTCGTGCTGTCTTGTTCGTGAATGTGCCGACAGGATGGGCCTGCTCGCCCGCCCGGACCATGGACATTCACTGAAATCGTCCTGAAATTGTCCTGAAACCGCCTGAGAACCGCGTGATATCAGCCTTCGCGCCCCAGGCGCTCGCGCAGCGACGGCCAGGCCTCGACGAGATCCTCGGCCATGGTGCCGGCAACCGCGCGGACGTCCAGCGGCCTGTCGGGTTCGCCGGTGACCGTCGACGACCACACCACCCGGCCGGGCGGGACGGCAAGCAGGCGCATCTCCGCCTGCCAGCCCTGATCGGCCCGGCCGGTGACGCTGCCCTCGACCAGCAATTCGACGCCCAGGTCCCCGGCCAGGGCGGAAACCACGTCCTCGCGTCCCAGGTAGGGCCTGAGGCTCGTGCGGCCGAGCAGTTCGAGCCCCTCGACCGGTCGCGCCAGCAATTCCGCCAGCAGGGTGTCGGCCATCAGCAGGCCGACGTGGTCGGGCAGCTCGGCGCTGCGCTCGTAATTCTCGAAAGGCAGGATGGCCAGGCTGTACTCGCCGGGCGGCTCCGGTGCCAGACCCTCCAGGGCCAGCCACACGCCATAGCCGGCGCCGAGCAACACGGGCAGGAGCAGGGAAAGCAGCACGGCCACCCGCCATCGGCCGCTTCGCGACCCGCCGTCGACGCGCACGGCGGCATCCAGGCGGTAGCCGCGCCGCGGCACGGTCTCGACCAGGTCGTCGGGGCCCTCGACCGCGCGCACGGACTGGCGCAGCTCCCGCATCAGGGCCGCCAGGCCGGACTCGAAATCGACTACGGCCTCTTCGCCCCACACCGCGGTGTGCAGCCGCTCGCGGGGAATCACTTCGCCGGCATGGGCCAGGAGATTCTCCAGCAGGCGGGCGACCTGGGGCCGCAGGGAGGTCTCGTTTCCGGCGCGCTCGTTGCGCAGCCGGCCGTCCTCGGGCGTGAAGACCAGGTTGGCGAATCGGTAAACGTGCATCTTGCGCGTCAGCCCTGGGGCTCGGCGTCCTCGGGATCGACGATCAGGAAGAACTCCTCGTCTTTCCGGATCAGGCCGAGCTCCGAGCGGGCGCGTTCCTCGATGGCTTCCAGGCCGGCGCGCAGGTCTTCCACTTCGGCCGCCAGCGCCTCGTTGCGCTTCTGCAGTTCGTCGTTTTCGGCCTGCTGCTCCTCGACGAGTTCGCGCAGCGTGCGCACTTCGCTGAACTGGCGCCACAGCTGCACCTGCAAGACCAGCAGGATGACCAGCAGGGCGATCAGGATGACGCGCATGACACACCCCCGGACGTAAGCATGCCCTCGATGATGCGCCGGTACAGGCCGGGCAGCAAGACCAGGTCGTCGACGGCAATGCATTCGTCGACCTGGTGGATCGTGGCATTGACCGGTCCGAGCTCGACCACCGGGATGCCGAGCGGGCCGAAAAAGCGGCCGTCGGAGGTACCGCCGCCGGTGTCCGGCTCCGGGTCGATTTCGAGCAGCTCGCG
>JAZBPT010000146.1:0-3197 GCA_036351755.1 Wenzhouxiangella sp. | reverse complement strand
GTCGTCGAGCTCGGCAAGGCCATCGAGGCCGCCGGCGCGAGCATCATCAACACCGGCATCGGCTGGCACGAGACGCGCATTCCCACCATCGCGACTTCCGTGCCGCGCGCCGGCTACACCTGGGTTACGCGCAAGTTCCGCGATGCGGTCTCCATCCCGCTGGTCACCACCAACCGCATCAACATGCCGCACACCGCCGAAGAAGTGCTCGAGCGTGGCGATGCCGACATGGTCTCGATGGCGCGGCCCTTTCTGGCCGACCCGGAGTGGGTCAACAAGGCCCGCGCGAAGCGCGCCGACGAGATCAACACCTGCATCGCCTGCAACCAGGCCTGCCTGGACCACGTCTTCGAGAACAAGAAGGCCAGCTGCCTGGTCAATCCGCGCGCCGGCCATGAGACCGAGCTCATCATCCGTCCGGCGCGGCAACCCAAACGCGTGGCGGTCGTCGGCGCGGGCCCGGCCGGACTGGCCGCGGCCACCACCGCGGCCGAGCGCGGCCATCACGTGACCCTGTTCGACGCCATGGACCGCATCGGCGGGCAGTTCAACATGGCCAAGCGCATCCCCGGCAAGGAAGAGTTCGTCGAGACCCTGCGCTACTTCGGCCGCGAGATCGAGCTCAAGAAGGTCGACCTGCGGCTGAACACGAAAGTCAGCGCCGATGACCTGAAGGCTGAAGGCTTCGACGAAGTCATCGTCGCCACCGGCGTGACCCCGCGCGACCCCGGCATCCCGGGGCAGGACCATCCCTCGGTACTCGGCTACATCGACGTGCTGCTGCACAACAAGCCCGTCGGCAAGCGCGTCGCCGTCATCGGCGCCGGCGGCATCGGCTTCGACGTGTCCGAGTTCCTGGTCCACGGCGATGTCCCGGCCGATCCCGATCCGGACGAGCCCACGGCGAAGGAATTCTTCGAGCAGTGGGGCGTGGACATGTCCATCGAACGCCGCGGCGGCGTCGACGGCCTCGAACCGCACTTCCACGAGCCCGCGCGCGAAATCCACCTGCTGCAGCGCAAGACCAGCAAGCACGGCAAGGGCCTGGGCAAGACCACCGGCTGGATCCACCGCAAGTCGCTCAAGGAATTCGGCGTCAAGATGCTCGGCGGGGTGAGCTACGAACGCATCGACGACGACGGCCTGCACATCCGCATCGACGACGAGCCGCAGCTGCTCGAAGTCGACAACATCGTCATCTGCGCCGGCCAGCTCTCGCGCACCGAACTGGTCGAACCCCTCGAAGCGGCGGGCATGAATGTCCACATCATCGGCGGCGCCCACATCGCCGCCGAACTGGATGCCAAACGCGCCATCGCCGAAGGCACCCGCCTCGCCGCGGAGCTCTAGAGCCGCTGAGTGCGCAGAGAAAGATCAAAATCAAAACCTGTTAAACGCAAAGACGCGAAGACGCGAAGAAAAAATGAACAACAACTGCTAGTCAATGAAGGAGCGCGAGCTGTGTCAGCGCGAGCGTTCTGCTAACAGTTCTGTTTGGTTTTGTTTTTTAACTTTGCGTCTTAGCGTCTTTGCGTTTCAAAGATTTTGATCTTTGTCTCTCAGCACCGCGAGCAAGGCTTCGTACTCCGCCGCCATCGGCTCGGCGTGGCTTTCTTTCTTGAGCAGTTCGGCCAGGGCCTGTGGGGGTGGGATTTCTCGGCCGAGGAGGGGTTCGACGACTTGTTCGAACTTGGCCGGGTGCGCCGTCGCCGCGACCAGGGTGGGGCGGTCGTTGCCGGCTGAGCGGCGGTCTTCCAGGGCCGCCATGGCGCAGGCGGTGTGGGGGCACACGGCCAGGCCGCGTTCGCGGTCGGTTGTCACGATCGTCTCACGGATGCGTTCGTCGTCGATGCCCACCGCGTCGATGTCGGCCTGTCTCAGATTACGATTCCGGAACAGCCAGGCCAGGCGTTCGAAGTTGCTGGGGCGGCCCACGTCCATGGCGTTGGCCAGGGTGGCGATCGCCTCGCGCGCGTTGTAATCGCCGCCGGCAAAGTAGTCGGGCAGGGTGCGGTTGGCGTTGGTCGCCAGGGTGACGTGGCCGATCGGCAGGCCCATCTCGCGCGCCAGGATGCAGGCGGTGGCGTTGCCCAGGTTGCCGGTGGGCACGATCACGTCGACTTTGTCCTTCGTTTCGGCAAACAGCCGCTGCGCGGCGTGGGCGTAGTAGCTGATCTGCGGAAGAAGCCGGCCGATGGAGATGCTGTTGGCCGAGGTCAGGGATACGCGTTCGAGCAGCTTGCGGTCGTTGAGGGCGCGCTTGACCAGGCGCTGGCAGTCGTCGAAGTTGCCCTGTACGCGGTAGGCGTGCACGTTGTCGCCGAAGGCGCCGAGCTGGTGGGCCTGGCGCGCCGAGACCTTGCCGTCGGGGTAGAGCACGACCACGCGGAAGCCGGGCCGGCGATGGAAGGCGGCGGCGACCGCCCCGCCGGTGTCGCCCGAAGTGGCCACCAGCACCGTGCGCAGCGGCTCGTCGGCGCCGCGCAGGCGCGCCAGGCAGGCGGCCAAAAAGCGCGCGGCGAAGTCCTTGAAGGCGGCGGTGGGGCCGTGGAACAACTCGAGCAGCCAGGCCGGCGCTTCGTCGGGATGATGGGGACGAATCGCCGATATCGGCAGCGGCAGGTCCAGCGATTCATTGCAGATCAGCGGCAGCTCCCCGGCCAGCGCTGTGCCTTCGAAAAAGGGCGCCAGCACGCACCGGGCCGACTCGGGCAGGGTCTCGCAGCCGGCCAGGGCATCGGCGCCGAAGCGCGGAAGGGTTTCGGGGACGAACAGCCCGCCGTCGGGCGCCAGGCCGCTGGTCAGCGCCTCGGCCAGGTCGGCGCTGGCTTTGCCGGCGGTGCTGACAAACCTCACAAAGCCTCCGAATCCTCGACCAGGCGGGTGCCGGCGGCGTCGACCGGCGTGATCCAGGCCTCGGCAGCCAGGCCGGCGCGCTCGAAGGCCGCGCGCATGGCCTCGGCCGCTTCGGCCGTGCGTTCGGTGCCGTCGAACCAGGCCACCACCGTCGGCCCCGCGCCGGAAATCGCCGAACCCAGCGCGCCGGAGTCCATGGCGGCGACCTTGACCTTCAGCAGCCCCGGGATCAGGGAGGCGCGCCGCGGTTCGACCATCACGTCGACCAGGCCGCGCGCCAGGCGCTTGAGGTCGTTCTCGTAGCAGCCGCAGATCAGTTCGGCCAGGTGGCCCTGCTGGGT
>JAZBPT010000145.1:0-7194 GCA_036351755.1 Wenzhouxiangella sp. | reverse complement strand
TCCAACGCCTTCATCCTGCCCACGCATCCGGTCAATGCGCTCATCATGGGGCCGGGCGGCTACAAGGTGAAGGACTTCGTCCGCGTCGGCGGCATCATGAGCGTCATCTACATGACGGTCATGATGGTCGGCCTCAATCTCGTTTTCTGAAGCGCGCTCAGTCGGTCTGCCGGTAACGGTCCAGAATGCGCTGGTGCTCGCCGCTCTCGCGCAGCTGCAACAGGGCGCGGTCGAAGCGTTCGACCGTTGCCATGTCCACGCCGGTCTGGCTGAACATCAGGCGGACATCGCCGCTGTAGACGTCGAGCGGCAGGGCCTCGAAGGTGACGCCCCAGTCCCGCCGGTGGTCGATGCTGGCGGCCACGAAGGGGTCCTCGAGGAATCCGTCGATGCGGAAATCCATCAGGTTGAGGAAGTTGAGCTCGCCGACCGGTACCTCCACGAGCTGGTCCGCCCAACGCGGGTCATCGAGTACCTGCTCGACTTCCTCGCCGTAGATGTAGCCCCTGGTGAGCCCGAGTCGGAAATCGTTCTCCAGCAGTTGAGTCAGCGACATCCCGGACCACTTCTCGGCTTCGTCGGCACGGACGTGGATTCGGAAAGACTCCCGGCGGTAGGGTTCGGAGAAGCGGGCGAAGGCCTCGCGTTCGGGTGTGCGGGTTGCGCCGGGCAACAGGTCGAGGCCGCCGGAGCGCACGAGCTGGAGCATGCTGGCCCAGCTGCCCTGTTCCCATTCCAGATCGCACCCGGCCCGCTCGGCCATGGCGCCGATCAAGTCGACGTCGAGACCCTGAACGCGGTCGCCCACGGGTTGGTAGTGGTAGGGTTCCCAGGGATCCCAGCCGACGGTCAATTCGCAGGGTGCTTCCGCTGTCTCGGTCCGCGCGGTTTGCTCGGCCTTTGGCGGCGTCTCATCGGGCGCCGGCTGCGTCCCGGAGGATTCGGCAGCTGGGGGTTCGGGGCTCTGGCAGGCGGCCAACAGCAGCGCCAGGGCCATGATCAGGGGTAGTCTGTACATGGGCGGTCTCCGGCAGTGACCTGAAATCACTGTAGCCCAATCGCCCCGGTGCGGCAATTCCGCGTCGTGGGTTATGCTGGGTCGGTTGCGAAAATGCGCCCCCCCGATTCCTCGAGGCCGATCTCCCGAAGGGCGGCGTTCTTGCAGGGGCCGGCGACGCAAACGCCGCTGTCCGGGTCGAAGACCGCGCCATGATGGGCGCAGATGAGCCGGTTTTCATCGTCGCTGAGAAAGCGGTCGGGCGCGAAGTTGAGCGGCCTGCCCTGGTGTGGACAGAGGTTGAGCCAGGCGCGTGGAACGCCGCCGCGCCGGGTGACGATCAACCAGGCGGGCTCGGCGTCCAGTTCGAGCTGGAATTCGCGGTACTGGCCCTCGGCCAGGTCGTCGGCGGGGCACAGGAACACTGGTTCATTCACGGGGTCAGAGAGTACATGCACGATCCATGGCAAAGATTCTATCAGCCGCCGGCGAGTCCGCTGGCGCGTTTCGGGCTGGTTCTCCTCGGAATCGGCATTCTCGCCTTGAGCTTCCTGCTCGGCCTGGTGTTCCTGGCCGTGGCCGTCGGCATGGCGGTCATCGGCTTCATCGTGCTGACGGTGCGCCGCTGGCTCGGTCGCTCGGGCTCGGGCAAGCGCGACGACGGCCTGGTCGACGTGGAATACCGCGTGGTGCACCGCGAACGTAGCGACCGGGAGTGATTGCGCCGCGGCGGGCCGGCCGGCCCGCCCGTTTCTTCAGGCCCGGCTGAAGGCCAGCAACACGATCACCGCCAGCAGGACCGCCATCCAGATCGCCATCTGTCCCATCGGGCTGCGGCTCGAGAAGAAGCGGTAGGAGTGCACGCGAAGCTGTGCGATGGCCCGGCTCCCGCCCGAGAGAACGGCTTCCACCGTGCGATCCCTGGCGCTGGCCAGCGAGCGATCGATGAAGCCGGCGATCTTCGGAATCATCCGTCGATAGAAATAATCGAAGTCGAGCGTGATGGTCAGCGTGCGCTTCATCATCGGCAGCATCACGAAGAAGGCCAGGCCGGCGAACAGCAGCAGTTGCAGCTGGCTGAGCACGTGATCGGCCGTGTACGGCTCGTAATCGACCGGGTAGGGTAGCAGCGAATACAGCAGGCCCGGGAAGACGCCGAGCCCGATGCAGATGATCGAAAAGAAGACCATCGCGGCGCGCATGTTCCAGGGCGCCTCCGGCGGCCGCAGGCCCGAGTCCTTCTGGAAGAACACGAACCAGGGGAACTTGATGCCCGCGTGCAGGAAAACGCCCGCCGATGCGGCGACCAGCAGGTACCACACCAGCGCCATGTGCTCGTAGGCGGCCCCCGAGGAGATCATCGATTTGGAGATGAAGCCCGAGGTCCAGGGGAAGGCCGAGATCGCCAGCGCGCCGATCGTCCCGCACACGGTCGTCAGCGGCATGGTGCGGAACAGCCCGCCCAGGTTCGAGCACTTGCGCACGCCGGTCTGATAAAGCACCGCACCGGCGCTCATGAACAGCAGGCCCTTGTAGATGATGTGGGCGAAGGCGTGCGCGGCTGCGCCGTTGAGCGCCAGTTCCGTGCCGATGCCGATGCCCACGACCATGAAGCCGACCTGGTTGACGATCGAGTAGCTGAGAATGCGCCGCATGTCGTTCTCGAGCAGCGCCCAGATGATGCCGTAGAAGATCATGATCAGGCCCAACCACACGAGCAGTTCGGTGCCCGGGAACAGCAGGATCAGGGCCAGGACCGCGGTCTTGGTTGTAAAGGCCGAGAGGAACACCCCGCCCATGGGGCTGGATTCGGGATAGGCATCGGCCAGCCAGACGCTGATCGGCGGCGCGGCGGCGTTGATCAGCACGCCGATGAAGATCATCCAGGTGTCGAAGTTGCCCAGGGTCAGCGCGCGGATCTCGGGCGAGCCGGTATGGATGATCAGGCCCTCGATGCCGATCTTGAGGACGATGCCGCCGACCAGGTGGATGATGGCATAGCGGATGCCGGCCGCGCGAGCGCGCTCGGTTCCCCCGCACCAGACCACGACGGTCGAGAACAGGGCCATCAGTTCCCAGAACAGGAACATCACGATCAGGTCGCCGGCGAAACTCACGCCGATCGCGCCGGCGGCGTACATCAGAGCTGCGGAGAGCTCCCACCATTTTGATTGCCGGAAGGCGAAAAGCGCCCCGCCGAAGCCCATGATGGCGAACACCGTGGCGAACAGGCGCCTCAGGTCGCTTCCTTCGACGAATTGCACCTCATAGCCCAGGAAGGTGGCGGTCAGCTGCACGCCATCGGGCACCTGCCAGATGGCGTAGAGCGTGACCAGCGGCGTCGCCAGGGCAATCAGGGGTCGCAGGGCCGGCCGCGCGACACCGATCAGCACCGCGCCGGCAATCATCAGTATGGCTGGCGGCAAGATGAACTCAAACATCCTTGCCGCCCTCCTCGGTCCGGACCTTGTCGGTCAACTGGCTGGGCGCCAGTTCGGTTTCGCGAAAGTAGTAATCGTCCGGCCGCTTGAGCACGAAGCCGAGCAGCTTGGCGCCCACGACCATGCCCACGCAGGTCAGGAAGCCGTAGACCGCGTAGAAGCCGAACCAGCCATCCACGCCGAAGTAGGCATGGAAGTGAACGAAGAACTGGCCGGCGACGGTCAGCGCCAGGATGACGCCGAAGATCCACCACAGTAGGCGAATCGTCTTCGGCCGGACCAGCCAGTGGTCGTGATCGGGCTGCTTCTCTGGATTCTGTGGAAGTGGTGACTGGCTCATTGGCCCACCTCCAGGATGCGCGATTCGATATCCACGATCGGTCCGTTGAATGCGAAGAACAGGATGACCAGGGCGGCAGTGAAGGTCAGGGCCGCGACCATCGGCCACGGCGCTTCGCCGTGCTCGACCTTGGGCGGCACGTCTTCATCGCGGAAAAAGGCCCGGAAGACGATGGGCAGGAAGTAGGCCGCGTTCAGCCCCGTCGAGAGCATCAGGACCACCAGGGTGAAGTAGTTGTCGACCTGGAAGGCGCCGGCGATGATGTACCACTTGGATACGAAGCCGGCCGTGGGCGGCACGCCGATCATCGACACCGCCCCGATGGTGAAGGCGACCATGGTCCAGGGCATGCGCCGACCGATACCGCGAATCTCGTCGAGCCGGGTTTTCTTGGAGGCGACGTAGATGGCCCCGGCACAGAAGAACAGGGTGATCTTGCCGAAGGCGTGTGCCACGATGTGGACGGCCGCGCCGATTTCGGCGAACGGCGCCAGCACCAGCGCGGCCAGCACGATGTAGCTGAGCTGGCTGATTGTCGAGTAGGCCAGCATGCGCTTGAGCTCGACCTGCTTGAGTGCCACGATCGAGGCGGCGACGACGGTAAAGCCGGCGAGGTAGACGAGCCACTGCTCCAGCGGCACGTTGGCCAGGAAGTCCAGGCCGAAGATGTAGATGACGACCTTGGTGATTGTGAATACGCCGGCCTTGACCACCGCCACGGCGTGCAGCAGTGCCGAAACGGGGGTCGGCGCGACCATCGCGGCCGGCAGCCAGCGGTGCATGGGCATGACCGCGGCCTTGCCGATGCCGAGCACGAACAGGGTCAGCAGGATGGCGGCCTCGGTCGGCCCGAGCGTGCCGAACAGAATCCCGCCCGGCGTGAAGTCGGTGGTGCCGGCGGCCATCCAGGTCCAGATGATGGCCGGCAGCAGCAGGCCGATCGACGTGAACAGGAGGATCCCGAGGTAGGTGCGGCCGCCGGCCCGGGCGGCGTCGTTCTGCTTGTGCGTGACCAGCGGCCAGGTGCTGATGGTGAGCACTTCGTAGAAGATGAACAGGGTGAGCAGGTTGCCGGCCGTGGCCACGCCCATCGCGCCGCTGATGGCGATGGCGAAGAACACGTAGAAGGACGTGTGCCGGGGCTCTTTTGCGCCGCGCATGTAGCCGATGGCGTACACCGAGGTGACGAACCACAGCAGGCTGGCCAGCAGGGCGAAAATCAGGCCCAGCGGCTCCAGCCGGAACGTGATCGCCAGCCCGGGCAGGATCTCGATGACCTCCAGCGCCACGTCGTAGCGGTTGACCACCGGCCCGACCAGTTGCGTGGCCAGGCCGAACAGCGTCGCGGCGGTGACCAGCGTGGCCGTCTCGCGCAGGTTGGGCCAGCGGCCCAGCAGGCCGACGGCCAGCGCGCCGACGAGCGGCGTGACGATGAGCGCGACGATCAGCATGGCCGGACTCATGGCGAGACTCCCAGCAGCATTTCAGCGCCGCGGCGGGCGACGTCGACGGTCAGGCGGGTGTCGATCCCGAAGTAGAAGTTGGCCGCCACGAGAAGCCACATCGGCACGAGCAAGCCCGGGTGCGCTTCACGAACGGGCTCACGCCCTTCCGGCGCCGGCTTGAGCCAGGCCGCCTCGGCGACCTTGCCGATGTACATGACGGCCAGCAGCGAGCCGACCAGCACCACGACCACGGCGAACCAGTTGCCGTCGGCCATGGCGGTTTCGATCAGCAGCCACTTGCTGATGAAGCCCACCGTCAGCGGCACGCCGATCAGGCTCAGACCGGCCAGCACGAAGGCCAGCATGGTCAGCGGCATCTGCCGGCCCAGGCCGCGGAAGGCGCTGATATGCGGCGAGCCCACCTGGTAGATCACGGTGCACACGCTCATGAACAGGGCCGCCTTCATCAGGGCGTGGTTGAACATGTGCACCAGCCCGGCGCTGATGCCGGCCACGGAAACGAAGCTGATCGCCAGCGCCATGTAGCCGACCTGGGCGACGCTGGAGTAAGCCAGCAGCCGCTTGGCGTTGTCCTGCTCGATCGCCCAGATCGAGGCGAACAGAATGCCGATGACGCCGAGCACGAAGAACACCTCCGAGAACGGCATCTGGCGGACGAATTCGATGCCGAAGACCGTGAAGACCAGGCGCAGCAGCACGTAGATGGCGACCTTGGTGGCCGTGGAGGCCAGGAACACGGTCACCGCCGACGGCGCATTGGCATAGGCGCCGGGCAGCCAGCGGTGCAGGGGGAACAGCGCGAGCTTCAGGCCGATGCCGACGATGATGAACGCAAAGGCAGCCTGCACGGCCCGGCTGTCGGCCACGGCCGGCAGGCGCTCGGCCAGGTCGACCATGTTGAGCGTGCCCGTCATGATGTAGATCAGGCCGATGCCGATCAGGTAGAAGGTCGCGCCCAGGGTGCCCATGACCAGGTAACGGAAGGCCGAAAGCGGCGCGGCTCGGCTGCGTCCCTGCGCGACCAGCACGTAGGTCGACAGCGAGGAAATCTCGAGGAAGACGAAGACGTTGAAGGCGTCGCCGGTCAGGGTGATGCCCATCAGGCCGGAGAAGGAAAGCAGGAACAGCGCGTAGAACAGGCCCTGTCGCTGCGGGACTTCGCGGTTCACGCTCACGCGGCCCCAGGGCAGGATCACCGCGCCCATTACCGCGATCAGGAGCCCGATGAAGGCGTTGACCGCGTCGACGCGATACTCGATGCCGATCGGCGGGGGCCAGTCGCCGAAGAAGTAGCGCATCGGCTCGTTGACCGCCTCGGGCAGCACGAAGGCCATGATCACCGCCGAGGCGGTAACGCTCGCCAGGGCCAGCAGCCACGGCAGGAAGCGGCCGGGCAGCAGGGCGCAGACCGGTGCGGCGAGCAGCGGCAGCAGCACGCTGAACGGCATCCACTCGAGAATGCTCATGTATTGGGCTCCCCGTCCTCTTCTTCGGTGAGCTGGTCGTCCTGGATGCTGCCGTAGTTCTCGCGCACCCGCACCGCCAGGGCGAGGCCGACGGCCGTGGTGGCCACGCCGACGACGATGGCGGTCAGGATCAGTACATGCGGCAGGGGGTTGGAATAGAGATCGACGCCCTTCTCGAGCACCGGCGAGGAAGCGCCGATGATCTTGCCCGCGGAGATGAACAGGATGAAGACAGAGGTCTGGAAGATGTTCAGCCCGATGATGATCTTGACCATGTTGCCGCGCGCGATCACGGCATAGAAGCCGGTCATCATCAGGAAGATCACGACCCAGTAGTTGAAGTGGCCCAGCCAGTCCATCAGTCGATCTCCTCCCGGTTCGATTCCGCCACGACCCGCAGCCGGTCGGCGAACAGGGTATAGATGAGCATGACCACGGCGGCGACCGTGATGCCGACGCCCAGCTCGACGAGAACGATGCCGGC